>NZ_NOYB01000045.1:0-49929 GCF_002258235.1 Rhodococcus sp. 06-470-2 | reverse complement strand
GCTGTCGACGAAGGCCACACCGTCGAGGCCGGGGACCTCATCGCCGTCCTGGAAGCGATGAAAATGGAAAACCCCGTCAACGCCCACAAAGCAGGCACCATCACCGGCCTGACCGTCACCGCAGGCGACGCCATCACCCAAGGCACCGTCCTCGCAGAAATCAAATAACGACATATCGGTAGCGATGCGAATTTTGGCTCGAATCCGGGCCTTGGATAGCGTTACCCTGTAGCAGTGTCCGAGCTTCCGGAAATTCGTATCGGTACAGCTGATCGGGAAAAGGCGCTCGACGCGCTGAGCCTGCACTTCAGCGAGGGTCGCCTCACGGTTCCCGAGTTCGACGAGCGCAGTGCCACTATCGCTTCGGCCACGACGCGTGGGGAGCTCGACACAGTATTCGTCGATCTCCCCGCGACGCCGGGTACGGCCCAGGCACCTGCTCGGACCGGGGCGTCGCCCGTTCCGGCAACGGCCGGAACCGGTATCGACTGGCGTGCAGTGGTGATGCCGGTGGTGATATTCGGTTCCCTGGCATTGTTCTTCCTCACCGACTTCGATCAGAACTGGCTCTTCTTCCTTCTCATTCCGTTGGCGGGTGCGGTGCTGTCGGCAGGTGGCCATTCCAAGAACGAGAAAAAGAAGAAGAAGAAGAGGGATCGTTGAAGGCGCTTCTGTTCGATGTGTTCGGCACGGTGGTCGATTGGCGCACCAGTGTGGCCCGTGAGGTCGAATCTCTGTGTGGTTCCGACGTGGACAGTCATGCATTCGCCGACCGCTGGCGCAGCCTGTATCAACCGGCGATGGAACAGGTCAGGTCGGGTAGTCGACCGTTCACGCGGCTCGACGTACTTCATCTCGAGTCTCTTCGAGTCGTGCTGTCGGAGTTCGACGTTCAGCTCGACGACGCCGACGTCGCATCCTTGAACAACGTGTGGCACCGATTGGATCCGTGGCCGGACTCGGTGCCCGGTCTCACGAGACTGCGGACCGATTTCATCATCGCCCCGCTCTCCAACGGCAATATCTCGTTGCTTCTCGACATGGCCAAGAACGCTGGACTGCCGTGGGACGCGATCCTCGGTGCAGAACCGGTCCAGGCGTACAAGCCCATGCCCGACGCGTATCTCCGCACCGCGGAGATTCTGGGTCTGGAGCCGAGCGAATGCATGATGGTCGCTGCCCACAACAGTGATCTCGTGGCAGCAGCCGACTGCGGGTTCGCTACGGCCTTCGTCGCCCGTCCACTCGAACACGGGCCGAGCCAGACCGCCGACCTCGCCGCGGAGTCGGACTGGACCCACAGCGTCGACTCGATCGAGTCTCTGGCAACACAATTGGGCTGCTGACCGCACCTGCCGCTCAGTGACGCGCGAGAGGAATGAGTTGGCGCGCAATCCACGCGTCCACGTCCCGATGCGACCGGAAGCGGACAATCGTCAGCTCAGGGCGGCGCACACTCAGTTGCCGCACCCGCTCGGTGGTCGACCGATCGGTGTTCCACGCCCATCGAATGATGTGTTCACGGTCGAGGAAGATGCGGTGCAGTGGCGGCTCGATGTTCCCGTTCCACAGCTCACGCCTACCGAACCTGCGGCGTAGCGTCCGAATTGTCACCTGCCGCATAACTGTTCGACGGGGTAGGTCGAGCCACAGGAACAGCTCGGCTCGGTCGGCGAGACGGTCTCGGACATACTGCCATTCGGTGACCCACGAAGAACGTGCAACGAACTCGTCGACGTCGTGCTCGAAGGTCGGACGCGGTGTCCAGTTCGGTCCGTGGAACAGGCTGTCGATCTCGATGTGTTCGATGCCGAGCAGGCACCCGAGGCGCGCGGCCAGCGTGGTCTTGCCGGAACCGGATGTCCCCGCGACGACGATTCGCGCAGGGCGATGTGGCAGCGCAGCATCCGGTCCGAAAATCACGACCGCGTTGCTGGTGTGCGGGCCAACAGATACGCCTGAGGCGTGGGTTCGTGCCCCATCGGGGCTCGATGCACGCGCACGTCCACCTCGAAGTCCGCGTCGACGAGCATGCCCGCGACTGCGTCGGGGTCGAGTCGATAGGCGTCGTAGGAGACCGAGTGCCCGTAGACGTGTTCGAGCCGCACTCGCTGGTCGCCGGACTGAAATGCCAAGAGCAGTGAACCGTTGGGCATGAGCACTCGATGCAGTTCGGCGAACACGGCAGGCAGGTGCGCCGGAGGGGTGTGGATGATCGAGTACCAGGCAACGATCCCGGCGACGGAGCTGTCCCCCGCGTCCAACGCCTCCATGGATCCGACACCGAATCGCAGGTGCGGATGTTCGCGCCGAGCGACCTCGATCATGTTGGGCGACAGATCCATTCCCGCTACGTCGAGGCCGAGGCGGTGCAGCTCCGCGGTGACGCGGCCGGATCCGCAGCCCACCTCCAGAACGGACCCGCTCGGTACCCGGGCCGCGAATGTCGCCAACAATCCGTGCTCGAGATGTCGGCCGTCGAGCTCGTCGCGGACGAGGTCGGCGTAGCTTTCGGCGACGGTGTCGTAGGCAGATCTCGTCATTGAAACATGCTGGTGCTCGGCCACGGTGGCTACGGTACCGGCTCACCCGGCGTCGGCAGGTACGAGTGCGTCAGCATCTCGAAGAAGTGACCGGTCGGGTCGCGGAAGTACACTCCGCGGCCACCGTGCCCGGTGTTGACAGTGCCGGGTTCGGTCATCCGAGGATCGGCCCAGTGCTCGACGCCCTGGTCGACAAGCCTGGCGTAGGCCGCATCGAACAGATCGTCGCTGACTCGAAAGGCGTAGTGCTGGAACTGAATATCGTCGAAGGGAGGCTCGGCGAATTGAACGAGCGTGCCGTCGGTGAGTTGCACGTTGACGAACGGCCCCCACGACGGTGCCTCCGGCAGAGCGAACAGCGTGCGAAAGAACGCCGCAGAGTCGGAACTGTTCTTCGCCACGATGATGGTGTGATCGAACGAAATGGACATGCGCTGCTCCTGGGCAGTACGACGCCTCCATGCCTGACGCAGTCCGTCATCGACACGCGACGCTGCCGCCGATGCTCGCACGGACCCCGAATCCGAGTCAACCGGTGAATTCACGGCCGCAGTTCGGTCATCTCCGATGACGGCATTGCCGAGGAAAGGACCACAGCATGGTCGGCCGACTTCTGTTCGTTCACGGTGCCGGCGGATTCGTCGACGACGCACCGCTGGCCAACGGGCTTGCGCAGGCTCTGCGCCTCGACCCTCGGATGCCGGAGCTGCCCGACACCGCGATGGGTTTCGAGGACTGGGCCGAACCGGTTCGGCAGCACCTGGACCGGCTCGGACCCGACGATGCGGTGATTGCGCATTCTTTCGGCGCATCGATCCTCGTCAGGGTCTTGGCAGAACATCGCCGGGAGCGACCCCTGCGAGCCACTCTGTTGGCAATGCCGGACTGGACGCCGCGTGGGTGGGACGTCGCCGACTACGCGTTCACCACCCAGGAGCCCGAGACCGACCTGACGCTGCTTCACTGCGGGGACGACGACGTGGTTCCCATTTCTCACCTGGCGCTGAACTCGAAGGCTCTTCCGTCGGCGACGGTGGTCGAGTTCCCGACCGGTGGTCATCAGTTCGACGGCATGATCGACGCCGTTGCCGCTCGAATCCTCCGACCGGGCGCTCACCGATAGTCGTGATCGATTCCCGTTGCCCAGTGCGAACATTCGACGGCAACGACGTCGTCTCTTCCCCGCAGGAAGTCTCGGGCACCGGAGTCTCCCGATGCCGATGCCACGGCTGCGTCCACGTGTCGACGCGCCAGAACGACAGGATGGCCGGGACGGCCGTCGAACACGGCCCTGGCGAGACCGGTTTCCCGCGCGGCGGCGAGTACTGCCCGCACCACCTCGGGTCCGACGTCCGGGGTGTCGACCACGTGCACCACCGCGTATTCCGCGTCCGCCGTCGCCGCCAAACCGGCGGTGAAGGAGGCACTCATGCCCTGGTTCCAGTGGGGCGTGTGCACCGCGATCACGCCGTCGGGCATGGGCGCATCTGCTGCGCCGAGAACCACGACCACGCGATCACAGCCACCGTCGCGCAGCGCCTGCACCGCCGTCCGCAACCACAGCCCGTCGTGGGCGAGAACCTTGGGCGATCCGTATCGCGTTCCGGCACCGGCGGCCAGTAGCACTCCGACGGCCAGGTCCGACACGATCGCTCCCTTCTCCGTTGGGTGGAGTCTTGGATGTTCGCACAACGTCCACGTCGAGTACGCCCCGAAGTTTGTGCGCGCTCGACTAGCGAGGATAGGCGTGATGGCTGATTCTTAGTGCACTTCTCCTGCAGCGTCGCAGGAATCCTGCCCTGTTGCTTCCGCGAGGTGCCCACCCATGTCCGTCAAGCCCACCACACGCAAACGTGTCCATCCTGTCGACGAAGTGCTTCCCGTTCCGAAACTTGCCGCCTACGGGTTCCAACATGTCGTCGCGTTCTACGCAGGCGCTGTCCTGGTACCGATCATCATCGGCAGCGCGATCGGACTGACCAACGAACAGTTGATCCACCTGATCAATGCGGATCTGTTCACCTGCGGCATCGCATCGATCATTCAATCGGTCGGATTCTGGAAGGTCGGCGTTCGACTCCCGCTGCTGCAGGGTGTGACGTTCGCCGGTGTCTCTCCGGTGATCGCGATCGCGATGGCGAACGGCGGCGGCACCGAGGGGTTGCTGTACGTCTACGGCGCCGTCATCGTCGCCGGACTCGTCACCTTCTTCATGGCTCCGTACTTCAGCAAGCTGCTGCGGTTCTTCCCGCCGGTGGTGACCGGTACCGTCATCACGATCATCGGTGTCGCGCTGCTCCCGGTTGCCGTCAACGATGCGGTGACCAATCCCGCTACGCACGAGCAGGATCCGACGAACGGCCGGTGGATGGCGTACGCGATCGGCACGCTGCTGATCATCGTGCTGATCCAACGTTTCTTCAAGGGCTTCATGGCCACCATCGCCGTGCTGCTCGGCCTGGTGATCGGAAGCGCTGTGGCATTCGTGCTGGGAGACATGAACTTCGACGGCACCTCGGATGCATCGTGGGTCGGCTTCACCCAACCCTTCCTGTTCGGAGTACCCAAATTCAGTGTCATCGCGATCATTTCGATGATCGTCGTCATGCTCATCATCGCCGTCGAAACCACCGGCAGTGTGTATGCGACGGGTGAGATCGTCGGCAAGCGCATCAAGAAGGACGACATCGCAGCGACTCTGCGGGCGGACGGAGTGGCCACCGTCATCGGCGGTACGTTCAACTCGTTCCCGTACACGGCGTTCTCGGAGAATGTGGGTCTGGTGCGCCTGACCGGTGTGCGCAGTCGGTGGGTCGTCGCCGCGGCCGGCGGCATCATGATCCTGCTCGGCCTGCTGCCCAAGACCGCGGCGGTCGTCGCGTCCATCCCGCCACCGGTACTCGGTGGTGCCGCGCTGGCGCTGTTCGCGACCGTCGCCGTGGTCGGAATCCAGACGCTGTCGAAGGTGGACTTCACCGATCATCGCAACCTGATCATCGTGGCCACCAGTCTCGGACTGGCGATGCTGGTGACCATTCAACCGTCGGTCTCCGAGGGCGTGCCGGATTGGCTCGAGATGTTGTTCGGCAGCGGCATCGTTCTGGGCGCGGTGTCCGCGATCGTGCTCAACGTGTTGTTCTTCCACATCGGCAACCGCGGCCAGGCGGTTGCAGGCGGTCCGGGTAAAGGCATCACCCTCGACAGGGTCAACGAGATGTCCGCCGAGGACTTCGCCGCCACGTTCGGCGGCCTGGTGCAGGGCACTCCGTGGGTGGTCGAACGCGCCTACCAGCAGCGCCCTTTCGCCGATGCGCACGGTCTGCGCGAGGCCTTCCAGGAGGCACTGTTGGCCGGCACCACCGAGGAACAGATCGAGCTGATCAACAGCTACCCCGATCTCGGCAGCGAGGACGCCACCGGCACCCTCAACGCGGCCGATCACGTCGGCCTGTCCAACCTCGAGGAGGACGAACACAACAACATCGTCCAACTCGCCGCCGAGTACAGGGAACACTTCGGCTTCCCGCTGGTGATCTGCGCGCGGGAGACCGAACGCTACGATCGAGTCCTGGCCAACGGCTGGTCTCGCGTCGAGAACGCACCGTCGGCCGAGCGGTCGTTCGCGATGATCGAGATTGCCAAGATCGCCAACTACCGGTTCGACGATCTCGTGGCCGATGCCAACCCGATCGCGGCCGCGCGGTTCGGTCGCATCAACGATTTCAGATAGAGAGCGCGAGTTGCTACACGAATGGATAGGGCTCGACGGGTTCAATCGGCTCAGTGACAGGCAGGCGATGCATGCGCTCTACGAGTGCTGCGCGTCGTCGATCTGGGCCCGTCGAGTCGCCCACGGTCGCCCCTTCGACAGCCGAGACATGCTGTTGGACAGAGCAGATCGGGTGTTGGCCGAACTACCCGAGGCGGAGATCGACCATGCGCTCGACGGTCATCCTCGGATCGGAGGCAAGGCCGACAACCCGTCGTCGAAACGTGAGCAGGCCGCGGTGACGAGCGCGGGCACCGAGGTGCTCGACAAGCTGGCGGCGGGAAATCGTTCCTACGAGGAGAAGTTCGGTCACGTCTACCTGGTGTGCGCCACCGGCAGATCCGCGGAGGAACTGCTCGCTATCCTCGAGGAGAGGCTCGACAACGATGCCGAAACCGAAAGACGGGTGCTGCGCGTGGAACTGGCCAAGATCAATCGAATTCGCCTCGGCCGCATGCTGGGCCCCGAGCAGTGACGGGATTGTCGACGCACGTCCTCGACGCGACGTCGGGGACACCTGCGGTAGGGATGAGGGTGCGGTTGTTCCATCCCGAGGAAGGCGAGATCTCCACGGCCACCACCGATGGCGACGGCCGCATCGGCGAGGTCGTGCCCGGTCCGATCGATCCGGGCGTGTACCGCCTGTCGTTCGACACCGGCGACTACTTCGAGGCGACGAGAACACCGAGCTTCTATCCCGAGGTGTCCATCTCGTTCACCGTCACCGATCCCGACGCCCACTACCACGTCCCATTGCTGTTGTCCCCCTTCGCTTATTCGACCTATCGCGGGAGCTGACATGACCGACCTGACCGGCAAGATCGTCCTCGGATCCAATCAGTACGGCAAGGCCGAGAACCGCGTGGTGCGGATCTATCGGGACTCGCCTCGGCACGAGATCCACGACATCAACGTCTCGAGCGCTCTGCGTGGTGACTTCTCCCCAGCTCACCTGGTGGGCGATCAGTCCAATGTCCTTCCCACCGATACTCAGAAGCAGACCGCTTACGCGTACGCGAAGACCAAGGGATTGCTCCACCTGGAGAGTTACGGCCTCGATCTGGCCCGCCACTTCGTCGACGATGTGGAGCCGGTGGAGGGTGCGCGCATCGAACTCGAGGAGTACGCGTGGGCTCGCGCGGTGATCGACGGCGTCGAGCACGATCACACGTGGACCCGCAAGGGCGAGGAGATCCGTACGTCGGCGGTGACCGTCGAGGGCAAGGGTGACGCGCAGAAGACGTGGGTGATCAGCGGCTTCAAGGAGATGGTGATTCTCAAGTCGACAGGTTCGGAGTTCCACGGCTTCCTCGAGGACGACCTGACGATTCTCGAGCCCACGACCGACCGGGTGATGGCGACATCGCTGACAGCGCAGTGGCGATACACCACCACCGACGTCGAGTGGGACGGCGTCTACGCGGGCGTGAAGGCGGCGATGATCGAACGGTTCGCCAATCTACAGTCGCTGGCTCTCCAGCAGACTCTGTACGCCATGGGCGAGGCGGTGCTGGAGAAGTATCCGTTCATCGCCGAGATCACCATGTCCGCACCGAACAAGCATCACTTCGTCTACGACCTGGGCAAGTTCGGCATCGAGAACAATCTCGAGGTGTTCAACGCGGACGATCGGCCGTACGGTCTGATTCAGGCAACCGTCGAACGCGAGGATGCCCCGGACGCCGGAAGTGCCTGGCGGACATACTCTGTCGTCGGATAGGGTGCCGCGCTCATGTGTGCAGCGCCGCGGTCCACTCCACCAACGGTGCGAGAGCTCGCCAGGCATCGCGCACCTTCGTCGCGGCCTTGGGTGTCTCGAGCCACGCGGGTGAGCCGAAATGCTTGCCCGCGGTGAGTGACTTGTGGCGCAGGAGGTCGATGCGCGGGTGGTCGAGCTCGTATCCCCGCGGCTTGGTCTTGAGCTTGTCGCCGCCGATCTCGTAGCCGGCCTTGGTCAGCGTCGCCAGTATCCGCTCGAGTTCGGCTCCGCGGACGTCGTCGTCGACGGTGCGGCGGTAGCGGGCAACGCCCTCGGACGAGGAGTTGTAGAAGCCGCCTGCAACGAACAACCCGGCGGGATCTATCTGCACGTAGAAGCCGAGACTGTCACCGCGAGCGACGAAGCCGCCCTGGTGGGTCTTGTACGGGGTCTTGTCCTTGGAGAAGCGAACGTCGCGGTAGGGGCGGAAGACCTTTGCGGTACCGAACTCCGATTCGAGTGTCGCGAGCAACGCCGTCATCGGACCCTTGACCGCGTTGTCGTAGACATCCTTGTGCTCGTTCCACCAGAGCTTGCTGTTGTCGGCTTCGAGGTCCTCGTAGAAGTCCAGGGCCGCGAAGGGTATTCCGGTGAAGCCAGTCATCGTTCGATCCTATGCGGCCCCGGTAGCCGACGAACGAGGGATGGATTGAAGCGCGAGATAGACATCGAGCCGATCCGAGGTGGAACTCATATCGCGGCCCAGCAACTCCTCGACTCGCTTGATTCGGTACCGCACGGTGTTCAGGTGTACGTGCAACGATTCGGCCGTTCGGTTCCACGATCCGCCGGAGGCCAGGAACTCGCGGAGGGTATCGGTCAGACCGGCATCGGTTCGCCGGTCGTAGTCGAGCAGCGGCGCCAGAACGTGTTCGACGAACGACCGACGCACGTCGTCGGGCAGAGCCGAGAGCATCGTCACCGCCGATGTCGGCTGCGCACCCGCGGTGATGGTCACCGGGCTCGACCCTTGCCTGCTCATTTCCAGTGCGTGGCGGGCCGATCGCAGCGCGCCGTCGATGGTGATCCCGGTCGCTTCGGAACTGACGCCCACGAGCAGACGGCTGTGTCCGATGCCGGAGCCCAAGCGGCTCAATCGGGTTCGCAGTGTGTGCGTGAAGCTCGGATCGTCGGTGTTCACGACGGCGACGATGTCGCCGTGCGTGCTGCATCCGACGCACCCGCCGCCGAAGGAGGTCAGGGTGTCGCTGAGAACCGTGCGCAGCATCTCGCGCAGGTCGATCCGTCCGCTGTGGACGACCCTGACGACCACCAGCGAGCGGTCCGGGTCGACTCCTGCCTGGCGCAGCCGCGTCATGGCTTCGGGTCTGGTGCTGTCGGCCTCGATCAACGCCACTGCCTGGTCGGCGATTTCACGACGGACCAGCCGTCCCTCCTCGCGTCGAGCACGATCGAGCGCGGCGATCGCCGCGAGCTGACCGAACGCATCGGAGATGGCGGGTGGGAACGTCGCCATGTCTCCGGCCACTGCGAGGAACCATCGCGTGGTCCGCTGCACGAGCGACGGTCCGATGCCGAAGATGCTGTACACATCGCCGTCACCGAGAGTGGTTGTCGTGGGGAGCCTTTCGGAGGACAGCGCGGCGTGCGTCAGCGTGTCCACGTCGGCATCGGAGAACGCCGAGACCTCGGCGACCAGCCGACGTCCGGTCGCGGTGAAGATCAGACACGCCATCCCGGTCTCCCTGGAGGTGTGCAACGCCAACTCGTCGAGCGCTCTGCCGTCCGCGATCGCCGTGAGCAGCTGACGTTGCCGGACGAGCGAGGTGTTCAGCATGGCTATGCGGTCTCCGGTGACACGGCCGACGAGGAACTCGGTCACCTCCCCGAACGACACGGCCTCGGGTATTGCGAGCAGCGGTAGACCGTGCCGCTCGCAGGCGTCGATCAGATCGGGTGGGACGTGGCCGAGAAGCCCTTCACCGGCGGCCAGTGCCGACGCTCCCGATTCGGTGACGGCCCGGACGAACATCTCACTGTCCGCGGGCGTTCGATGCCATACGAGACCGGTGATGACCAGCTCGCCACCCGCGATGTAGCGCGACGGGTCGGGCAGATCCGTCGTGTACGTCCATCGCAACGTCCGACCCAGTGCGTCGGTATCGGAGGTGAGCAATCGAATGCCGAGCTGCGCGGCGTCCAGCAAGTCCTTGACCTGCACTGCGGTTCCTCCCCCGGCCCTCGCTGAGCGTGCCCGAAACAGCCGAGCGCGTAGGAAGAAACAGTATGTGTGGGTTGTTTCCACCGGGTTTCGGGCGTATCGCCGAACGACCGAAGATCGGTAACAGATACTCACTACAGTTCGAGAGAACACATCGGCTGGTGGATCTGCCGGCGTGGAGGATCCGCCGGCGAGGACGAGGGGTGAACGACGACCATGGATCTCGGTACTGTCGACGACATCGTGCTTCCCGGCTCCCGCGCGGACCTTCCGCCAGGACGTGTGGACACTGCGGTCCTCGCGGGAGGTACCTGGCTGTTCTCGGAGAAGCAGGACCATCTGGCCACCCTCGTCGACATCACCGCCTTGGGCTGGGAGCCGTTGACAGTCACCGAGACCGGGCTCTCGATCGCCGCGACGTGCACCATCGAGACGCTGGCACGCTACACCTCTCCGTGGCCGGCCACCGCGCTGTTTCCCCGCTGCGCAGCAGCATTGTTGGCCTCGTTCAAGATCTGGAAGACCGCCACCGTCGGCGGCAACATCGCGCTGGCTCTTCCTGCCGGAGCGATGATCTCGTTGACCGCAGCCCTCGACGGCGTCGGGCAGGTGTGGTCGGGCGATGGCCCCGATCACGACTATCGCATCGCGATCGCAGACCTGGTCACGGGCCCGCACGCCAATGCCCTCCGACCGGGAGACGTGCTGCGCAGTATCGATGTTCCACTGCACGCTCTCCAGTCGCGAACGGCGATGCGCAAGCTCGCGCTGTCACCGCTCGGCCGATCGGCGGCCGTGGTGATCGGGCGGGTCGACGAGGGCGGCGAGTTCGTTCTGACCGTCAGCGCGTCGACCGTCCGTCCGTTCGTTCTGCGCTTCCCGGCCCTGCCGACGGCGGGCGAGCTCGACGACGCGCTCGCCGCCACCATCGGTCCCCAGCACTGGTACGACGACCCCCACGGGGCTCCGGACTGGCGGCGTCACATCAGTTGCACTGCAGCGCAGCAGATCCGCGAGGAGTTGTCATGATCGTAGACATCAACGGTGTGCCGACCGATGTCACTCCACGGCCAGGTCAGTGTCTGCGCACCATGCTCCGTGAACACGACCACTTCGAGGTGAAGAAGGGGTGCGACGCGGGCGACTGCGGCGCATGTTCGGTTCTCGTCGACGGTGAACCGGTGCATTCGTGCATCTTCCCCGCGTTCCGTGCAGCGAACCGGTCCGTCACCACCGTTGCGGGGCTCGGTACACCGGACGATCTCCATCCGATGCAGAGCCGGTTCGTCGAAGCCGCCGGATTCCAGTGTGGGTTCTGCACTGCGGGAATGATCGTCACGGCCTCGACGCTGACCGAGGGCGATCTGGACGAGCTTCCCGAACGGCTGAAGGGAAACCTGTGTCGCTGCACCGGGTATCGCGCCGTGTCCGACGCGGTCTGCGGAGTGGTCAACACCGAGAAGTCCGTCGACGGTCCGGCGTGTGGACGGTCCCTCGCGGCACCGGCAAGTACCCGCATCGTCACCGGAACCGAGCCGTACACACTCGACCACACCCCTCCCGGATTGCTGCACGCCAGTGTTCTCGGAAGTCCACATGCACATGCCCGGATCGTGTCCATCGATACCAGCGCGGCCGAGCAGGTGCCGGGCGTCGAGTTGATCCTGACTGCGAAAGACAGTCCGAGAACCGCGTTCTCGACGGCCCGACACGACCGCCGCGTCGACGATCCGGACGACACCCACGTTCTCGATACCGTCGTGCGCTTCATCGGCCAGCGAGTGGCGATCGTGGTAGCAGAATCGGTCGCGGCAGCCGAGGAAGGGTGCCGCGCTCTCGTCGTCGAGTACGACGTGCTGCCCGCAGTGTTCGATCCGGAGTCCGCGCTCGCCCACGATGCGCCGAAGATCCACGGCGACAAGGACGCGACGGCTCGGATCGCGGATCCGTCGCGCAATCTGGTGGCCGAGCTGCACGGCAGTACCGGGGACGTCGACGCGGGCGTTCGCGACGCAGCTGCGGTGGTCACCGGCCGCTGGACCACTCAGCGGATTCAGCACGTGCACCTGGAAACCCACGGCACCATCGGCTGGTTGGACGAGACCGGAAAGCTGAATCTGCGCACCAGCACTCAGGTTCCGTTTCTGGTGCGAGACGAGATCTGCGAGATCTTCGGCTTGGCACGCGATCGCGTCCGCGTGTTCACCGCGCGCGTCGGCGGCGGATTCGGCGGCAAGCAGGAGTTGCTCACCGAGGACGTGGTGGCGCTGGCGGTACTGCGTACCGGTAGACCGGTGCAGTTCGAGTTCACGCGCACGGACGAGTTCACCGTGTCGCCGTGTCGTCACCCGTTCCGTGTCGACGTCACCGCCGCCGCGAGCGCCGACGGTATCCTGACGGCCCTGTCGATCGACGTCCTCACCGACGCCGGTGCCTACGGGAACCACAGTGCCGGTGTGATGTTCCACGGCTGCGGCGAGTCGGTGGCGATCTACCGGTGCGCCAACAAGCGCGTCGACGCGAAAACCGTGTACACCAACAACATTCCGTCCGGAGCCTTCCGCGGTTACGGATTGGGGCAGGTGATGTTCGCGATCGAATCGGCGATGGACGATCTCGCCCGAGAGATCGACATCGATCCGTTCGAGTTCCGCAGGCGCAACGTGATCGTCCCCGGCGACGACATCGTCGCCGCCCACCACGAGGCGGACGATCTGCAGTTCGGCAGCTACGGCCTCGACCAGTGCATCGATCTGGCCGAAGCCGCTCTGCGACGCGGCAACGGCGAGCACGCACCGGCGGGATGGAAGGTCGGCGAAGGGATGGCGGTGGCCATGATCGCGACCATTCCGCCGCGCGGTCACCGCGCCGAGACCTCGGTGGCATTGCTGCCCGAGGGTCGGTACGAGATACGGTTCGGGACTGCAGAATTCGGCAACGGCACCACCACCGTCCACACTCAGATCGCGGCGAGTGAGCTGGGCACGTCCGTCGACCGCATCGGAGTCGATCAATCCGACACCGACTCGGTCACGTACGACACGGGCGCATTCGGTTCGGCGGGCACCGTGGTGGCGGGCAAGGCCCTGTACGCGGCGGTTCGCGCGATGTCGACTCGGATCCTGGAGTTGGCCGCCGCCGCGACCGGACACCGGAATTCGGACTGCACACTCGGACCGGAGGGGGTGCGCTGCGGAGATCGCTTCGTCACCCTCGACGACGTTCTGACGATGGCAGGAGGCACCCTCGTGACCGCGGGCAACAGTGGTGGGCTGCCGCGTTCGCTCGCGTTCAACGTGCACGCGTTCCGGGTGGCGGTGCACGAGGACACCGGTACCGTGAAAATACTGCAGTCGGTGCAGAGCGCGGACGCAGGAACCGTGATGAACCCGCAGCAGTGCCGTGGTCAGGTCGAGGGTGGCGTCGCCCAGGCGATCGGGAGCGCACTGTACGAGGAGATTCGTACCGACGGTGCCGGTCTGGTCACCACCGATTCGATTCGCAGCTATCACGTTCCGCAGTTCGCGGACATTCCCCGCACCGAGGTTCTGTTCGCCGACACCTACGACCGTCTGGGTCCGTTCGGTGCCAAGTCGATGAGCGAGTCGCCGTACAACCCCGTGGCACCGGCTCTGGCCAACGCGATCCGTGACGCCGTCGGTGCCCGACTGTACGACCTGCCCATGTCGTCGGACCGGGTGTGGCGTGCGGTCAGCGGTCGTAGAAGGTCTGCAGAATGATCGTGCTGCGTGTCCGTACGTTGGCGGTTGCTCGGATCTCCTGCAGCAGACGCTCGAGCGCCCTCGGCGACTCGACGCGTACCAGCAGGACGTAGCTTTCCTCACCGGCAACCGAGTGGCACGACTCGATGGCCGACAGATGCTTCAACCTGGCGGGGGCATCGTCCGGTTGCGCGGGATCGATCGGAGTGATGGCCACGAACGCCGACAGCGGCCGGCCGAGGGCCTCCGGGTCGACCTGCGCCGTGTACCCACGGATCACGCGTCGGGACTCCAGCCGCCTGACTCTGGATTGAACGGCCGAGACGGACAGCGAAGCCTTCTCCGCCAACGTCGCCAGAGTGGCGCGTCCGTCGGAGACAAGCTCGTCGATGATCAAACGATCGACGCGATCGAGATTTTCACTCACCTGCGCAATGTAGCCCAGATCCCGAACGAATCAGCGGCCAGATCCGTTATCGCTGGTCGAATCGGTGCTTGTGCCTCTTTTCGATCGTCCGGCAGAGGTCACACGAAGAGCGGCGGTAGGGCGAGAACCATGACCGCCGACCAACTGACGTGCGTCAGGATCGGCGCCAGAATTCCGCCGGACGCACGCCGCTGCAGTCCCATCACGTACCCCAGAAGTACCGCGGCGAAGCCGAGCATCGGGTTGCCCGAGGCGAGGGTGGCGATCGCGTAGACGACCGTCGAGATGATGACCGGATGCCTGACGCCGATGGCCGCGTACAACGCTCCTCGGAAGAAGATCTCCTCGGCGACGCCGTTGAGCAGCGCGATGAACACGATGAGCACCAGCGAACCCACCCGAGCGTGCGCCAGTACGTTCTCGGTGAAGTCGGCGAGCGGCGGTATCTGCCGAACGACGAGTCCGCCGAGCATGAACACCCCACCGACGGCGAGGCCGATCAGGATGGGTGTGACGATCGGTCGCCTGATCGATCCCCCGACCTGAATGCGTCCGAGATGCAATGGGCCCGAGAGGAATCCACCTATCGTCCACACCGCCGCCAACACCAGGGTCAGTGCGTAGAACGCCGGATCGCCCGGCTCGACCTTGAGCGAGAAATAGAGCACCGTCGCACCGATCACCAGTGTGATCAGCACGATGATTCGCCGCTTGCGGAACGCTGCGTCGGACTCCTTGTGATCGCGCTCGACCGGGTCGACCAGAGCGGACTTCATCACGTTGAGCGCGGTCGTGGACCACGTTCCCATCACGCCTCCTCGGTATCGGTCAGTCGGCGCACGACCGACCTCGCGCGTCGATTCACGTCGGCCATCACGTCGAGATTGGTTCGCACCGCCGCCGCAACGGGCTTCGAGTACAGCAGTCGACGCCCACCGAGGGCTTCGATCAACCCCCACGTGCGGTCCGACGACGCCGCGACACCGCGACGCCTGATCCCCAGGGCGTCACCGCCGCTCCACGCCGCGTCGGTGTTCGCCAGCCGAAGCGGATCCTTCAGGGCGCACACACCGGGAGGGTCACCCACCATTCCCCGCACACTACGGGCCATGGCGTCGGCAATCGTGGTGAGACCTCGGGGAGGGTCGGGAACGAGCTCGCGAATCCGACTTTCGGACGTCGTCATCGTGTTGTGCAGTGATCCGACGAGATCCTCGGCGAGTCCGGCGGGAACCGGAATGATCTTTCCGATCACCTTTCCTGCGAGCGAGGTCGGCACCAGCGGCACCGGAACGCCGATGCGCTGGAGACCGGCAGCCTCGACGTACGCGAACACCAGATCTCGATACGGCACCACATCCGGCCCACCGATGTCGTAGGAGCCCGCCGGGACCGTCTCGGCGGCGGCGGACGCCACCAGGTAGTGCAGCACGTCGTCGACGGCGATGGGCTGCACGGGCTCGGCCAGCCAACTCGGCAGCGGCAGCACCGGCAAGCGGTCCGCGAGGTAACGCAACATCTCGTACGACGTCGAGCCGGCACCGAGGACGATGGCCGCTCTGAGCCAGACCAGCTCGACGCCGTCCACCGTCAGTGCCTCGCCGACGTCCGCCCGGCTCGCGAGGTGCTCCGACAGATGGTCGTCGTCGGGTACGAAACCGCCGAGGTAGACGATTCGGCCCACTCCCGCACGGGCGGCCGCGGCTGCGAACTGCTCGGCGGATCGTCGGTCCTGCGCGCGGTAATCCGACTCGCCGATGGCGTGAACGAGGTAGTAGGCGACATCGATGTCACCGGATTCCGCGAACGCGGCCGCGCAGGACCGTTCGTCGGTGACGTCGAGCGAGACTGCGGTGACGGAGTCGAAGAAGTCGAAGGTCCGCAGGTTGTCCGGCGTTCGGGAGCCGACGACGACGTCGGCATCGTCGGCCAGCAGCGCTGCCACCAACCGCGACCCGATGTATCCGCTGGCACCGGTGACGAGAGCTCTCATGCGTCGAGGCTAACGGCACTCGGGGCGTGGTGTCGGTGTGGCATTGTCGCTCCTATGGCTCTGGTCTTGGCAGGTGTGGTTCTCCCCGATCCCCTCGGTACCGAAACGGTGCTCCGGCGCGGAGTCGCGGTAGCGCGGGCCGGAGCGGGCTGGATGCTCACCACGACCGCTTTCGCGCTTACCCTCCCCGGCCGAATCGAAGCACTGCTGACGCGTATTGAGATGTTGATGACACGCATCGATCACGTGATCGACTCCGCCGACGCCGTGGTCGCCAGCGTGCAGCGGACAACCGGTGCCGCGGACGACGTGGTCGCCTCGGCATCGGTCGCCTCGCACACCGCGCTCGAACTGATCGAGTTGTTCGATCCCATCGCCAAGAAATCCGAACCCATGGCCCGCAAGTTCGTCGACAACCTCTCGGAGGAGGAAGTCGACGCAGCGATCGCCATGGTCGATCAGCTGCCTGGACTCCTCGCTCACATGGAAGCGCTGCTTCCCATCCTCGCCACCCTCGACACGGTGTCCCCCGAGATTCACGAGCTGCTCGGAGTCACCAAGGACGTCCGGCGCGCGGTCATCGGAATCCCCGGATTCAAGTTCTTCCGAAACCGCGGCGAGGACAAGCTGGCCGACGAAGAGCGATTCGAGGACTGACCCCTACTTGACGAAGGCGAACTCTTCGCCTGCGTGGAACCGGGCGAGGGTCTCCGAGATCGATCGCCGTGACGGCGGATGAAAAGCAAAGGCGTGCAATGCCGCTGCGACATAAGCGATTTCGGGTGACTTGATGAAGCCGATCCCGCCCAACGATTCGACCGCAGCGGAACTGCCCCGCACCAGAGCGTCGCGAACGGCGATGCGGTTGAACAACAACCTCACCGAGATGTCCTGCCCGCGTTCACCTTCGTCGAAGGCGCGGGCCACGTTCTCGATCGCCGCCATCGACGTCTCCAGTTCGGCCGCCGCGCGAGCGTATCCCTCGTAGTCGCCTTTGTCCTGCTCGATCATGCGCTCGAGCAGAGACGTCGCTGCACCGATGTAGTTGGCCGAGATCAGCATGCCGAACCAGAGGTATCCGGTCATCTCGTGCACACCGTCGGGGTCGTCGTCCTTGTTCGGCAGAACCAGACTGGCAGGCACTTCGACGTCCTCGAGCAGGACCTCTTCGCTCTGCGCGCCGGCCAGGATGTCGGTGGTCCAGAACGGCTTCACGCTCATTCCCGGGAGACTTGCCGGGATCAGGGCGACGGCACGGTCGCCGGAGTCGATCTCCACGCTGCAGGTCAGCAGATCCATCGATCGTGCCAGGCTGCACGGCTTCTTGCTGCCGTTGACGATGTAGTTCTCGCCCTTCTTCACCGCGGTCATCGTCGGGATGAACACACTCCCGCCGGTCACGCCCTCCGAGAATCCGGAGGCGACGATCGCCTTCTGTTCGACCAGTCCCTTGATCAAGGCACGGTCGTCCTCGGTGGCACCGCGAGCGAATTCCGTCAGCGAGGCGACCGAGAGATGGTGCATCGTGGTTCCCGCACCCAGAGAGGGCGACCGCGACCCGATGGCCCGCTGCGCCCGGACCGCGTCGATGGCCGGAGCACCGAGACCCCCGAGTTCGGTCGGAACCACCAAACCGGTGCCACCGAATTCTCGAAACTTGTCGATCGCGTCCGACTCACGCGACTCGAGTCGATCCAGCGGGGTTGTGTCCAGATAGTGCATCAAACCCGGCATGTACTTCTCGAGGGTTTCCCTTTCGCGCACCATTAATCCAGTCACAGTTCTTCTCCTTGTGTCACTAATCGATTGTGTGCCACTGATTGATTGCATCTACGCCATTTTGTGCCATCACTTGATCGCGACAAATCGGTTGTAATCCATAATCACAGCGGTGGAGCAGGTGAATTCGCGCTGACCATCGACGATACCCTGTGACCTGCACAGATAAACTAAAGATATCGTAAAATCTTGGCGATCAAAAAATACCGAGATCATTTTTTCGGGCCGTTTTACCGACTGATTTCCGTTGCGAAAGCGTCTATCGAAACATCGAATATTCTTTCGTCGAATACCGATCGATGTCGCCGCCGGCTCCGAATCAACTCATGAATTCGCGACGAACCACAATCGACTCTGTGAGGAGTTCTGGTACACGATGGTTGTCAACAGATTGATGAAACGACTCGGCGGCGACGAACGCGTGGATTTGCTGCGGGCCGTCCGAGAAGCCGATGTGGTCCCCTACTTCCGCAAGATGGAATCGGCTGTCGCTCCCGTCGTTCGCGTCGAGGGTGAAGACAAGATCATGCTCGGTTCCAACAACTACCTCGGCATCGCCGACCACCCGAAGGTGGTCGAGGGTGCTCAGCACGCGCTCGACACGTTCGGCAGTGCCGTCACCGGAAGTCGCCTGCTCAACGGCACCCTGGACCTCCACCTCGAACTCGAACACGAGATCGCCCAGTGGCACGGAACCGACGACGCACTCGTCTTCACCACCGGCTACCAGACGAATCTCGGAACGATCAGCGCGATCGTCGGCCCCGGTGACACGGTGATCGTCGATTCTGCAGCCCACGCCTCGATCCGCGACGGCAGCGCGCTCTCCGGAGCGTCGGTGGTCAAGTTCAAGCACAACGACATGGCCGATCTCGAGGCCCGACTCCAGCAGCCCGTCGTCGACGACGGGGCCGTGCTGGTCATCGTCGACGGCCTCTACTCCATGGAGGGCGACCTCGCACCGCTCGATGCCGTCTCCGAGCTGTGTATCCGTTATCACGCGGCACTGATGGTCGACGAAGCCCACAGCCTCGGCATCTACGGGCCCCAACTCACCGGAGCCGCCGAGCTTTTCGGCATCACCAAGGACGTCGACGTCACGATGGCGTCACTGTCGAAGAGCCCCAGCTCCACCGGCGGGTTCGTCACCGGATCGAGTGATCTGATCGACACCCTGCGAGTCAAGGCCCGCGCCTTCCTGTTCACGACTTCCGGCGTGCCTGCTGCGGTGGGAGCCGCGCTGGCTTCGGTCAAGCTGATCCGCAGCGACGAGGGCAAGGATCGGGCTCGGCGCGTCCTCGACAACGCCGAGATGCTGCGCGGCGGATTGCAGTCGGCCGGGCTGGACGTAGCCGGTAGATCAGCGACCCCGCACGGAGACACGGCCTCACCGATCGTCTCACTCCACGTCGGCGACGATCTGGTGGCCATGAGTCTGTGGAAGAACCTCTACGACCGCGGCATCTTCACCAGCGCCGCCTTGCACCCCGCGGTGCCGAAATCCGGTGCGATACTGCGCCTGTGTGTGATGGCAACACACACCGAACAACAGCTGTCGACCGCAACGGACCACATCGTCGAGGCCGTGGCCGGACTACCCGGATGAGTGAGCACACCCGCGGTCTCCGTATTGCGGTCACCGGTGCCACCAGCGATTTCGCAGCCGCGATCCTGCCCAGATTGTTCGACGACCCCGAGGTGGACACGGTCGTCGGCATCGCCCGTCGGCCTGCGCGAATACAACACCCCAAGTTCACCTCCGTCCGATCGGACATCCGGTCGCCGGATCTCGAGACGCTGTTCGACGGCTGCGATGCCGTCCTGCATCTGGCGTTCGTCGTCGAGGAGCTCAGGGACAAGACCGAAACTCACGACATCAACCTGCGCGGCTCACGCAACGTGATCGACTCGGCGTACCGAGCGGGCGTCGCGCGGGTGGTGATCGCGTCGAGCATCAACGCGTACGGTGCCGACATCGCACCGGAACCGCTCACCGAGAACACCTATCCCACAGGTGACCCCGGCCGCTACTACTTCTACGACAAGGCCGAGGTGGAGCACTACGCGGAGTGGTGGCTACGCAGACACCCCGAGGAGATGGCCATCTCCATGCTGCGGTGCACCTACATCGTCGGACCCGACTTCTCCAACGACGGAATCGATCAGTTCACCGGCCCGGTGGGAGCCTTTCCCGACGCGGATCGCGCGTCGTATCAATTCCTGTATCAGGACGACATGGCCGACGCGTTCCACCGAGCCGCGAAGACCGACCTCGTCGGCCCGTACAACCTCGGTCCGGTGGACTGGGTCGGTGTACGCGAACTCGCCGCGATGCAGGGGCAGGTGATGTTCGACGTTCCCCAGAAGGCCGCGACCCACGTCGCGAACGTGGCGTTCCGGCTGGGCCTGACGCCCTTCTCCGGGCAGTGGGTGACGCCGGGCGAACCGATCGTCGACTCCTCTGCCCTCGGCCGCGCCACCGGCTGGGCTCCGACCCTCACGGCACACGAGAGCGCGGCGGTGATGATTCTGTTGCAAGGCAAGCCGCTGCTTCGGCGCGGTGACGCCCTCGCGCGCGGCATCGCCTGCGAAGCCGCCCTACGCCCGGCCTCCGAGGCGGTGGAGCTGAGCCGCGCGGACGTCGCGGCCCTGCAGATCGACCATCGACAGCTCGATACCGGTCACGGAAGCGTGCACGTCGAGATCCATCGGTCGTCCGCGGGATCCGATCGTTCCGTCGTACTTCTCGCGGACACCGGTACGCACGGGCGGTATCTGACGACGTTGGCGTCGGACATCGCGGCCGGAGGGGTCGATGCCGTCGTGCTCGATCTCCCCGGGCACGGCTTGAGTACGGGTCGGCGCGGTCGATCGTCGGCGGCGCAGACCACCGCCGCCGTGGATGCGGCGTCACGGTTCGCTCGGGTGGAACTCGACACCGCGCCGATCACGGTGCGCAGCGGTGTTCGCCACGCAGCGGACACGCTGATCGGCGGTATCGTCCGGCGGGCGACCGGCTGGACGACGATGGACGAGCCCAGCCGATCCGACGGCCTGCTGCCGGACCGGACTCGCGTCGACGGGACCTCGAGCATTCCGTTCGTGTCGACCGCCGCCGATGCACTGGCCCTGTGCGCGACGACACCGGGCCTCAGCGCCGCCGGATGAACCTGCTGCCGATACGTGTCCACCACGACGGTCGGCCGACGCCCGTCGTCGTGGCACCGGACGTCCGGGCCGCCTGAGCGGCGTGCTCGCGCGCGAGTCGGTCGACCTCGGCGCGGTTGATCCGCCAACTCTGCATCCAGGTCTCGACGTCCACCGGGCCGAGCGGCACGACCGGCGGCGTCGGGAACCGAATCCAGTCGACGATGCGAGCATTCAACTCGTCCAGCACATCTCGCGCCGAGTCCTCGCGCCGGATGGCGATGAGCGTCGACGGCAGCCGCTCGATCTCCTTGCGGAGCTGCAATGCGGTCGGCAGCAGTGCGTCGGCGGGCAGGTTCTCCCTCTTGAGAAAGCCTCGCACCCACCACAACTCGTCACCGGGATCCCCCATCGGGATCGGCTTGCCGGTCCCTTCCAGATTCTCGAACGCGCCGTTTTCCTGCGCCTGACGTATCTGTTTGTCCACCCAGGACTCGAACGTGACTCCTGGTTCCTTGCGCTCGGTCACCCCACCGACTGTAGATCCGTGGCTGCGCTGTTCGCCAGATCGGAACACGAGGAAGCCCCGGACCGGTGTGCGGGCCGGGGCCGGGGCCGGGGTCGCGGCGGTGTCGGGGGTCAGCCGTACTCGGCGACCAATCGATCGAATTCGTCACGGTCGATGACCTGTGGCTCGTTGATCGCGAGCGCCTGCGCGTACTTGCTCGCCAGGTGGTAGTCACGACCGAGCGGCCCCTGCTCGGCATCGTCATCGTCGGATTGGATGCTTGCGCCCGGAGGCACCTCGTTCTGCAGTCCGTTGGTCTTGCTGCCGAGCAGAGCGTCGAGTTTCGCGGAAATCTTCTGCATGATCTCTTGGTCGTCGGTCATGGGAGGGGTGTACCCGA
The DNA here is from genome assembly GCF_002258235.1 of Rhodococcus sp. 06-470-2. Taxonomy (NCBI): domain Bacteria; kingdom Bacillati; phylum Actinomycetota; class Actinomycetes; order Mycobacteriales; family Nocardiaceae; genus Rhodococcus; species Rhodococcus sp. 06-470-2. Next base: position 27,700 of record NZ_NOYB01000045.1, on the reverse strand, counting down.
ATCGCTCGAATCGACACCGCTGCGCGATCGGGGAACCGCGTGAGGATTATCTGTCGGTGCCCGGGGGCATGATGATGGGATGGCCAGGCACAGTACGGGCACCGACGTAGCGGGCGAGCTCTCGGTGATGGAGAAGTTGTCGCGGCCGACCCGGGAGTGGTTCTCCGGCGCTTTTCCTGCTCCCACGTCCGCGCAGTTGGGCGCGTGGTCGTCGATCTCGAGTGGTTCGCACACTCTCGTGGTGGCGCCGACGGGTTCGGGCAAGACGCTCTCGGCCTTCCTGTGGGCCTTGGACGAGCTGGCGCAACTGGGTGCGGACAGCACTCGCAAGACCAAGGTTCTCTACATCTCGCCACTCAAGGCCCTTGCCGTCGACGTCGAACGCAACCTGCGTGCGCCGCTGGTCGGCATCACCCAGACCGCCAAGCGGCTCGGCCTGAACCCACCCGAGATCTCGGTCGGCGTGCGGTCCGGCGACACCAGCGCCGCCGACCGCAGAAACATGATCAAGACTCCGCCGGACATTCTGATCACCACCCCGGAATCGCTGTTCCTCATGCTCACCTCGGCCGCCCGCGACATCCTCGCCGAGGTCGACACCGTGATCGTCGACGAGGTTCACGCCGTGGCAGGCACCAAACGCGGCGCGCATCTGGCGGTGTCCCTGGAACGGCTCGACGCGATGCTGGACAAGCCCGCCCAGCGCATCGGCCTGTCCGCGACGGTGCGACCGCACGAGGAGGTGGGCCGTTTCCTGGCCGGTGCGGCCCCCATCGAGATCGTCGCACCACCCGCTCCGAAAACCTTCGATCTGACGGTCCAGGTGCCGGTGGAGGACATGACCGAACTGGGCGTCACCGATCCGAACGCCGACACCTCCGCCGCTCCCCCGGCGCAGGGCTCGATCTGGCCGCACGTCGAGGAGAAGATGGTCGATCTCATCCTCGAGCACAAATCGTGCATCGTCTTCGCCAATTCCCGTCGCCTCGCCGAACGGCTCACCGCGCGGCTCAACGAGGTGTACGCCGAACGGATCGGCGACGGCGTGGAGACACAACACAAGCCGCCCTCGCAGGTCGGCACTCCGAACGACGTGAACCACGGTGCCGATCCGTTGCTGGCCCGGGCCCACCACGGCAGCGTCAGCAAGGACCAACGCGCACTGATCGAGGACGACCTCAAGACCGGCAGGCTGCGCTGCGTCGTGGCCACCAGCAGCCTCGAGCTCGGAATCGACATGGGCGCAGTCGATCTGGTCGTTCAGGTCGAAGCACCGCCATCGGTGGCCAGCGGTCTGCAGCGCGTCGGACGCGCAGGCCACCAGGTCGGCGAGATCTCCAAGGGCGTGTTGTTCCCCAAGCATCGAACCGACCTGATCCACTGCGCGGTCACGGTCGAACGCATGACGTCGGGCAAGATCGAGGCGTTGTTCGTTCCCGCCAACCCTCTCGACGTCCTGGCGCAGCAGACCGTGGCAGCCTGCGCTCTCGAACCGATCGACGCGGAGGACTGGTTCGATTCGGTCCGTCGCACAGGCAGTTTCGCCACCCTGCCCCGATCTGCCTACGAGTCGACTCTCGACCTGCTCTCGGGCCGCTACCCCTCCGACGAGTTCGCAGAACTGCGGCCGCGGTTGGTGTGGGACCGCGACGCCAACACTCTCACCGGCCGTCCCGGGTCGCAGCGACTGGCCGTCACCTCCGGTGGCACCATCCCGGACCGCGGACTCTTCACCGTCTACATGGTGGGTGAAAAGCAGTCCAGGGTAGGTGAACTCGACGAGGAGATGGTCTACGAATCGCGAGTGGGTGATGTGTTCGCACTCGGTGCCACCAGCTGGCGCATCGAGGAGATCACCCACGATCGGGTGCTCGTGAGCCCGGCGTACGGCCAACCCGGCCGGCTCCCCTTCTGGCACGGCGACGGTCTCGGTCGACCGGCCGAACTGGGCCAGGCGCTGGGCGAATTCCTGCGAAGCACCACCGATCGCAGCAACCTCGCCGAGCGACTGAGCTCCGACGGTCTCGACGCCAACGCCGTCAACAACCTCATCGCCTTGCTCGACGAGCAACTCGAGGCCACCGGTCAGCTCCCCACCGACAAGACGATGATCGTCGAGCGGTTCCGCGACGAACTGGGCGACTGGCGGCTGGTGCTGCATTCCACCTACGGCCAGCAGGTACACGCGCCGTGGGCCCTCGCAGTCGGCGCGAGGCTCATCGAGCGCTACGGCATCGACGCCGCCCCCACCGCATCCGACGACGGCATCATCGTCCGGCTCCCCGACACCGACGACCAGCCGCCGGGCGCAGAACTGTTCGTGTTCGAGCGCGACGAGATCGCCGACATCGTCACAGAGCAGGTCGGCGGGTCGGCGTTGTTCGCATCGAGATTTCGCGAATGTGCCGCGCGCGCACTGCTTCTCCCCCGCCGAAACCCGGGCAAACGCGCGCCGTTGTGGCAGCAGCGCCAGCGTTCGGCTCAGCTGCTCGACGTGGCACGCAAGTACCCGACGTTCCCGATCCTGCTCGAAACCGTCCGCGAGTGCCTGCAGGACGTCTACGACCTTCCTGCCCTCGAGGACATCCTGGCCCGCATCGGCCGACGACAGATCAGAATCGTCGATGTCGAAACGCCGTCACCGTCACCGTTCGCCAATTCGCTGTTGTTCAACTACGTCGGCGCATTCATGTACGAGGGCGACAGCCCGTTGGCCGAACGCCGGGCCGCCGCACTGTCACTCGACTCGGCGCTCCTCGCCGAACTGCTCGGACGCGTCGAGCTGCGAGAGCTGCTCGACGACAGCGTCATCACCACCACGGAACTCGAACTGCAGCGTCTTCCCGAGGACCGTCACGCCAAGGACATCGAAGGCGTGGCCGACCTGCTACGCCTGCTCGGACCGTTGACCGTGGACGAAGTCGGCCTACGCACCGACGGCGACGAATATCCGCAGTGGCTCGCCGAACTCGTCGACGCCAAACGGGCAATGGAGGTCTCGTTCGCCGGCCGGAACTGGTGGACGGCCATCGAGGACGCCGCTCGATTGCGCGATGCGTTGGGCGTCCCGCTTCCCATCGGTACTCCGGCCGCCTTCATCGAACCCGTCGACGATCCGCTGGTGGACCTGATCAGCCGGTATGCCCGAACCCACGGACCGTTCACCCTCGACGACGCAGCGGCGCGCTTCGGGGTCGGCACCGCCGTGGTACGCGACGTCCTACGCAGACTCGCCGTCGACAAGCGCGTCGTCGAGGGCGAATTCCGGCCCGGTGCCACGGGTAGCGAATGGTGCGACGCCGAGGTACTTCGGCGACTGCGGCGGCGGTCGCTGGCTGCGGCCCGGCAGGAGGTCGAACCCGTCTCCACCGCCACCCTGGGCCGCTTCCTGCCCGCGTGGCAGCACGTGGACAGCCGACGCCTGAGCGGGATCGACGGCGTCGCGACCGTCATCGAACAGCTTGCGGGCGTTCCTGTTCCGGCATCGGCGTGGGAATCTCTCGTGCTCTCGTCGCGGGTGACCGACTACAGTCCGGCGATGCTCGACGAGCTCACCTCGACCGGCGAGGTGCTGTGGTCCGGACACGGCGCGATCTCGTCGAAGGACGGCTGGGTGAGCCTGCACATGGCCGACACCGCACCACTGACCCTGGTGCCTGCAGCCGAGTCCGATCTGTCGGAACTGCAGATTCGCATTCAGGACGCCGTCGCGGGGGGCGGTGCGTACTTCTTCCGGCAGCTGTCCGACACCGTCGGCAGTACCGACGACACCGCACTGCAGGCTGCACTGTGGGAGCTGGTGTGGGCTGGTCGTCTGAGCAACGACACATTCGCTCCGCTTCGGGCGCTGCTGAACTCCACGACCACCCGCTCGGCCCCGAGTCATCGTGCACCTCGCCGTACACCGCGGTTGCGCTCGTACCGACAATTCGAACGTCCCTCGCTCCCGACCCGAACCGGACCGCCGACGGCGGGTGGGCGATGGTCACGATTGCCCGAGCTCGAACCCGACCTCACCGTCCGTGCGCACGCGACCGCCGACGTCCTGCTCGAACGCTACGGCGTGGTGACCCGCGGTTCGGTGATGAACGAAGGTGTGCCCGGCGGCTTCGCCACGATGTACAAGGTGCTCACCGGATTCGAGGATTCCGGTCGATGCCGTCGGGGCTACTTCGTCGACTCACTCGGCGGTGCGCAGTTCTCCACCTCCGACGTGGTCGACCGATTACGCAGCTACGACGAACCGAAGAAGAACGCCAGCGCTGTCGTACTCGCGTCGTGCGATCCGGCCAATCCCTACGGCGGAGCACTGCCCTGGCCGAAAGCCGGCAGCGGCGAGGCCGGTGTCGGAGATACGCCGGACGAGACGACGAAGCATCGGCCGGGCCGAAAGGCCGGTGCACTGGTCGTCCTCGTTCGGGGCGAGTTGACGATGTTCGTCGAACGCGGCGGGAAGTCGGTGCTCACGTTCGGTGAGAACGCCGACGACATCGGCGCTGCAGCAACCGCATTGGCGGCCACCGTTCGCCGCGGCGGAGTCGACAAGCTACTCGTCGAGCGGATCAACGGTCACGACATCCACGGCACCGACTTCGCCAAGACCTTGACCGAAGCAGGTTTCTCGGCGACCCCACGCGGACTTCGCCTGCGTCGCTGATTGCCCACTGCCTGCGAGACCACCGGAGAGGACACGAACACCGATGCCCGAGGGCGATACCGTCTGGCGCGCCGCCAACACCCTGCGCGCCGCACTCGAGGGCCGGCAGCTCACCACCTGCGACATTCGCGTACCGCGCTACGCCACAGTCGACTTCACCGGCGAGACCGTCGATTCCGTCGCCTCACGCGGTAAGCATCTGCTGATTCGAGTCGGCGGATACTCCATTCATTCGCATCTGAAGATGGAGGGCACCTGGCACGTCTACGCGCCCGGTGCTCGCTGGCGCCGCCCTGCGTTCCAGGCGCGGATCATCTTGAACACCGCCGACGCGCAGGCCATCGGTTTCGAGCTCGGAGTGCTCGAGATCCTCGAGGACGAGGACGATGCCGTCGGATATCTCGGACCGGATCTGCTCGGTCCCGACTGGGATCCCGACGTGGCGCTGTCCAGGCTCGCAGCGGATCCGGCCCGGCCGATCGGGCTCGCGCTTCTCGATCAGCGCAACATTGCCGGCCTGGGCAACGTCTACCGCAACGAGATCTGCTTTCTCCGGGGCGTCGACCCGCGCACCCCGGTCGGCGAAGCCGGTGACCTGAGCAAGACGATCGACCTGTCCTACCGATTGATCATGGCCAACAAGGATCGCAACCAACGCGTCACCACCGGAGATCGACGTCCGGGCCGACACTTCTGGGTGTACGGGCGCGAGAACAAGCCGTGCAGACGCTGCGGAACCACCATCGAATTCGGTCTGATCGGAGACAATCCTCTGGAGGAACGCCAGATCTACCACTGCCCACACTGCCAGAAACGAGGTGTGGCGAGATAGTTCGGTCCGTGGTGTCCTTTTCGACGAACCCCGTTCGTCCTTCGTGTGTAGGTCGGCAAACGGTGCCGATCGCGACGAACCCGAGGAGTCTTCATGACCACGTACGCAGCCATCGTCTACACCCATGATGCCGACTGGACCTCGCCCGAGGTCGCCGACGAGATGGCCGAATACGGTGCATTCAGTGCCGCGGCCGGATCCGCGATCACCGGCGGAGCGGTCCTGCATCCCACGTCGACCGCCACCACGGTGCGTGTGTCGGGAGGGAAGGGCGGCGACGTCCTGACAACGGACGGTCCGTTCGCCGAAGCGAAAGAGGTGCTCGCCGGGTTCTTCCTCCTCGAGGCACAGGACCTCGATGCCGCGATCGCACTGGCCGCCCAGATCCCAGCGGCATGGAACGGAGCAATCGAAGTCCGGCCGGTCATTCCGATGACTCGATGAGTACACCGGCCCAGCACCTCTCGGCCGTGGTCCGTGACGAGGGTCGCCGGGTCCTGGCGACCCTCGTGCGCACCACCGGCAGTTTCGCCGTCGCCGAGGACGCGGTCTCCGAGGCGGTGGTGACCGCACTCGCTCACTGGCCCGGATCGGGTGTCCCCGACAATCCGCGTGCCTGGCTCACGACCGTGGCCCGCAACAAGGCGCTCGACATCCTCCGGCGCGAGGCCGGGCGCACCGCGAAGGAACGAGAGGCGGCGGATCTCGCCGTGTCGAACCAGAACTGGAGCGAGAGCGACGAGTCCGAGATCGACGACGATCTTCTGCGGTTGGTCTTCACCTGCTGTCATCCGACGCTCTCCGTCGAGGCGCAGGTGACACTGAGCCTGCGCACTCTCTGTGGGCTCGCCACTGCCGACGTCGCCCGACTGATGCTCGTGCCCGAGGCCACCATGTCCAAACGGCTCACGCGTGCGAAGAAGAAGATCGCAGCTGCCAACATTCCGTATCGAGTACCGGATTCGGCGGAGTTGCCGCAACGACTCGACGCGGTGGCCACCACGGTGTATTTGATGTTCACGGCCGGCCATCTCGGCGGCGAGACGCTGGTGCGGCCTCGACTGTGCGACGAGGCACTCAGGTTGGCCCGCGTGCTGATCGACCTGATGCCCGACGAGCCGTCACTTCGGGGGCTACTGGCCCTCATGCTGTTCACGGATTCGCGCCGGGCGACCAGGACCGATGAATCGGGCGGCCTCGTCAGGCTCGAGGATCAGAACAGATCTCGATGGAATCGAGAGGCGATCGAGGAGGGCGTCCGGTTGATGGACGGTGCTCTGCGGCGCAACGACTCTCGGCCCAGTCGCTACACCGTCCAGGCAGCCATCGCCGCGTGTCACTCCACAGCAGCGACCTACGCCGACACCGACTGGTCTCGGATCGTCGCGCTGTACGACGCGTTGGCGGTTGTGGAGAACACACCGATCGTGGCACTCAACCGCGGCGTGGCCATTGGAGAGAGCCAGGGGCCTGCCGCCGGGCTCGACGCACTCGACGCCATCGATTCTCTGGGCGGCCACTACCTGTGGCATGCCTGTCGAGCTGTGATGCTCGATCGCCTGGACCGCGCGGAGGAGGCCAGGAACGCACGAACGACCGCGCTAGCTCTCGGCCCGTCGCCTGCCGAGAGGGCGTATCTCGAGGCGCAGCTCGCGCCGCCCTCCCACCCTGTCGAGCGACGACGGGAAGAAACCTGAAAGCTCCCTGTCAGGTGCGACCAAGCCCCTTCACAGCTTCGCCGACCACCATGGATCGCATGCTGACACTTGCGATACTCACCCTGCTCGTCATGGCTGTCTCCGGCGCGACGGCCGCTCGCGCGCCCCGGACGCTGGTTCGACTGCGCTAGATCGTGCGAACGGGTTCGAGGATTTCCTGGCGGGCCTCGGGCGCGACGACGCGCAGCGCGTCTGCCGACTCGTCGTCGGGCTGACGCTGCGACTCGATCTCGGCCTCCACTCGGGCTCGGTAGGTCTCGACCTCACGATCGACCGTGGCCTCGTCCCAGCCCAGAACCGGTGCGATCAATGCAGCGACCTGACCCGCGCAGTTCATCCCACGATGCGAGTACTCGATCGAGATTCGGGTCCGACGCGAGAGCACGTCCTCGAGATGCAGTGCGCCCTCCGCTGCCGCGGCGTACACCACCTCCACCTGGAGGTATGCCGGCGCATCGGTGAGTGGTTGCAGCAGTTCGGGTTTGCCGTCGGCCATGGCCAACACTTCGTCGATCAACGAACCGTATCGGTCGAGCAGATGCGTCACCCGATGCGGATGCAGCTTGTGCATCTCGCCCAGGTGCGGTGCTTGATTGACCAGCGCGAAGTAGCCGTCGGCACCGACGAGGGGCACCTTCTCGGTGATCGAGGACGCCACCCGCACCGGGATGTCCTCGGCGGCCAGATCGACTGCGTCCTCGGCCATCACGCGGTAGGTCGTGTACTTGCCGCCCGCGATGGCAACGAGTCCGGGTGCAACCCGAGCGACCGCGTGTTCCCGGGACAGCTTGGAGGTTTCGTCGCTCTCGCCGGCAAGCAGTGGCCGCAAGCCCGCGTAGACCCCGTCGATGTCCTCGTGGGTGAGCGGCGTGACGAGCACCGAGTTGACCTCGCCCAGGATGTAGTCGATGTCGGCCTTGGTGGCGGCCGGGTGTGCGAGATCGAGGTTCCAGTCGGTGTCGGTGGTACCGATGATCCAGTGCGCGCCCCACGGAATGATGAACAGCACCGACTTCTCGGTGCGCAGAATGATCGCGGCCTCGCTGACGATCCGATCGCGCGGCACCACGATGTGCACGCCCTTCGAGGCGCGTACCCGGAACCGTCCGCGCATGTTTGACAGCGACTGGATCTCGTCGGTCCACACGCCGGTGGCATTGATCACCACGTGTGCACGGACCTCGGTGGTGGCACCGGTCTCCGAATCACGCACGCGGACACCGGAAACTCGGTCGGCCTCACGCAGGAATCCGACCACCTGGGTCGATGTGCGCACCACTGCGCCGTAGTGGGCGGCCGTTCTGGCGACCATCATGGTGTGCCGGGCGTCGTCGACGACGGTGTCGTAGTACCGAATCCCGCCGATCAGCGACTTGCGTTTGATCCCGGGCGACATACGCAGTGCACCGGATCGAGTCAGGTGCTTCTGCTGCGGCACCGATTTGGCCCCACCCATGCGGTCGTAGAGGAAGATGCCCGCGGCGATGTAGGGCCGCTCCCACAACCGATGCGTGAGCGGGAAGAGAAATTTCAGCGGCTTGACCAGGTGCGGTGCGAGCGTGGACAAAGAGAGTTCGCGTTCGTGCAGGGCCTCGCGCACGAGCCCGAACTCGAGCTGCTCGAGGTATCGAAGCCCGCCGTGGAACATCTTGGACGAGCGAGAGGACGTTCCCGACGCGTAATCACGCGCCTCGACCAGGGCGACCTTCAGTCCGCGCGTCGCCGCGTCGAGGGCCGCTCCTGAGCCGACGACGCCACCGCCGACGACCACTACGTCGAACTGCTCGGTTCCGAGCTGGTCCCACGCCTCCACCCGCTGGTCGGGTCCGAGGAACTTCGTATTCGATCGGTTGCTCATCTCGAACGCTCCCTCTCCTTCGAAAATCCCCGCATTGCTTGCACGTCAGGCTACCGCCCCTGGTCGTCAGGCCGCAGAACCTGCCGAGTGCGCGGCGGCCAATCGTTGCACTGCGTCTGCCAGCACGGGCGGGGTGGATCCGGCGTAGCTCAACCGGAGCGAGTGACGGTACTGCGCACCCGACGCGAACGCCGTTCCCGGCACGAAGGCAACTCCGTGCTCGAGTGCCGCATCGAGCAACTGGCCGGTGTCGGTTCCGTCCAGGAAGGTGGCCCAGGCGAACATCCCTCCCGCGGGGCGTGAGACGACCAGCCGATCACCGAACTGTGCGGCGAGAGCGGCGATCAATGCCGTTGCACGGCAGGCATACTCGCGCCGCAGAACAGTCAGGTGTGCGTCCAGCCACGCGGAGTCGGCGAGCATCTCCGCCGTCATCGACTGCGTCAGCGAGGATCCGCACAGATCCGCGCCCTGCTTGAGCAGTTCCACCGCCGCACAGACGCTGGGTGGGGCGACGAACCAGCCGACTCGGAGCGTCGGAGCCAGGATCTTCGACGCACTCGACAGTCGGATGACGCGATCGCTGTGACGCGCGATCGGTGCCGGCGGGGCGTCGACGCCGGATTCCGTTGTTCCGAACCAGATCTCACCGTACGGGTCGTCCTCGATCACCCAGAATCCGTAGTGATCCGCCAGCGCCGCGAGGTGACGACGTCGCTGCTCGCTCATCGTGACTCCACGCGGATTGTGGAAGTTGGCGACGGTGTGGACCACAGCGGGCCGCAGTCCCGCTGTCAGTCGAAGTTCGAGTTCGTCGGTGTCCATTCCGGTAAAGGTCAGGGGAATGGACTCGATGCTCGCTTCGGCGATAGAGAAGACCTGCAGCGCACCGGTGTACGCGGGTTCGTCGACCACGACGACAGCGCCCGGGTCGATCAGGGCCTGCGCGAGCAACGTCAGGGCCTGTTGCGAACCGTGCGTGACGATGACGGACTCGACCGGAACGGGCACTCCCCCGCGCACGGCCGATTCCCTGGCCGCAATGACGCTGCGCAGAGTGCGGTGACCGGATGTCTCGCAGTACTGCACCGCGTCGGGGCGGCGAAGCGCAGCCTCTGCGGCTGCGGCGATGCGGTCGACCGGTATCAGATCGGTGGCCGGTAGACCTCCGGCCAGGCTGATCACGTCGTCACGTGCGGTGAGGGACAGGAGGTCGCGGATGGCCGAGCTTGTGAGCGAGTCGGTGCGCCTGGCCAGGCCGGCGGGAAGGTACGTAGAGGACATGAGAGAGACTCCGGGGCAGCAGGAATGGGGGAAGAACGGCCCGCGGATCCGCTGAGTCGAAGAAGGAGCGGACGGGTGTGTCCGCTCCTTCGACTGTCTCACGTGCTACCGAAATATGAAACGCGATTCTCACATCGTGAGATCAGTCCAAATCGTCGTGCGCCATCAGCTGGCGCGCGGCCTCGATGACCGAACCGGACAGCGACGGGTACACCGAGAACGTGTTGGCCAGGTCGTTGACCGACAGATTGTTCTGCACCGCCATCGCGATGGGCAGAATCAGCTCCGACGCACTCGGGGCGACCACGACACCGCCGATGACGACGCCGGTGGCCGGACGGCAGAAGATCTTCACGAAACCACGCTTGAGGCCGCTCATCTTCGCTCGCGGATTGGTGGTGAGCGGCAGCATCACCACGCGCGCGGGCACGTCGCCTGCGTCGATCGTGGACTGCGCGACGCCGACCGACGCGATCTCGGGCCGAGTGAACACCGCCGAGGCCACGGTCTTGAGCTTGATCGGGCTGACCGCCTGCCCCAGTGCGTGGTACATCGCGATGCGTCCCTGCATCGCCGCGACCGAGGCCAGCGGCAGCAGACCGGTGCAGTCGCCGGCTGCGTAGATGCCCGCGACCGCGGTACGCGAGACGCGATCCACGCGCAGATATCCGCCCTTGTCGAGTTCGATGCCGACCCTCTCGAGACCGAGACCGGAGGTGTTGGGCACCGATCCGACGGTCATCAGCGCATGGCTGCCCTCGACGGTGCGACCGTCCGAGAGCGTGACGCGGACACCGTCGTCGGTGCGGACCACCGAATCGGCGCGGGCATGCTTGACGAGGGTGACACCGCGCTCGTTGAACGCGTCCTCGAGCACCAGCGCGGCGTCCTCGTCCTCGTGCGGGAGGACGCGGTCACGGCTCGAGACCGCGGTGACCTTGACGCCCATCTCGGTGTAGGCCGAGACGAACTCGGCACCGGTCACACCGGATCCGACGACCACCAGGTGTTCGGGGAGAGCCTCGAGGTCGTAGAGCTGACGCCAGTTGAGGATGCGTTCGCCGTCGGGCTCGGCTCCCTTGACCACGCGGGGGCGGGCTCCGGTCGCGATGAGCACGACATCGGCGTCGAGGATGCGTTCTTCGCCGTCGGCGAGGACGGCCTTGATCTGGTGCGAGGCCATCCCGACATGGGAGTCGATCATCTCGGCGCGTCCGGCCAGCAGTTGCACCCCGACGGAGGTGACGCGGTGGGCGATGTCGGACGACTGCGCCTGCGCGAGGCTCTTCACGCGGTCGTGAATCTTCGGCAATGCGACGGCGGCCTGCGACGGATCGAGGGAGATGCCGAGGTCGCTGGCTCGACGCATCTCGGTGCGAATGCCGGTCGACGCGATGAACGTCTTCGACGGCACGCAGTCCCAGAGGACGCAGGCACCGCCGATACCGTCGGAATCGACGAGCGTCACCTCTCCGCCGTGCTGTGCGGCAACCAATGCTGCTTCGTACCCTGCCGGACCACCACCGATGATCACAATCCGGGTCATTGATCCTCTTCTCGCGTGCTCGAAATCTCTCGTTGTCTCGCGTCAACGGTATTCGAGAGGCTGTCCTCGCGCGTCGGTAGGGCTGGCTTCGTCGGCCCGATGGGAGGCCGGACCTGGGGCGACGCACCGAAACACGACCACGGGGCGTCAGTGTGCACCGATACGGTTTAGGCTGGCCGACGTGCCAATTTATGCCGCCTACGGATCGAACATGCATCCGGAGCAGATGTTGCAGCGATGCCCTCACTCGCCCCTGTCGGGAACCGGATGGCTGCACGGATGGCGGTTGACCTTCGGCGGTGGCGACATCGGCTGGGAAGGCGCGCTGGCGACGGTCGTCGAGGATCCCGACTCGCAGGTCTTCGTGGTGCTCTACGACGTGTCCGAGGAGGACGAGGAGAGCCTGGATCGCTGGGAGGGCTCCGAACTCGGCATTCATCGGAAGATCCGGCTGCGCATCGAGACCGGCCGGGAGCCGGTGCTCGCGTGGATGTACGTACTCGACGCCTACGAGGGCGGTCTGCCGTCGGCACGCTACCTCGGCGTGATGGCGGAGGCAGCCGAAATCGCCGGTGCCCCAGCCGAATACGTGCGAGACCTACGCACCCGCAACAGCCGCAACGTCGGCCCGGGTACCACCTCGTAGCGAAAGATCCAGCTCAGAAGTAGTTCTTCATGACCGACGCCACCCACGCCGGTTCCCTCACGTCTTCACGCTTCGGAACCATGGACTGCAGGAACGGCTTGACATCGAACACCGGTGAGCCGTCGATCGCATCGAGACCTCGGACTCGGATGCGCAGTCCGTCCACGTCGACGAGCTCGCACCGCGACACCCCGAGATGGTTGGGTCGGTCCTTGACTCGTTGAGCGAGGACACCCACCCGAGGAAGCGTCGTATCACCGCGGGGGTGCCGTGAGCCGGTGGTCGTCGCGGCGGGATCGCACAGGTGGAAGCCGTAGACCACCTCGAGGTGGGAGAACTCGGCGAGACCGAGGGTCGCGTCGGCGTCGAGGACACTCTCGTGCAGGTCGATCACGGACTCGAGCGACCCCCAGTTGTCGTCCACCACTTCGGCGCGATCGGATCCGACGATCCCGATCGGCGACACGTCGAACACCGTCTCGTCCCCCACCTCTAGTTCGGATCCAGCGCGATTGCGGTCATCACCTTCACGCCGACGGCCAGTGCTCGTTCGTCGAGATCGAAGGTGGGTTGGTGGATGTCGAGTTGTGGTCCGGTACCCGGCCACACACCGAGTCGAGCCATGGCGCCCGGCACGCGTTCGAGGTACCACGAGAAATCCTCACCGCCACCGGATTGCGCGGTATCGGCCAGCGCGTCGGGTCCGACCCGGCCGATGGCCTTCTCGAACGTGTGCGTCGACTCCGGATCGTTGACCACGGGAGGCACGCCGCGACGGTAGTGCAGCTCGAATCGGACCCCGGTCGGTGCGAGCAATCCGGTGACGATCTCGCGGACCAACGGTTCGAGCAATGCCCAGGTCTCGTGGTCACCGGTGCGGACGGTGCCGGTCAGCATGCCGGTCTGCGGTATGGCGTTGGGAGCCTGGCCGGCGACCACCGCTCCCCAGACCATGACCGTGCTGGTCCGCGGGTCGATTCGCCTGCTCAACATTCCGGGCAGGCCGGTGATGACGGTGCCGAGCGCGTACACGAGATCGGTGGTCAGATGTGGCCGCGAGGTGTGCCCGCCGGGCGAATCCAGCCGCAGCTCGACGGTATCCGCCGCCGAGGTGATCGCACCGAGACGTAGGCCGACCTGCCCCACTTCGAGCCGCGGATCACAGTGCAGCGCAAAGATCTTGGTGACGCCGTCGAGCGCTCCCGCGGCCACCGCGTCGAGCGCACCGCCCGGCATGACCTCCTCGGCGGGCTGGAAGATCAGACGCACCCCGTACTGCAGGTCCGGCAGCGACGCCAGCGCCAGCCCCGTTGCGAGCAACACGGTGGTGTGTGCGTCGTGCCCACAGGCGTGGGACACCCCAGGCACGGTCGACGAGTACACCGCGCCGGTGTTCTCCTGCAGCGGCAGGGCGTCCATGTCCGCCCGCAACGCCACCCGGGGACCGTCGGGACCGATGTCGCAGATCAACCCTGTTCCGCCGGGGAGCGGCTTGGGTGACAGGCCCGCTGCTTCGAGATGCTCCATCACGAATGCGGTGGTGCCGAATTCGCGTCGAGCCAGTTCCGGATTGGCGTGAATGTGCCGACGCCACAGAGACAGGTCGGCCGTGTGCGCGTGAATCCACCGATCGATCGCGTCTTCTCGGGTGCTCACGACTGCGCCGCCGAGCGGGCGATCACGCCGTCGAGCAGACGAGCACGGGTACCGGGATCGGCGGCGGCACGCGCAGCGGTCCTGGCGAGACCGAGGGCTCCGTCGAACAATGCCCGATCGGCCGACTCCGTGATGCACGCGGCGGCGAACTCCGGCTGATGCGTCACCGCCCCTCCTGCATCGAGTCCGACGACGGGATGGATACCGGGTAGAACATTCGTCACGTTTCCCATGTCTGTGCTGCCCAACGGGCGAAATCCTTCCAAATCCGGAGCGAGGGGCGATCGGCCCAGCGCTTCGATCTCCTGCCGAAATGCCGCGACCAGCCACGAATCCGGCGTCAACGCCGCGTAGGTCGGCGACACCGTACGGATCTCGTGAGTGCACCCGGTGGCGATCGCTCCTGCCTCGAAACACGCGTACGTCTTCGCGGTCAGAGCGTGCAGCGATTCGGTGGTGTTCGCGCGCAGGTAGTACAGCAACTCCGCGTGGCCGGGCACGATGTTCGGGGCCGCACCCCCGTCACTGACGATGCCGTGCAGCTGCTGACCCGGCGCGAGGTGCTGCCGCAGTAGCCCGAGTGCCACCTGACTGATGGTCACCGCATCGCCTGCGTTGATCCCCCACTCGGGAGCGGCGGACGCGTGGGCGGCCCGGCCGGTGAACTCGACGGCGATGTCCGCCAGCGCCAGCGACGTCGCACCGACGATGTCGAAGGGACCGGGATGGACCATCAACGCCGCGCCGACGCCGTCGAACACTCCTCTCTCGAGCATCAACACCTTGCCGCCGCCGGTCTCCTCGGCCGGGGTACCGAGCACTCGCACGGTGATGCCGAGAGCGTCGGCGACCGGAGCGAGCGCAAGCGCAGCACCCACAGCCGAGGCCGCGATGATGTTGTGCCCGCACGCATGACCGATCTCGGGCAAAGCGTCGTATTCGGCACAGATACCGATCACCAGATCGCCGCTGCCGAACGACGCGGTGAAGGCGGTGTCCATGTCCGCAACGGCCGTCTCGACCTCGAAATCGTGCGCCCGGAGGGTATCGAGGATCTTGGCGACGCTGCGATGTTCGGCGAACGCCAGCTCCGGTTCCGCGTGGATCGAGTGCGAGAGCGCGACCACTTCGTCGGTGGCGTCGGCCAGGGCGCGGTCCATCGCCTCGCCCACGGCAGCACTGTTCGATTCGTCGATCACGAGAGACAGTGTGTCACTAGCGCGACCGAGTGTCGGAACAGAGCTGTGCCGAGTCGCGGGTGACGACGGTCCTGCTACTTCCCGAAGCTGAAGTTGCTGTCGTCTGTCGTGGTGTTCAGCGCGGCGAGCAGATCCACGTGCATACGACTCTTGATCCCGGCAAGGTTCGCACCCCGGGTGCTCGTCAGCGCCGCCGCCTTCGCGACCGCGTCGGACAGCAGCGTCTCCTCCGATGCCGTCGCCTCGACGATTCCGGCGACCACTGCGTCGGCACCGCCGTAGCGGCGACCGGTCGTCATGGCTTCGACGGCGGTCTGCTTGGGCAGCCGGGAGTTGATCAGAGCAGACATTCCCACGGTGAACGGCATGTTCAGGTTCACCTCGGGCAGGCAGTAGAAGCCTCGGTCGGCGCGCTGGACACGGAAGTCGTGCGAGGTGGCGAACATCGCGCCCGCGCCGAATGCATGCCCCTGCACAGCAGCGACGGTGGCCATCGGGAAAGCGAGCAACCGGGTGTAGAGGGTGTGGACGCGGTCGAGATACCAGGTGATCTTGTCCAGGTTGGCGAAGAGCCAATCGGTGTCGAGACCGTTGCTGTAGAACTTGCCCGCCGACGTGGTGACCAGTGCCGCCGGACCGGTCGACGCCTCGACCTCGTCGAGCAACGCGTGGGTGGCGTCGATCCAGTCCGGGTGGAACCGATTCTCTGGATTGTCCGCTCCGTCCTGGGCACCGAGGAACAGGATGTGGACGTCGCCGTCGCGTTCGAGATAAGGCATGCAGCGGATACTACCCAACGGTAACTTCCGCCGGTCGCACATCCGTGTCGTCGATCTCCTACTGTTGTTCATCGTGGCAACCACCGACGCACATACGACCGACCCCGTGACCGATCCCGACGGTGCCGCGCGCACCGCCGCCGACGCACTCGCCGCAGCAACCGGGGTCGATACCCACACCGTGGCCATCGTTCTCGGTTCCGGATGGCAGGCGGCAGCCGACGTCTTCGGCTCCCCCACCGCGACCGTGCGCATGGCCGACCTGCCCGGTTTCGCGCCGCCGTCGGCGTCGGGACATTCCGGCACCATCACCTCGGTGGACGTCGGCGGTACCCACACACTGCTGCTCCAGGGACGCACTCATGCCTACGAGGGCCACGATCTACGACGCGTCGTGCATCCCGTGCGGACCGCGATCGCCGCCGGTGCCACGACCGTCGTGCTGACCAACGCTGCAGGCGGTATCAGGGACGGTATGAGCGTCGGGCAGCCCGTGCTGATCTCCGACCACCTCAATCTCACGGCTCGCTCGCCCCTCGTCGGTGCCGAATTCGTCGATCTGGTCGACGCGTACTCGCCCGAACTTCGCGCGCTCGCGGCACGGATCGACCCGTCGCTCGAGGACGGCGTCTACGCCGGACTGCCCGGCCCCCACTACGAGACGCCCGCCGAGATCAAGATGCTGCGCACGCTCGGTGCCGACCTCGTGGGGATGTCTACGGTGCACGAGACGATCGCCGCCCGCGCGAAGGGTGCACGCGTCCTCGGCATCTCTCTGGTGACGAACCTCGCCGCCGGAATGACCGGCGAACACCTCGATCACACCGAAGTGCTCGCTGCCGGAAAGGATTCCGCCGCTCGCATGGGAGCGCTGTTGCACGAGTTGGTTTCACGCCTGTGACCGAGGAGCTCACCGAGCGGGTGCAACGATGGATCGCAGGCGATCCCGACCCCGTCACCCGCGAGGAACTCGACGGCCTGTCCGACGCCGAACTCGCCGACAGGTTCAGCGGTCCCCTGACGTTCGGCACCGCGGGGCTCCGTGGCCCGGTGCGCGCGGGACCGAACGGGATGAACGTGGCGGTGGTGACGAAAACCTCGGCCGGCATCGCGGCGTGGTTGATCGAGAACGGTCTCGGCGGGTCAACCGTTGTGGTCGGTCGCGACGCCAGAAACGGATCCGAACAGTTCGCCTTCGCGGCCGCCGAAACCTTCTCCGCCCAGGGCTTTTCGGTGGTGATGCTGCCTCGGCCACTGCCGACCCCCGTCGTCGCCTTCGCTGTGCGGGCACTCGACGCCGAACTCGGCGTACAGATCACGGCGTCGCACAACCCTGCGGCCGACAACGGGTACAAGGTGTACCTACGCGGCGGCTCGCAATTGATCCCGCCGAGTGACGCCCAGATCGAAGCGCTGATCGCCGCCACGGCCGACGCGGTCGAGATCCCGCGCGCGATCGTGCAGCCCGGCGGCTCCGACATCGCAGCGCGATACCTCGACTCCGTTGTCGCACTGCCACGTTCGACGCGTCGAGACATCCGCATCGCGTTGACTCCCCTGCACGGTGTCGGTGGCGAGCTCGCGACGGCCGCACTGCGTGGTGCGGGGTTCCGTGACATCCGGGTGGTCGAGGACCAATTCGAACCGGACCCCGCGTTCCCGACCGTGACGTTCCCCAACCCCGAGGAACCGGGCGCGGCCGACGCGGTGCTCGCACTGGCGGCCGACATCGACGCCGATATCGCGATCGCACTCGACCCCGATGCCGACCGCTGTGCGGTCGGAGTTCCCGGGCCCGACGGCTGGCGCATGCTGACCGGCGACGAGACCGGTGCCCTCCTCGCGAATCACCTGCTGAGCCAGTGCCCCGCAGACCCGTTGGTGGCCAACACGATCGTGTCGTCACAACTGCTCTCGGCGCTCGCCCCGGCGCGCGGCGCTCGCTATGCCCGCACCCTGACGGGCTTCAAGTGGCTCGTCCGTGCGGGTGAGGGCCTCGTGTACGCCTACGAGGAGGCCATCGGACACTGTGTCGATCCGACGGTGGTGCGGGACAAGGACGGCATCTCGGCCGCCGTGGTACTCGCCGACCTGGCCGCCGGCCTGAAGCAGGAGCGCCGCACCCTGCTCGATGTGCTCGACGACCTCGCGGTCGAGTTCGGCGTACACCTGGGTGCACAGGTCTCGCGGAGGGTGCAGGACCTCGCCGAGATCGGGAACATGATGGACCGGCTCCGCATCGAACCGCCGACCGAATTGACCGGTCGGGCCGTCACCGTTGTGGACTACGCCCAGCGCGACGACGAATTACGCACCGACGCAGTCGACATCAGCGGATCGGGGCTGCGGGTGATCGTGCGACCGTCCGGTACCGAACCGAAGCTCAAGGCCTACCTCGAAGTGATCGAGCAGGTCGACGGCCGAGAGGACCTGCCGAGAGCGCGGGCGGCAGCAGCCGAGATCCTGGCCGAACTGACCGACTACGCCCAACACCTCTAGGCGTCGAGGAACCCTCAGAACAGCGCCGACTGCACCGCAGGCAGATCGGACGTGAAGGCCCCCAGTTCGATTCGCCGACCCTTCAGCGCCGCCAGATCCACGACGTAGGTCTCGTCGTCGACGGTCGCGATCACCGCCTGCCCGACGCAGGTCCTGATCTCGAGACCGTGGGATCCGGTTGCGATGTCGGCGGGGTAGGCGACGCGACTGACGTTCTCGCTCAACGCTTCCCGGCCTGCGGGCGGGGCCCACCGTTCGTCGACCGGGGTGCATCCGGCGATGCCTGCCTCGGTCAGCATCTCGCGGACCTGCTCGGCCCTGGCAGCGGCGGCAGCGTCGAGCCTGTCGACGTCGATCGGCAGACACAGCGAGGCGGCCTTTGCGGCCGACCGCACCGCCTGCCGTAGTCCCATCGATTCGGTCACGAGATCCTCGGCCACTCGGACGACCTTTCCGTCGTCCGCGTGAGCGACGTACCGAGCGCAGATGGCACCTTGCTCGGCCAATCGGCCCCATTTACGGGTGTCCGCTGCCGTCCCGATCTTGAAGGTGCCGTTGGCGAACGCTGCCAGATACAACCAATGCGGTTGCATGACATGCTTTTCCAGATCCCGCGAGACGAACCCGCTGCGATGTACGGTGTGCACGAATCGGAAGCTGTCCTTGTCCGCGCACGACGCGCACTGTCCCGACGCGACGGCCCGCTCCCGGCCGGGGCACGGCACGTAGCGCGGCGGGCCGTCGGCCCGAAATGCCATGCGCCCGGTGCAGTACCGATCGGTCGACGCACCCGGCGCACGGAATCCGAGCGTGCGACCGACCAGTTCGCGGAACTCGATCTGCTCGGTGGCGACGTCGAGCAGCCGCAAGCCGGGCTGCGGTGCAGGTGACGCCGCCGACGGCCACGAGACGCCGAGGACCAGACTCGGCGCGGCAGCGTTCGTCAGCGCGGGCCGAACTGACGATCGCCCGCGTCGCCGAGGCCGGGAACGATGAAGGCGTTGTCGTTGAGGCCGTCGTCGATGCTCGCGGCCACCAGTCGTACCGGCAGACCCGAGGCTTCGAGGGCGGCAACCCCTTCGGGAGCAGCAACGACGCAGATGGCGGTCACGTCGGCTGCGCCGCGGCCGACGAGCAGTTCGATCGTGTGAACCATGGATCCGCCGGTGGCGAGCATCGGGTCCAAGACGTAGACGGGCGTCCTCGACAGATCGTCGGGCAGCGACTCCATGTACGGCACGGGCTGGTGCGTTTCCTCGTCTCGGGCCATCCCGACGAAACCGACGCCGGACTGCGGGATGAGGCTGCTGGCCTTCTCGACCATGCCGAGGCCCGCACGCAGAACCGGAACCAGCAACGGCGGTCGAGCCAGCCTGGTTCCCTCGGTGACCGCGACGGGTGTCCGAACCTCGAAGGTGTCGATCGCGGCATCGCGGGTGGCCTCGTAGACCAGCATGTGGGTGAGCTGGCGCAGAGCCGACCGGAACGTGGCGTTGTCGCTGCGCTCGTCCCGCATCGTGGTGAGCAGGGCTGCGGCCAGTGGGTGATCGACCACGTGTGTTTCCATGCCGACCAGAATAGGACCTGCGCGGCGGGGCGCGAACGGCAACTCGGGGGAACCGAATGGCACGTACCCGCGTCGAACCAGTTGGGCGTCGCACTCGGCGACCGTGAATCGATTGCATTCTCAGGGGGCAGTGATGGCCGAGCTCGTCGTCGAAACCGAGGGGGTCCTCGCATACGGTGCGGTGGCGTCGACCATGGCCGAGCAGATCGCGGCGGCAGGTGCTGCCGCCGCCGCGTGCGGCCCCGCTGTGCTGGCTCCGGTCTTCGGCCTGATCGGACAGGAATTTCTCGGCGCCGTCACCGGCACCCATCTGGCGCACACCGATGCCGTGGTGCGCCTGGCCGGCGCGGTGGCGAGCATCGGCTCCGCGGCCACTGCATCCGCGGTCTCGTACGCCCTCACCGATGCCGGCACCGGCGCAACCGTTGCGGCCTCGGCCGCCGGTGTCGCGACGGACGCGCGGTAAGCGCCGATGATCGATCTGCTGGCCCGTCCCATCGTCGATCTGCTCGGGGCCTTCGGCAACGGGGCGCTCCCCACCGGGGGGCCGGCCGACGTGCTGCGGGTGTCCTCGGCAGCGATCGAGGCGGCTCGGGGAATCGGCAGGGTCGCGGTCACCGAGCTCGCTGCGAATTGGAACGGTGAGGCCGCCGATGCGGCAGTTCGCTACGCCGAGAACGCCCATACGAGCGCCGTCGCTCTCGCCGACCACGCCGACGACATCGCTGCCGTCGTCGATCAGGCCTGTCGCGACACCAACCAAGGCTTCCGCGAGCTGCAGGCGATCGTGCAGTCCTTCGTGGGGATCGCACTGTCGGCCGGGCCGATCATCGCCACCCCGCCGGGGCAGACCATGCTGATCACGGCGGCCATCGAGCACCTCGAGCGAGCTCTCGTGGTGGTGTCCAGGGTTCGCGGCGAATTGGCCGTCCACACCGCGAAAGTCGGTGAACTGGCCGTTCCGCCCACGGTTCCCGCCCCCGTGGGCGGCGAACCGACACCGGCCTCCGGCGCACCCTCGAATCTCATGACCTCGCCCGCGACATCACAGGTGATCGAGGCAGGCGAGAAGCTGGCGAAGACGTTCGCCCAGTCCGTCTCGTCCCCCGCCGCGGGGACCGAGTCGCTCGGCAGCGGTGGTGCCCACAACTACCTGGGCAATCCGGGCACCGATCCCTCCCGATCCCCCGAGCACATCGGCCGGGGAGTCGAGATACGCCTACCCGACGGCAGTACCGTCACCGCACCCAACGCCGAAGCCGCAGGTGCCGTCCGCAGTGCACTGACCCAACAGGGTGTGCCCTACGCGTGGGGAGGTACCACGCCGGGCCGCGGGCTCGACTGCAGCGGATTGACCCAGTGGGCGTACGCGCAGCAGGGCATCGAGATCCCGCGTCTGGCACAGGAACAGGACATCGGATCCGCCGTGGCACCCGGTGAGGTGATGCCCGGCGACCTCGCAGTCTGGGACGGGCACGTGGCCATGGTCATCGGAAACGGTCAGCTCGTCGAGGCCGGCGACCCCGTGCAGGTGGGACCGATCAGAACGACCAACAGCGGTATGGGCTTCAAGGGCTTCTACCGTCCGACCGAATGAGGGGTCAGACGATGACGGACTCGGACACCACCGTCGTCAGCGCGGTGTCGGGTACTCGATCGGGATCGGTGACGGTGCGTGCCACCGAACACGGACTGCCGATCGGAATCGTCATCGACGAGCGCGAACTGCGCTACGGCGGAGGCGCATTGGCGTCGACGATTCTCCAGCACTGCGAACGGGCCAGCGCGGCTGCCCGCGCTCGGCGCCGCACGCTTCTCGCCGAGGACGGCGTTCCCACCGAGGTTCTCGATCGCCTCGGTCTGCCCACCCTGGCCCGAGTCGCTGCCGAGGCGAACGAGAATCTCGCAGAGGACTCCGCACCCACGAGTTGGTTGAAGCAGGTATGACCCACGCCCGCACCACCGACCTCGACACTCTGGTCGGCAGCGCCCAGGACCGGCTCGATGCGCTCCGCGAAACGCACGAGCGCCTGGACCGCATCAGGATTCGACTCACCTCGCCGGACAACCTGGTCACTGTCGTCGCCGACGGATCCGGAGCCCTGGTCGAGCTCGAGCTCGCCGAGAACCTCGGATCGGTTGCCGCCCACGCACTCGCGTCGACGATCACCGCAGCGGCCGCAGAGGCCGCCGCTGCGGCGCTCGAGCAGCGCGAGACGATCCTGCAAAGTCTGCGGGGTTCGTTCACAGACTCCTGAGATAGGCTTCGCGCCATGGCTGGAGACATCATCCCGATCGAACTCGGTCTCACCGCAGGTGACTTCTCGACGCTGTGGGCACCGGAGTGGCGAGAAGGCGACGACGAGTGGGAGGCATTTCTCGGACACGAGGAAGACCTGTACGGCTTCTCGAGCGTCGCAGAGCTCGCGGCATTCGTCAGATCCGACGACGACAACGATCTGGTCGACCATCCGTCGTGGAAGGTGGTCTCCGCACTCGCCGCACACGAACTCGAGCCCGACGATCTGCACCGCTTCGATCTGGTGGCGGTACCGGAGCTGGTGGCCTCCGACCCCGAGGCCGACGTTCTCGCCGAACTGCAGGCCACCTTCGACATTGTCTCCTCCATCGGCGATGTCTGCGAATTGCGCCCCGTCACAAGCTTTTTCGGCTCCAACCCGTTCGTCGGGGCCGTCGGCGGAGGCGTCGAGAACTTCCTCGGTCGCGAGGGCGGAGAACTCTGGGACCGCATCGGAGCGACTGTCGCCAAGCACTGGGACGACGTGCTCGACGCCGTCGACTCCATCGTCACCTCCCCCGCTGTCGACTCCGCTGCTGTTGCCGTAGCGGAAGCCGAGATCACCGCCGCGGCGGAGAACGCCGTCGACGCCGACGACGTCACGGACGACATCGACTCCGATTCGGACGACGACGACGACGACGACGAAGACGACTCTGCCGAGGTGGACCGTGATCCGATCGCCGCGGCGGCCGCCGAGGAGACCTTCTGGACCACCGTGGGCATCGACCCGATTCGCATCATCACCTCGGACGACACCCTGTACACCCTGCGGTGCTACCTCGGTGACAAGCCGGTGTTCCTCGGTCGCGGCGGAGCCATCAGCGTCTTCGGTTCCGAGCGGTCGCTGGCCCGGTATCTCGCCGACGACCACGATCACGACCTGGCGCAGGTCAGTACCTACTCCGACGTTCAGACCGCGGCCATCGACGGATCCCTCGACATCACCGTCACCGACGACAACGTGTACGTGCTGCCAGGTCTGGCCGACGACCTCGCCGAAGGCCCCACTGCAGTCGACGTCGACCAACTCGACCTCGCTGTCGAGTTGTTCACCGACGCAGCCGATTTCGCCGGCGACGACTCCGTGGACGAGGCTCTCGCCACGTCCACGCCGCTGGGCTGGTACGTCTCGTACACCCTCGAACCCAGCCCCGATCGGCTCGCCCCGAGCGCACCGTTCGACGTCGAGGCCGAGGCGTGGCGCGTACTCGAGCGTGAGTTCGAGAGCCGGCTGCGCAAGAAGTAGCAGCCGGCTCGGTCCGCGGCATCAGCCGATGAGCACTGCGTAACCGGGCTTGATGACGTCGTCGATGAGGGCCAGCCGCTCGTCGAACGGCAGGAACGCCGACTTCATCGCGTTGATGGTGAATCTCTCGAGATCGCTCCAGCCGTAGCCGAAGGTCTCGACCAGCTTGGCCATCTCGCGACTCATCGAGGTATCGCTCATCAACCGGTTGTCGGTGTTGACGGTGACCCGGAATCGCGCTCGGGCCAGCAGATCGAACGGGTGCGTCGCCAACGATTCGACGGCACCGGTCTGGACGTTGGAGCTGGGGCACAGCTCCAGGGGCATCCTGGTGTCGCGGACGTAGGCGGCCAGCAGACCGAGTTGTGGTGTGCCGTCGTCACCGGTGGTGATGTCGTCGGTGATTCGTACTCCGTGACCGAGCCTGTCGGTGCCGCAGAACGCCACTGCTTCCTGGATCGACGGCAGACCGAACGCCTCCCCCGCGTGAATGGTGAAGTGCGCGTTGCTCGCTCGCATGTACTCGAAGGCGTCGAGGTGGCGGCTGGGAGGAAAGCCCGCTTCGGCACCGGCGATGTCGAAGCCGACGACGCCGCGGTCGCGGAAGCGAACCGTCAGTTCGGCGATCTCCCGCGAACGCGCCGCATGCCGCATGGCAGTGAGCAAGGTGCCGATCGTGATGTTCTTGCCGCGCACCTTGGCGGCGGAAATACCCGCCTCGAAACCGGCGAGAGTGTGGGTGACGACCTCGTCGAGAGTCAGGCCACGCTCGAGGTGCTGTTCCGGAGCGAAGCGCACCTCGGCGTACACGACCCCGTCGTCGGCAAGATCCTCGGCACATTCGCGCGCCACTCGGAACAGCCCTTCGGGGGTCTGCATCACGGCGACGGTGTGCGCGAACGTCTCGAGATACCGCACGAGGGAGCCGCTGTCCGCGGCGTCGCGGAACCACTCGCCCAATGCTGCACCGTCGGTGGCGGGAAGATCGTCGTAACCACATTCCTCGGCCAGCTCCAACACGGTCTGCGGGCGGAGTCCGCCGTCGAGGTGATCGTGCAGCAACGCCTTGGGAGCGGTCCTGATCGACGCGAGATCGAGTGGCGCACTGCCACCGATCGAGGACTGAGTGTTCTCCGCGGTGCTCATGTGACGACGGTAGCGTGCGGCCCTCGCGCACGCGCGTCCGCCGAAGCCCATCGGCGAGTCCACGGATTTCGGCGAACCTCGCCGCTTGCGCGACCCATTCCGTTGCATTGTTACTCCGATGAAAACAATTCCGTCGATACACAGCGAATCGGCGACGGAAATCGTAGTGTTCATCCCACACACGCGGCCGATTCTGTCGGGTCCCCCCCTCCGACGTGCTCGGTCGACTCGAACTTCGGAGAGACCTATGTCCACTGTGGAACCGCCGAACACCCTTCCGGGTAAAGGACTCAACACCGGCGCTCTCGGGTTGGTCGGCAACATCGTCATCGGGCTGTCGGCGGTGGCTCCGGCATACAGTCTGGCCGCCACCCTCGGCTACGTCGTTCTGGCCGTCGGCGACAAAGCGCCGTCCATGTTCCTCATCGCATTCGTCCCGATGTTGCTCACGGCCTTCGCCTACCGAGAGCTCGGACGCGACACCCCGGACTGCGGAACGTCGTTCACCTGGGGTACCAAGGCGTTCGGCCCGTGGGTGGGCTGGATGGCGGGATGGGGGCTGGCGGTCTCGGCGATCATCGTGCTCGCCAACGTTGCCGAGATCGCCGCCATCTACCTGTTCGAGTTCCTCGGCCTGTCGGACCTGGCGGAGTCGACCGCGGCCAAGGTCGCCCTCGGTTCGTTCTTCATCGTCTCGATGACCTACGTCAGTTTTCGCGGCATCCTCATCAGCGAACGGATGCAGAACGTGCTGCTCGTCGTGCAGTTCGGTGTGCTCATCGGAGTGTCGGTGACGGCATTGGTCAAGGTGGGCACGGGCACCGCGGGACCACAGGCCATCACCCCTGAGTGGAGTTGGTTGGTCCCCACCGGGGTGACGATGTCCGACGCGGCCCAGGCCATCATTCTGTGCATCTTCATCTACTGGGGATGGGATGCGTGCCTGGCCGTCGGCGAGGAAACCAAGGATTCGGAGAAGACCCCGGGCCGGGCCGCAGTGATCACCACACTGATTCTCGTCGCGACGTACGTGCTGGTCGGATACGCCGTGCAGTCGTTCGCCGGGTTCGGCGACACCGGAATCGGCCTGAACAATCCGGACAACGTCGACGATGTGCTCACCATTCTCGGCGATCCGGTCGCCGGCTCGATCGTGGCGTCGCTGCTGCTGTTGACGGTCTCCATCTCGGCACTGTCCTCGACGCAGACGACCATCCTGCCCACGGCCCGCGGAACACTGTCGATGGCCGTGTACGAGGCGATTCCCAAGCGGTTCGCCAGCGTGCACCCCAAGTACATGACGCCCGGCTTCGGCACGCTCGTGATGGGGGCCGCGGCCCTGATGTTCTACCTGGTGCTGACCTTCGTCAGCGCCAACGCGCTGCAGGATTCGGTGGCTTCGCTGGGACTGGCCGTCGCGTTCTACTACGGCATCACCGCGTACGCGTGCACCTGGTATTTCCGTCGGACCCTGTTCTCGTCCGTCCGAAACCTGTTCATGCGCGGCATCTTTCCACTTCTCGGCGGATTGTCGATGACATGGGCGTTCGTCCAGAGCGCGGTCGACATGATCAAGCCCGACTACGGTTACACCGTCTACGGTCCGATCGGCGGAGTGTTCGTTCTCGGCGTCGGCATGCTGGTACTCGGAATTCCGCTCATGCTCTTGTGCTTCGTGGGCAACAGGGACTTCTTCCAGGGCAAGACACTCACCGCGTCCACCGAAGTCAAGGTTCCGGACACTTACTAGCAGAGAAGGACACCGAGCTCATGAAGATCACCGTCGGCTACCTCGCCACCCCCAGCGGAGACGACGGCGTAGCCCTGGCCACCGCCCTCGCCCGTGCCCTCGATGCCTCCATCGACATCGTGCTGGTCATGGCCGTGGACGAACCCGTCATGGAGGGCAGCGGACCGTACCGAAAGGTTCTCGAGGCCAAGGCGCGAGGCTGGGTGGACGACGCGGCCGCCCAGGTGCCGTCGGGCATCGAGGTGACCACGCACGTGCTCACCCACGAGTCGTTCGCCCGTGCCCTGATCGACTTCGCGGTGAACACCGATGCCGACATGATCGTCGTCGGCGGTGCCGGTGACGGTCTGTTGAACCGGCACTCGATCGGGTCGGTCGCCAGTCAACTGCTGCATGCGTCGGAGGTACCGCTGGCCCTTGCCCCTCGGGGTTACCGGCTCTCCAGCGCTCCGATCACCGACCTGACCGTCGCCGTCCCCACTCGGGCCTCTGCCCCGAATCCGCTGCCCTTCGCCATCACCCTTGCCAGCGCGGCGCACGTGCCGGTGCGCTTGGTGTCGCTGGTCTCGCTCGAACCGACCGGGGCTCCGAGCGACGAGACGTCACTGGACACCCGACGACGACAGGTTGCCGCCGCGCAGGACAATCTCGATCGGGCGGTTCGCGCCCTCCCCGATATCGACGGCCTGCAGTCCGTCGTCGCCGACGGGTCGACGCTGGACGAGGCGATGGGCAACCTCGACTGGAAGCCGGGCGATGTGCTGTTCCTCGGCTCGAGTCGACTGGCGACTCCCAAGCGGGTGTTCCTCGGTTCGAGCGCAGCGAAGATTCTGCGGGCCGCCCCGGTGCCGGTGGTCGTCGTCCCGCACGAGTAGAGCGGCTGCGCCGCATGTGAGCGGAAATTCGTAGCAGAGGTCGTGTGCTGTCTTGATACATGTGGGACACGGGTGTCTCGATACATGTGAGACACGATTCTAAGCGGCGGGGCGGGGGAGTTGTCCTTGGTAGAGCTTGT
>NZ_NOYB01000034.1:0-51453 GCF_002258235.1 Rhodococcus sp. 06-470-2 | reverse complement strand
CACAAGCGGATGGCTGATACATCGAATGCATTCACCAAAATAATTTCGGCACTGACATTCATCGACACACTGTTGAGTTCTCAAAGAACACGCACACACTCTCACCCCACGAACACACAGTCCGTCGGCCTCGAGGGCAACTGTTCCAGCGTATCCCAGCTTGGTCTCGGACACAAGGCCCGACTCTTGGGGGACACAACCTGCCGAGCCACACGTCCAACCTCGTTCACCCAGTCCGTGAAGACCGGGTCGGTGTCCGTCGCTCTGACTCGATAAAAGTTACGCCACCAACCACACCAACGCAAATCGCCTGCTCAGCGGCAGTCTCGCGCGACTCGAGCCCCATTTCGGCATTACCGGGACCACTTCTCGTCGACTCAGCTCAGCAGTGCATCACGTGCGAACCTGCGCGACCAGCTCGGTGAGTCCGACACCCCTTGACGGAAGTAGAACTGCGGACCGTGGGCACCGATGAGATCGAGAAAGCTCACCGTGGCCTGCGCCGCGAACTGGGCATCGAAGACACCGGAATCCTCACTTGCCCAACCTAATTCGGCGACAGTCTCGATCAGCATCTTGTTTCGATGCGTCGCAGATGCCGATGCGGCGAGGGAGATCAGGAACAGAGTCGCTGCGTCGGTCTCGTACGTCTCCTTGCCCAGCGGAAGTCGAGACGCCGCATGTCGCCACATCCCTACCGGGTCGTGAGCCAACGCTGCACCGAGCTTGGTGCGCAGCAACCTGCCCTTCGATGTGCGGGTCAACCCGAGGTGTCGCGCCGCCTCGCGCAGATCGGTCACCTGATGATGATCGATCTCGCGATTGCTCGGCCCGACCCAGCCCAAGCCCCAGTCGAGCTCCTCGCGAATCGCCACGACGAGTGCAGGCTTGAGGTAGCCGGCACCGGTCAGGTCGGCTCCGGCGTCGCCGATTCTGCCCAGAAACCACGTCAACTTGGCCATCGCAATTTCGGCGACGGGTAGATCGATCGAGCTCTCGATGGTGAGTTCGCACCGCGGAAGCAACGCCATCAGTGACGGCACCTCCGTAGGACGCACTCGATCGAACAGTTTTCCGATGGCCGGAGCCGCGGCCACCGCTTCGGCAAGGACCGAACGCCCCACGTCGAACGAGTGCAGCACAGTGTTGACTGCATCGGCGTCGAACAGAGCCGGGTCGAAGGCCGCGCCCCACCGCGCCAGCACGCCTGCGTGTTCGGGATCGGACGGGTCGGCGGCGATCTCCAAAGCCTGTGCATAGCGCGCTGGCCCGCCTGATTCCTCGGGTGGGCATGCACGCGCCCCGTCGAGGCAGACGGATCGGAGGTCGTCGATATCGGAATCGATCTGCTCCAGAACTATCGTGTGCGTCCATCCGTCACCCAAGTCGTACTCGTACGTCATGGTGGAACCCGGTGCAGTGAGCACGTCGTCGATCCGCACTCGCTCCTCGCTCGACGACTCGTCGTCCGGTTCGTCGTCGAGCGACTCCTCCATCTCGAAGCGACGCGTGGCACCGGCGGTCCTGACGCTGAACGCATGCAGATGCCGGTCCTCCCAACCGAGAGCCCTCTGCAGCACCGAGTGCAGCTCGGACAACAGCAGGTCCGAGCGCACCCGCACCCGGCGCCAGATCTGCGGACGGGTGTGATCCACGGTCACCCGAAGCACCAAGTTCACCAGGCCCCGCCGCGTGGCCTCTGTCGCCTCGCCATCGGCCGGTTCGTCGGCGTCGGACAAGTTCGGCACCACCGACAGATGCCGGACGCGACCGGTTCTCATCGACATGGAATCGACCCTAGTCGGACCCGCGCGTCGGACACAGGGGCTCGCGTTCTTCTACGTACCAGTGGTCAAACCATCGTTGATCGCGGAGACGTCGAACGCCAACGCATCGAGCTGCGATGCCAACGTCGTCACCGTCAACTGCACCAAGTACTGAGTTTCGACGCCCACCACCACGTATCGCGTCGTCACGGCCGCTTCGAGTTGCTGCGCGACGTACGTACCCCGAATGAATCGCGACGGCCAGCCGAGCCACGACGCCGCGCTCGCCTCGCGCTCCACCCAGCCGGGCATTGCACGTCCGTCGCCGAAACCCAATGCCATCAACGCTTCCGGGTCGATCGTGCGCGACAACGCACCGACCAGAAGCACCGCGTTGGGCGCGAATCCGTTCTCCACCAGGTTCGGTTCCACGATCACCTGAGTCGCCCCGGGAAGTTGTGCGGGATCGAGCGTCTGCCATCCCGCAGGAATCGGCACGGTGATGCCGATCTCGGCCGCCGCGGCACCGTCGAGCGGCGAGACGCGCAACGCATGTGCGTTCAGGTACTCGGCGATCGTGGTGGGCTCGGAGGATTCCGTCGACAGGGCGTCGTTCACAGCAGGGCCTTTCGTGGTGGACTATTCACCGACACGCCAGAGGCTACCCGCGCCGGTCCGCTCGTCCGTAGATCCTAGAGGCAGTGACCGGCGGGGAGCTGAGCGCTGCGCGACTCCAACCGTCCACCGGCCACGTCGAGCCGACTGTTCCGTCGGTGAACGAAGCCGAATTCGGTTGCGCCGCAACCGCTACGTCACCCGAACCCGGAGAGCTCACCGGTGTGCGTCCGCCGACGGTGGGGGCCGGCTTCTCATACGGCAACGCAGGGTGCAGACCGCGCGTCACAGTTTCGCCCTGCGTGCGGTGAGTTCCTCGAGATAGCGCGCAACCGCGTCGTCGTCGTTGGATTCGAGGACTCGATCGACAACGGATCGTACGGGCTCAGCAGCATTCGACGGGCACAACGCCGTGCCCGCCCAGGTCAGCATCGGCAGATCGTTGCGCGCATCCCCCACCGCCGCAACCGAACCCGAAGATATCCCCCACCGCTCGCACAATTCCTGCAGCGCACTGGCCTTCGAGACTCCCGCTGCGGACATCTCGATGTACGGAGCACCGGAATGAGTCAACTCGACCCCGTCCACTCCCACAGCGGCGACGAGCTCGTACAACTCCTCGCTCGTCGTATCACTGTGCCGAGCAACGATTTTGACCGTCGGCTCGACGTCGGCCGACAAACCGTGCTCCGACAACTCCATCTCGTGCGGCTGCCGGTGGTGATCGGCGAACACGCACAGCTCGGCGTACCGAGCCTCGGCCACGAATCGTGTGGCACCCACGGTCGCAAAGGCCACGCCGGGAACGAGCGAGCGCACGACCGACTTGGCAGAGGCCACCGTCTCGGGCGGTACCGATCTGGTGCCGACGATGGCCGGGAAACCGTCGGCCAGGTCGAGGACGACAGCACCGTTGGCACCGATCGCGGTCCCGCGAAATCCGCAGGACGCCGCGAGTTCGTCGATGGAGTGGCGTGCCCGAGCCGTGGCCCACACCACCCTGATTCCGGCTGCGTCTGCGGCAGCCATCGCAGCGGCCGTTCGCGCGGACACGGTCCGGTCCGAACGCAACAGGGTGCCGTCGAGATCGGTGGCGACAACGACGACCTCTTCGGTTCTCTTCACCCCACCGATCCTGCCAGGTGTCGATCGCTCAGCCGGCGACCAATGTCAGAACGGAGATCTCACTGGGCGCGAACACCCGGAAAGGCGGACCCCAGAATCCCGATCCGCGGCTGGTGTAGAGCTGAGTTCGCGCGCCGTGTCTGCTCAGACCGTGCACCACCGGCTGGTCGAGCCGAACCAGCGCCGAGAACGGCCAGATCTGACCGCCGTGTGTATGACCGGAGACCTGCAGGTCGACGCCGGCGTCGACAGCGTCACCGATCTGCTTCGGCTGGTGAGCCAGCAACAGCACGGGCATCGAAGGATCGGTTCCGGCAAGTGCGCGAGCAAGATCGGCGCCGTGGCCGGGCGCACCCGACCCTGCAGCGGTGGCGTCGTCGACGCCCGCGATGATCAGCGCGTCTTCACCGCGATGGAGCACCACATGGCGATTGTGCAACGAGTTCCATCCGAGGTCCTCCATGTGATCGAGCCACTCCTGCGCCTCACCGAAGTACTCGTGATTGCCGGTGACGTAGACGCGCGCCGCACTAGCGAGCATCGACTCCAACGGCGCGGCCTGCGTTCGACGCCGATCGACCGAGCCGTCGGCGATATCGCCGACGTGGGCCAATACGTCCGGCTCGAGCGCATTGACGGCGTCGGTCAATCGATGCGACCACGTCGTGCGATCGAGCGGGCCGAAATGGGTGTCGGTCACGAGAACCACTCGCAGACCGTCGAATCGCGCCCCGAGCCGATCGATCCTGACGGTCGTGTGTCGCACGCGGGGAGTTCGCATCGCCTCGTAATGACCCCACAGCGCGAGGGCGACCACGACCACCACGGTTGTCACCGACACGATCCGCGAGCGAAGTGGGTCGTCGACCCCACCCGTCCACAGTGCGAGCCGCAGCAGCAGCGAGAGTGCCGCCCACACGAACGCGATCCAGACCGAGCCCAACAACACGTCTCCGATACGCGCCCACGCGTCCTTGGAGGACCCTTCTGCGCTCGGCCGGTGGCCCATGTACATCGCTGCAGGCAACGCCACGAATACAGCGAGTGCAACCGCAGAGCCGGCCAACTGCGCGGCCAGCGGCCACTGCGCGCCGGCGAATACGACGGTCCAGGTCGGCAGCGTGACAAGCGCAGCGCAGACGACGAAGACGACAGTAGGCACAACGATCCGCCGAGTGCGCGGCGACCGATCCGGTGAGACCGACTGCTCCGGTTGCTGCATCTGTCGATCTGTCATCGGCGTCGAACCCTTTTCACTCGTACGTGCGCGCAGCCCGAGGACCAAGACTACGTCGCCCTCACGGCTTCGGTGCGGGCGCTGAGCCTGTCGGCAGGAAACGCCGAACTACGGCCGACGACGGGTGGTGTATCCGCGAAGTCCGTTGAGCGGCAACTCGTGTTCTGCGATGCCCTCGTCCTCGGGTGCCTCGAGGCCCCCGCTCGGCTCGCCGTCGGCATCCGGTGCTCCCGCTGAATCACCCGCTGCCTCGGCAGGATCGGGTCCGTCGAGATCGGGAGCCTCGCCCCTCGCCCCGGCCTCGTCCTCTGCGACCGCCTCGTGCTGTGCGACCGCCTCGTCGGCTTCCACGATCCGGTCCGTTGCCGCTGTCGTGCTGTTCGCGGTTTCGTCGGGCTCGGTGGTCGGGCCGCTGCTCACCTCGACATCGCGCACCCGCGCGGACGCATCGATCTCCGCATCCTTTGCGGGTGTGGATCCGTTGGTCATGGCCGAACGACTCGGTGCCGAGGACTCGATCGGCCGAGCCGAGCGAGTGGAGCCGTTGGAACGACCGCCACCGTTGGCGGCGGACGCGCCGTTCGTCATTCCCGACCCATTCGTCGTTCCCGACCCGTTGGTCATACCGGAGCCGTTCGTCGTTCCCTGCCCGTTGGTCATACCCGAGCCGTTGGTCATACCCGAGCCGTTGTTCGATCCCGACCCGTTCGTGGGGCCCGAGCCGTTCTCGACTCCCGCCCCGTTGGCGGTTCCCGAACCGTTGGTGGTCGTCGGTGCGGATCCTTCGCGGTCGGCTCGTCGCGCATCCGATGCGGCCGGGTCCTCGGCGGGGATGTCGATCCGGGGCATGGTCCACAAGGACAGCACCGACTCGTGGCGCGCGGGTGAGTCGGCGTACGTGGACGTCTCGAACACACCGGAATCGTCGAACTGCGAGGACTCGAGTGGGACCGGAGTCCAAGCTCCGTCCGAGCTCTCCAGACCTTCCACCACAACGCTGTTGGGCTTGATTCCCAATCGGGCCAGCGTGGTCCAGAGGCTTTCCAACGCCGCGTCGCGGTCCAGGTAGTACTCGGATTCACGCACCCGCCAGAACGTCCAACCGCATCGCTTGAGTTCCTGTTCACGCTGCAGATCTGCCAACCGCTGCGCGGGGGTGGACAGGAACGTGTCACCGTCGCATTCGACGGCGAGACGCGAGGAGTCGCCGGTCACGACCAGGGCCAGGCGTCTGTTGTTGACCTCGACACCAGGATTGACGTGAAAACCTCGCTCGACGAGATCGTTCCACAACTGCTGCTCGAGCAGCGTCTCGAACGGCGCCTTCCGGACCTCACGCGAAACATCGACCGGCATGGGATCGGCCGGAGCGGGCGAGACGGAGGTGACGTAACTCAGCAACGAGTTGCGCAGGTCCGCTCGCTTGAGACGGTCGACGGTCACCGAATGGAAGAGCCACAGCTGATCCTGTGCCCGCGACGCCGCAACGTTGAACCGCCGCTTGTACTGATTGGCGGTGAGGGTGGCGAAATTCTGATCGGGTGCCACCACCATCGACAGGAACACGACGTTGCGTTCGTCGCCCTGAAAGTCCGGCGGCGTACCGACACGAAGCCGACGCTGCTCCCACTGTTCGATGCCGATCCGCTTGATCAACTCGTTGCGGATCTCGTCGACCTGCGATTGGCCTTGCAGCACAACCACTCCGAAGGTCAAGTTGTCGTAAGCGGAGTCCTCGAGGCACTCGGCGATCTGGTCGGCGATCGCGATGGCCTCGGTACGGTTGACCAGTGAGGCATTCTTTCCCGTCACCGTAGCTCCGCGAACGTACGTGTGCCGCAACGGCGGTAGCCGATCGGCACCGAACTGGCGCACGGGAACGAGCGGGGAGTCTCCGTAGAACTGCTGACTCGACCAGTTGATGATCTCGGGCATGGAGCGGAAGTGCTCACGCAACCGCACCACCTGACCGAACCTGGTACGGAGCATGGAGAACAGGCTCGACCTCGGAGTCAGCGTCGCACGCACGTGTTCGGGTAGATCGGGCAGATAGACGTCCAGGCGATCGAACACGTCCTCGAGTGTGCCGGCCTGCGGGACGTCCGCCGGCGCGCACTGCCGGTCGTCGCCCACCACGATCACACGGGGTGCGAGGTACAGCAGGAAGAGACTGGTGATGTCGGCCTGAGACGCCTCGTCGACGATGACGACGTCGAAACTGCCCGGCACCGGCGGAATCGAGGCCAGCACCTGGGACAGCGGCATGACCCAGGCGGGGACCGCACTCTGCGCCTCGCGCATCGCCGATCGTGCTGCACTGCGGTAGGTTTCGGCGTACTTACCGGCTCCGGAGCCGATGCTGGAGATGTGCTCTCGATAAGTCTGCAGCGCGCGCACCTCGACGGCGGTCATTCGTTGGAGGCTGTTACGCCAGGCACTGGCCGCTGCGAGACGTGTTGTGAGATAGGCGATGTCCGTATCGGCGGCCGCGAGCTCCGCTTCCAGCTGCTGCTCGAGTCCACCGTGGTGCTGCTCACCGACCCACTCGCGTGCCCGACGCCACGCCCAGGCCTTCGACATCTGCCAGCTCAGCTCGTCCCATTCGACATCGCCCGCGGTGTCCTCGACCAGGTCGAACAATGCGGGTGCGACCTCGGACAACGACGCCGACATCGATTCGAGCAGAAGCTGATCCTCCTGCTCGGAACACGCCTGCGAATAGGCCGCAACGGCGGCAGCCAATTCCAACGGGTCCGCAGTGCTCAACGCACTCACCAGATTCGACCCCTCGGGCGAGGGCCCGGCATCGATGCGCGTCGCGACCGCGAACTGCAGGGCGTCGAGCTCGGCGCGTGCGGCATCGATATCGATGCGCGTGGCGATGGCGTCGGCGGCCCCGGCGATTTCCTGAGCTTCGGCCAGGCTCCGAATCCACGGTGCCGCAGGCGAAATGGTGTACAGCCGTTGCACCAGGGCGTCACGGGCAGCGACGACGGCAGACACCAGGCCGAGCCGGTCGGCGATCCGCGCCACGTTGTTGACGCGAATCGAACGTGTGCCGTCGAGCGGAACGATGATCGCGAGGTCGGCCAGCAGCACCGCTGCGGTCTGCACGGTCTCGAGTGCACGAATGTGTTCGGCAACCAGTCGCGCGGCCATGGCCGTCGTCGCGGGTTGGCCGTCGACGGTGGCGACGATGTCGAGAGCCTCGACGGCCTTCTGCTCCTCGCTGCGACGGAACCGGGGCTTCCACTCGATACCGGACTCCAGCGCGCTGGCGAACGCATCCATCGCCGACAGTGCCGCAGGCGAGCTCGACGAGCACTGCACATCGTGGGCACCGACGTAGCGATCGGACGCAGCTGCCGTCTCGACCATCGCGTCGATTCCGCTGACCCGAGACCACAGGTGAGCGGCCTCGCCGGACAGAACGGAATCGGTCAACCGTGGGTAGGAGCCGTCGAGTTCGACGACCGCTCGCACTCGGGCGGCGAGCTCCTCGCACAGTTGCCTGATCTCCGCGGACACGGCGGGTTCGACGCCGTCGAGCAACGCCACGAGATCCGCGGCCTTGGGCGAGAGAGTGTCGATCTGCGCACCTGCACGCTGGCAGAGCGAGGCGAGTTCGGCCGAATTCGGCAGCATGGTCTCCGGACGCGGCAGTACCTGTCGCGAGCGAAGTTCGCGAGAGCCGTCGGAGCCGGCAATGAGTTTGCGAAGCTGATCGACCTGGGCACCGTCGAGGGGTGGCCGATCGGCCAGCAGCGGGCCGGGTAGCCACTCGTGGGCACCTTCGGCCGCTTTGACCTTGCGCACGATGGACGACACGGTGCCGTCGTAACCATCGGAAACATACTCGTGCACAACGGTTTCGGATTCACGGAGCGCGCTGACCCGATCGAGCAGCTCGGCCCGGCGGGCCAGGGCCGCTGCGCGCTGCGTCGTCAGCGCCTCGATCTTCTGCACCTCGCTGGCTTCGTCGAACGAGGTCTTGCGCTCGGCGATCTTCGCGACGCTGCGATTGAGCTCGTCCGAACCACCGCGGGAGAGGTCGGTGATGGACACACAGAGCTCCTGCAGCTCCGGCGGGAGCTTGTCCCGCAGCACACGCAAAGCTTGTGACTTTTCACTAGTGACCAGAACCCGCTGTCCGCGCGCCAACAGCCCGGACATGAGGTTGGCGATCGTGTGGGTCTTGCCCGTTCCTGGCGGCCCCTCGACCACGACGCCGCTGTCGCGCCCCAGCCGTTCGATGATCTGCGACTGCTCGGCGTTGGCCGGCAGCGGAAACAGCGGGTCCTCCGCCAGTGTCGCCGACTCCCCCGCCCCCGTGCGTTCGAGCCACGCCATCCGATCTGCCGGCTCGATGGCATCGACCAGTTGCGCGAGCCCCAGCGGTACCGGCGAGTCGGCGAACTCGAGGTCGGCGATCATCTGCTCGTAGTACTCGACCAGCGCGAACGAGTCTCGAACGCGGAGAACGAGGGCAGGTGAGACGGTCAGCGTGCGGTCGTCGTCGATGTAGGCGAGAGCCCCGGGCGGCCCGAGACGATCGAGCACCTCGATTTCGTGGCGTGGCACCCGCGTCGCCCAGTTCCGCAAGAACTGTGCGACACCGTCCCCGATGGGCGAGCTGACGGTGTCGCGCAGTTCTCGCGCCAGCGCGACGGAGCCGGAGGTGTCGAAATCGTCCGAACCGGTCAGCAGCTGGCCGTCCTCGAGCCGCGGGGTGGTACTCGCGGCGAGGCGAACCAGCAGGTCACCGGTGCGTACGTCCCGTTCTATGCTGGCCGATTGTGTGATCAGGTGAGTGCGCACGCTGCGCTGCGGATCGGTGTTGCTCGACGTCAACAGGCCGGATGCCACTACGAGCTCGATCGACTCCGGTCGCGACGCTAGCTCCTGCATCATCAGCTGCAGTGCCTGGTACAGAGCGGCCTGCGGTCGCCGATCCCGATCCTCCTGCGCCCATTCCTTCCACGCTTCGGAGTACTCCTCGAAGGCCTGCTTGATCTCGTAGGCCTTGCGGATGTCGAAGTCGGCGTCGGACTCCTGCGCTTCCTCTCGACGGCGTGACGTCACCGAGGATGCGTCGGCCAGCTCGAGCTCGCGGTAGCGGCTGTCTGCGACGACCTGAGGATCGAGCCAGCCCGACAGCAGCGCAGGCGGCTCGGGCGGCTCGTCGACCGCGATGCGAGGTGCACGGAGCACCACACCACCCTGCTTGGCTCGGGGGTCGAGCTGCATGGGAACGTCCCCGGCGTGGACCCACTCGATCTGCATGTGGTCGTCGAAACGCAGCACCGGGTTCGAGCGCGCCTCGACGATTTCGCGAAGGAAGCGCAGCAGGCGTTGCACCCTGCTCTTGAGCTCGTCGTCGTGTTCACGACCGGTAGCAGCTGCAGCCGTCACAGTTTCCCCACAAATACTCGAATGGTCGTCCGTTTCAGGGACGGTGTTTGCACACCCGGGCCAGACTAGCCGTTGAAAACAAGTTGTTCATCGCGTCCCGAGAACACAAAATATGTTCTAGTGCTGGGTCACAAAGACCCACTTCGGTCGCTGGATCCCCCACAGCGAACCGACCCGCCCGCCCTGACCACGGGTTCTCACCCCGTCGACCACGACAGGAGCCGAATGCGCAAGCTGGTCTACTACATCGCGGTCACCCTCGACGGGTTCATCGCCGCACCGGACGGTGGCTACGACAGTTTCGTGGCCGAAGGCGATCACCTCGATGCCATCGTGGCCGAGCTGCCCGAGACGTTACCCGTGCACGTGCGGGCCCTGTTCGGCCTGGACGGTCCGCCCACTCGGTTCGACACCCTGGTCATGGGCCGCGAGACGCTGCAACCGGCGCTGGACGCCGGGATCGCCAGCCCCTATCCCCACCTGCGCCAGTACGTTCTCTCTCGCACCCTCGCCCGGTCGGACGACCCGACCCTCACCGTGGTGAACGACGATCCGATCGGACTCGTCAGGAGCCTCAAAGCCGAGGAGTCGGAGTTCGACGTCTGGATCTGCGGCGGGGGAAACCTCGCCGGTCAACTGCTGCCCGAGATCGACGAGCTGTTCCTCAAGGTCAATCCCGTCGTACTCGGGCGGGGAATCGGCCTGTTCTCGCCCGGGACGGGTGCCGATCCGTTCCCCGCTCAGCGGTTCGAGCACCTCGAATCGCGCCAGTTCGACAGCGGAGTGAGATTCACCCGGTTCATCCGACCGGAAGCTCGCGGGGAATGACGTATAAAGACTGAATGCCTGCCGCGCCGGAGTCCGACCGCGAGCTGCCGAATCGGGAGCTGCCGATCACCCCGCGCGGGCTGCGAACTCGATCCTCGCTCGTGGCGGCTGCGCGCCGAGTTTTCGAGGACAGTGGGTACCTGGACTCCCGGCTCATCGACATCACCCGCGCCGCTCGGTGCTCGGCCGGCACCTTCTACACCTACTTCACCAGCAAGGAAGAGATCCTGGCCGCCGTGCTCGAGCAGGCACGAGACGACATGTTGCATCCCGGTACCGAGCGAGTGGACCCGCACGACGATCCGGTGGCAGTGATCGCTGCGAGCAACCGCGCCTATTTCGAGGCCTACCAGCGCAACGCGAAGCTGATGGCGCTGCTCGAGCAGGTATCGAACATCGATCCCGAGTTCCGCCGCCTCCGCCGCGAACGCGCCGATGCCTTCGTCAGGCGCAACGCCCGAAGCATCGAGAGTCTGCAGAGCCGCGGTCTGGCCGACGCGGAACTCGATCCTCTGCTGGCCTCCCGCGCACTGTCCTCGATGATCAGTCGGCTGGCCTTCAACCACTTCGTGGTCGACGCCGTCGACGGCCGTCCGCCCGAGGACTCCGAGGCCCTGCTCGCAACGGCCACGAGGCTGTGGGTCAACGCGCTGCGACTGCCGCGGGTGAGCGAGGGCGACAGGTGAGGGAGACCGCACTCGGCGACGCGCGAACCAACTCGAGCCGATCGGCTCGAGTTGTACCCACCGGTAATGTACTCGCCGGTAGCAACGCGAGTGGTCGAATGGCGAATTACGCCACGCGCCAACGCTACTCGCGAGTACGTTTGCGAGGTGAACAAAACTCGACAGCGAGTTCGTGACCAAAGTGGTTGCCACAGAATATGTTTCACTTGTTGGTGATCAATCACACTCACGCCGAACGCTGTTGGCGGTGCACAAGGCCTCGTTACCGTTAGAATGAGCCGATCGGAGTGCCGCATGACGAACGAGAAAATGGCATGCCCGGCACCAATCCACGTTCCATCGAGCGCACCGACGCGGTGCGCCCACACCGAGCGAAGAGAGATACGTTGTTCAAGCGGATTGCAGTAGTCAACCGAGGCGAGGCAGCAGTACGCCTGATCCGAGCCGTCCGAGAGCTCAACGCCGAACACGATTACGGCATCCGCACCGTAGCGCTGCACACCGAGGCGGAGAAGCGCGCGATGTTCGTCCGCCAGGCCGACGAAGCGGTCACGCTGCGCAAGCCCGCGACAGGATCGGCCTACCTCGACTACGGCGTCCTCGAGGCCGCGCTGGTCGAGTCCGGTGCCGACGCGGTGTGGGTCGGCTGGGGCTTCGTCGCCGAGGACCCGACGTTCGCGGACCTCGTCGCCCGCCTGAACATCACCTTCATCGGCCCGTCGGCCGACGCGATGCGTCTGCTCGGCGACAAGGTCGAGGCGAAGATCCTCGCCGAGAAGGTCGGCGTCCCCGTCGCACCGTGGTCCGGCGGCCCCGTCGAGACTCGCGCCGACGCCAGGCGTCACGCAGCGGCGATCGGCTACCCGCTGATCATCAAGGCCCGCTCGGGCGGCGGTGGCCGCGGTATCCGCAAGGTTTTCCACGAGGACGAACTCGAACTCTCTCTCGAACGTACCCAGGGTGAGGCCGAGCGCTCGTTCGGCGACCCCGTCGTCTTCCTCGAACGGCTCGTCACCGACGCCCGGCACGTCGAGGTTCAGGTCATCGCCGACAGCCACGGCAACGTCTGGGCCCCGGGCGTGCGCGACTGCTCCATCCAGCGCCGCAACCAGAAAGTCATCGAGGAATCCAGCTCACCGCTGCTCACCAAGGAGCAGGCCGACCAGCTGCGCACCGCCTCGGCCGAGCTCGTCAAGGCCGCCGGCTACCAGGGCGCAGGCACCGTCGAATACCTGTACCAGCCCGAGCAGAAGATCTTCACCTTCCTCGAGGTCAACACCCGCCTGCAGGTCGAGCACCCCATCACCGAATACACCACCGGCATCGACCTGGTGAAGCTGCAGATCCTCGTCGCCGACGGCCAGGCACTGCCCGGCGAATGCCCGCCCGAATTCGGCCACGCCGTCGAGGCTCGCCTGAACGCCGAGGACGCCGACAACGGCTTCGCACCGGCTCCCGGCACGGTCGAGCTGCTCAAGTTCCCCCTCGGCACCGGCATCCGCGTCGACACCGGCATCGCCCAGGGCGACGTCATCCCGCCCGACTACGACTCGATGGTCGCCAAGGTCATCGCCTGGGGCCGCGACCGCAGCGAAGCCTTGGCGAGGTTGCGCAATGCACTGCGTGAGACCACCGTCGTCATCGACGGCGGCACCACCACCAAGTCCTTCCTGCTGAGCCTGCTCGACCGCGAGGAAGTCATCTCCGCCTCCGCCGACACCGGCTGGCTCGACCGCACCGAAGCCGGCTCCCAGGTGGGCCCGACGGCCGTTGCCGACATTGCCATCGTCGCCGCCGCCATCGACGCCTACGACGCCGAGGAAGGCCGCGAACGCACCGCGTTCCTGAACTCCGCACGCGGCGGTCGGCCGCGCGCCACCCACGCCATCGGCCGCACCGTCGAATTGAACTACCAGGGGCAGGCCTACAAGCTCGAGGTAGGCCAGACCGGGACGCACCGATACAGCATCGACGGTGACGGCATCGGCGAGCTTCAGGTCGACGTCGAACGCCTCGGCAAGTACGAGAGCCGTCTGGTCATCGGCGACCGCCGCTACCAGGTGGTCACCGTCGCCGGAGCCGCACACTTCCTCGTCGAGGTCGACGGCATCAGCCACCAGATCTCGCAGGACGAGGCCGGGTTGGTCCGCGCACCGGCTCCCGCCGTCGTCGTCGCCGTCCCGGTCGCCGTCGGCGACGAGGTCGAAGCGGGACAGACCCTGGTCGTCCTCGAATCGATGAAGATGGAAACCGCCGTCCGGTCTCCCTACGCGGGCACAGTGCGAGAGGTACTGGCCTCGGTCAACGGACAGGTCGACGCCGGAGCGGCACTGCTTCGCGTGGATCAGGCCGGAGAGCAGAAGGTGTCCGAGCAGGCACCGCGCGTGCAGTTCCGCGGTGTCGACGACGCCGAGCAGCGCTCGCCGCAGCGTCGCGCTCTGGACCGACTCGACGAACTGGCCGCCCTCATCACCGGCTTCGACGTCAGCGGAGCACGCGCTCGAAACCTGTTGTCCACCTATGAGACTCTGCGTGCGGATGTACCGCGCAACGACGCAGGGCTGGTCTCCGCCGAGCTGGCTCTGCTGGGCACGTTCGCCGATATCTGCGAACTCTCCCGAAACCGGCCGACGATGGACGAGGAGAGCACCGACGAACGCGTCCACTCCCCCCGTGAGCACTTCCACTCGTTCCTGCACTCGCTGGACGCGGACGTTCA
This sequence comes from Rhodococcus sp. 06-470-2, assembly GCF_002258235.1. Lineage (NCBI taxonomy): Bacteria > Bacillati > Actinomycetota > Actinomycetes > Mycobacteriales > Nocardiaceae > Rhodococcus > Rhodococcus sp. 06-470-2. The sequence goes on along the minus strand of NZ_NOYB01000034.1, from coordinate 37,065 downwards.
GGGGCTTCCGGATTCGTTCCGCGCCAAGCTCACTCGCGCCCTCGCGCACTACGACGCCGCCATCGACGAGGGACGCACCCCCGAACTCGAAGAGGCCGTCTACCGCGTCTTCCTGGCCCTGCAGCGCATGGAGAACCAGGTTCCGGTCATCGCGGCCCTGCTCGGCCACTGGCTCAGCGACTGCTCGACGCAGCCCGAGGCCACCCCGGCCATGGCCGAGGTACTCGAGCGCCTCATCGGTGCCACCCAGGCCCGCTACCCCGTCATCGGCGACGTCGCCCGCAACCTGCGCTTCCGGCTGTTCGACGAGCCACAGATCCGCAGTGCACGCGAGAAGGTCTACGACGGCGTCCGTGGCAGCCTGCAGTACCTGGCCGAGAACCCCGACGCGGCCGACTACTCCGCCCGCATCGCAGCTCTCGTCGCCACCCCGGAACCGCTGATCGAGCTTCTGGCACAACGGATCACCGATCCCGGTGCCCTGCTCGAAGTGATCACTCGCCAGTACTACGAAATCCGCACACTCGAAGACGTCAAGGCCTTCGACCGCGACGGCAAGCACTTCGTCACCGGCAACTTCGAGCTCTCGGGCGAACGGCTGCACCTGGTGTCCACCGCCACCGACTTCGATTCGCTCGCAGCAACTCTGGACTCGGTCGACGATATCGCCGGGCCGTCCCCGGAGAACCTGGCCGTTGACCTCTACGTGTCGTGGCCGGACGCGCCGACCGACGGCGACGAACTCTCGGCCCAGCTCCAAGCCGTGCTGGCCGCGCACCCCGGCACCGGCCACTGGCGCCGCGTCACGGTGACCGCCTTCGGTTCCACAGCTCGAAAGATGACCTACCGCCGAACGGCGGCCGAGGGGTCCGAGCCGCTCGTGGAAGACACGATCATCCGGGACATGCACCCGCTGACCGGTCAGCGACTGGACCTGTGGCGACTGAAGAACTTCGACGGAGTTCGCCTGCCCGCCAGCGCAGGAACTTACCTGTTCCACCTGACGTCGAAGGCCAACCCCTCCGACGAGCGACTGGTCGCCCTGGCCGAGATCCGCGGCGTCACAACACAGTTGGACGATGCAGGCAACATCGTCGCGGTACCGGAGATCGAGCGGACCGTGGCGGCCTGCCTCGACGGCATCCGCCGCGCTCAGGCCGGACGCGGCAAGAAGCGCCTCGACGCCAACCGCGTCGTGCTCTACGTCTGGCCGGTACTCAACGTTCCCGCCGACCGCATCGCCACCATCGCCAGGCACATCGCGCCGCTGACGATCGGCGCGGGCCTCGAGGAGATCACCCTCATCGCTCGTCTGGCCGAAACACCGGGAGCGACGCCACGCGAGGTCGCCTTGCGCCTGTCGTACCGTTCCGGCGCGGGAATCGTCGCGAAGATAACTCCGCCGCCGACCGAGCCGATGCGTCCCCTCGACGAGTACACCCAGAAGGTTCAGCGGTCGCAGGCCCGCGGCACCGTGTACCCGTACGAGCTGATTCCGTTGCTCAGCAGCAACGGCGGCACGTTCACCGAGTACGACTTCGACGCCGACGGCGTGCTCGCTCCCGTCGATCGCCCCTACGGTCGCAACTCCGCAGGCGTCATCGTCGGTGTCGCGACCACCCCGACCGCCAAGTACCCCGAGGGCATCACCCGCGTCGCGCTGTTCGGTGACCCGACCAAGGCCCTGGGCACCGTTGCCGAGGCCGAGTGCTCGCGAATCGTCGCGGCCATCGACCTCGCCGAACAACTCGGCGCGCCCGTCGAATGGTTCGCATTGTCCTCCGGTGCAACGATTTCCATGGAATCGGGCACCGAGAACATGGACTGGGTCTCGCGCGGACTGCGTCGCATCATCACCTTCACCCAGGCCGGCGGTGAGATCAACATCGTGGTCGCAGGCATCAACGTCGGCGCGCAGCCGTACTGGAACGCCGAAGCCACCATGCTCACCCACACCAAGGGCATCCTGGTGATGACCCCCGACAGTGCGATGGTGCTCACCGGAAAGCAGTCCCTGGACTACTCCGGCGGCGTCTCGGCCGAGGACAACTTCGGTATCGGCGGTTACGACCGCGTCATGGGCCCCAACGGCCAGGCGCAGTACTGGGCACCGAACCTGCGGGCCGCGTGCGACATCCTGTTTGCGCACTACGATCACGCGTACGCCGCTCCGGGAGAACGCTTCCCGCGCCGGGCAGCCACCGCGGACCCGACCGAGCGCGACGTGCGCACCTACCCGCACGTGCACCCGTCGAGCGACTTCACCACCGTCGGCGACATCTTCTCCTCGGTCACCAACCCCGACCGCAAGAAGCCGTTCGACATTCGCACCGTGATGCGCGCCGTGGTGGACCAGGACCACTCGGTACTCGAGCGTTGGGCCGACATGGCCGACGCCGACACTTCCGTGGTGTTCGACGCCCACCTCGCCGGAATCCCGGTGTCCGTCATCGGTATCGAATCGCGGGCCATCCCCCGCAAGGGCTGGTTCCCGTCCGACGGCCCCGATCAGTGGACCTCGGGTACCTTGTTCCCGAACTCGTCGAAGAAGACCGCTCGCGCCATCAACGCCGCCAGCGGAAGCCGGCCTATCGTGGTGCTGGCCAACCTCTCCGGCTTCGACGGATCACCGGAATCGCTACGCAACATCCAGCTCGAATACGGTGCCGAGATCGGCCGCGCCATCGTCAACTTCGATGGACCGGTCGTGTTCTGTGTCGTCTCGCGCTACCACGGCGGCGCGTTCGTGGTGTTCTCCGGAGCGCTCAACGACAACATGGAGGTCCTCGCGGTGGAGGGCTCCTTCGCCTCCGTGCTCGGTGGTGCCCCCGCCGCAGCAGTGGTGTTCACCCGCGACGTCAACGCCCGCACCGCAGCGGATCCGACCGTCAAGGAACTCGAGACACGACTGAACACCGCCGAGGACGACGCCACCCGCTCGGCCCTGCGCGTCGAGTTGGCCACCGTGCGAGCGAACGCCCGCAACGCCAAACTGGGTGAAGTGGCAGCCGAATTCGAGGCCATCCACAACATCCAGCGTGCACAGAACGTCGGATCGGTGCACCACATCGTCCCCGCCGCCGAACTGCGCCCGCAGCTGGTCGCCGCCATCGAACGCGGAATGGCGCGGTCGTTGGCGAAGTAGGGCTCGAGCTCCACGCAAACGCGCGCGCGTTTGCTGGATGCTCGCGGAACGGTTACCTGTTCCGCGAGCGTCTGGCGAATGCGCGCGCGTTTGTCGGTTCGGGGGGGTTCGGCGGAGGGTTTGGCTCAGGGCACGCGTTACCAGTAGGTCACGTCTGTGGCGACGACACCGGTGCACTGTCCGGTGAAGATGGTTACCGCGCAGGCCTCCCAGAGCCGCGACAGCATCTCGAAACCACCCAAGACTCCGCTCGCGCTACCGGTGCTCGCACTTCCGGTATCGGCCACCGCGACTGCCGGCGACGCGATGGCGATGACTGCGGCTCCCAGCACAACAGCAAGACGACGCTTCACGCTGTTCTCCTCTTCGATTTCGTCGGACATGTTTCGCTCGACACGCTAACCTCGCGTCCCAATTGTCACAATCGTCCGAACGAACGATGGCCGGCCGTCAGGGCTCGAGGGTTCGGGCACTGACGAAGCGCCTGGGCTCGCCGGTGAGCGGGTCCGTGAAATTCAGAGCCCGGGCCAGAAGTTGCAACGGCCGGGTGAAGTCATCGGCCGGGATAGAAGAGAACACCGGATAGTACGGGTCGTTCACGATGGGAATTCCCAACGACGACAGGTGGATTCGCAACTGATGGGTCTTACCCGTCTTCGGGAAGAGTCGATAGCGGGCGGCTGTACCGAACGTGTCGACCAGGTCGATCAGGGTCTCACTGTTCGGCTCTCCCGACTCCTCGTATGCCGTCATGACCCCGTGTTCTTTGAGGATTCGACTCCGGACGACGCGTGGAAACTCCAGCGCTGCATCGAATCCCGCAACCGCCTCGTATTCCTTGGTGACATTGCGGGAGGAGAAGAGTTCCTGATACGGCCGTCGGGCATGCTTGGTCTTGGTGAAGAGCAACACCCCGGCGGTGGCGCGATCGAGTCGGTGCGCAGGCGTCAGGTCGGGGCAGTCGAACTGCCTGCGCAGTCGTACCGTCGCTGTTTCGGTGACGTGTCGGCCACGCGGGATGGTGGCGAGGAAGTGAGGTTTGTCGACAACCAATAGATCGCCGTCCTCGTGCAGGATGCCGATCTCGAACGGAACCGGAACCTCCTGCGCCGGAATGCGATAGAAGTACACCTGACTGCCTGCGCGGTACCGCGTGTCGACGGAGATGGGCCTGCTCTTCTCGTCCACCACTTCGGCGTCGAGCATGGCCCGTCGCCAGTCGTCCTCGGGCATCTCCCGTTCGAGATACTCCACGATGGTGGTAGCCGAATCACCATGAGGCAACAGCAGTCTCAGCGGAGCGAGACCGTCCCGGAAGGGCAGCATCTCTCTACGCGCAGTCGAGACAGATCAACCGCAGACCACGGCCGGCGTCGCCGTCGAAATCCTGATAGCGGGACGTCGGATTGCCGCAGGCACTGCAACGGCCGATGACGGCGGTGTGGTCGGAGAAGTTCTGCGCCATCCGCTTGTCGAAGACGAACAGCGAACCCTCCCACAGCGCGTCGTCACCGAAAGTCTCTGCGTAGCGGACGATTCCGCCGTCGAGCTGATAGACCTCCTCGAACCCGCGCGCGACCATCAACGACGAGAGCACCTCGCACCGCACTCCCCCCGTGCAGTACGTGACCACCGGAGACTTCTTCAGGTGGTCGTAGGCACCGGAATCGAGCTGGGAGACGAAATCCCGAGTCGTATCGACGTCGGGCACCACCGCGTTCTTGAACTTTCCGATCTCGGCTTCGAAGGCGTTGCGGCCGTCGAAGAAGACGACGTCGTCGCCGCGAGAATCGACGAGCTCGTGCACCTGCTCCGGGCTCAGATGGGTGCCGCCGCCGACCACGCCGTCGGCGTCGACCTTCAGTTCCCCGGGGGCTCCGAAGGTGACGATCTCGCCCCGCACCCGCACGCTCAGTCTCGGGAAATCGTTTCCGAGCCCATCGGACCACTTGATGTCGGCCGACTTGAACGCCGGATAGCTGCGGGTGCCACGGACGTACCGTTTGACGTCGTCGACGTCGCCGCCGACCGTCGCGTTGATGCCGTGTTCTGAGATCAGGATGCGTCCGGCCAGGTTGTTGGACGCGGCCAGCGCCTGCTGCCACAGCCGGATCGCCTCGGGATCGGGCAGCGGAGTGAAGACGTAGAACAGGACGATTTTCGGTACAGCCACGCCGTCCAGTATGGCGCGTCGTCACGCAGGCGGTGCCGCCGCCCGGACGCGCTGGGTGCCCGAGTCCACGGTGAAGCCCGCTCCCCAGTACACGCCGGTCTGCGGATCCTCCTTGGCGGTGAGGAACCAGTGGTCCATCCGAGCCGCAGTCTTGGTGACCTCGAAAACGCCGAACCCGTGGCTGTCGAGGTCCACGAACTTCACGTGCTGGTTGAGTGCCTTGAATGCTTCCTCGGCGACCCGGCCCAGCGTGTGCGGCGGAGTACGCGTCAGGTCGTCGATGTTGGCCGAGCTCACCGAGGTGACGACGAGTTCGGTCGCAGCGGGTTCCGTCGTTGCGTAGCGCGCCGCATCGAGCGGCACCTCGCAGGCCCACGCCGAATGGATGTCGCCGGTGATGAAGACGGTGTTGTCGACGCCAGCGTCGACGATGGCACCGAGCAGCTTGCGCCGGTCGGCGGTGTACCCGTCCCACGGATCGGCGTTGTACGGCAGGCCGCCCTCCGGGATTCCGAGCAGCGAGGTGACGGCCCTGGCCGCATCTCGATCGAGCGGCGGGATGAGGGTGGGCGTGATCATCACCGGATTGCCGACGATCTTCCACTGCGTCGGCGACGAGACGATCCCGTCGGTGAGCCACTGCATCTGCTCGGCACCGGTGATGGTCCGGTTCGGCGAATCGACCTCGGGACCGTTGAACGGCAACACCTGCTGCGAACGGTAGGTCCGCAGGTCCAGCATCGAGAGTTCGAGCAAGTTGCCGAACCGGAGCCTGCGGTACAGGTGACGGTTGGTCGCGGTGCCTGCCGCGCGCACCGGCATCCACTCGTAGTAGGCCTGCTCCGAATTGGCCTTGCGCGTGTACCAATCGCCCTCGGTGGCCGGCGTGTGGTTCTCGGCGCCGCCGTCGTACGCGTCGTTGGCCGACTCGTGGTCGTCCCACGTGCAGATCCACGGGACGTCGACGTGCGCGGCCTGCAGATCGGGATCGGACTTGTACTGGCCGTGTCGCTGACGGTAATCGGCGAGCGTGACGATCTCGTGGGTGGGCGAATGCTGCCGAACGACACCGTCGCGCCCCGGGAAGCCGCCCGTCTCGTACTCGTAGATGTAGTCGCCGAGGTGCACGATGGCGTCCAAGTCCGTCCTGGCGGCCAGATGCCGGTAGGCACCGAAGTAGCCCGACTCCCAGTTGGAGCACGAGACGACGCCGAAGCGCATTGCATCTATGTCGGCGTCGTTGGCCGGAGCGGTGTGCGTGGTCCCGACGGCCGATGCCGCGTCGCTCGTCCGGAAGTCGTAGAAGTACGTGGTGTCTGCACTGAGCCCGTCGACGTCGACCTTGACGGTGTGGTCGGTCTCGGGGCCGGTCGAGACGGTCCCAGATGAGACGACGTCGCTCATGTCCGCACTGCGGGCGATCCGCCACGTCACCGATACCTGCGGTCCGACGCCGGAGCCAGGGGTGGCGTCGGGCGTGGGAGTGACGCGGGTCCAGAGGACGATCGCGTCGGGCAACGGATCTCCCGATGCGACCCCGTGCAGGAAGCCGCGGTCGCTGCCCTGTGCGTGTGCGGTCGCAGGCAGTGTCGTGGCGACTCCGGCCACCGCGACGGCCACCGACGACGAGCGAAGAAACGTCCTTCTGGAAAGCGCAGACTCAGCGTGCATCGGGTCAGTCCATGCGATGGATGGTCGGTGGTCAAGTAAGGCGCGCCTGGGTCGGCGACAGTGTTCATCCTCCGGCCATGTGTCGGACGCGGGTTTGCCGCACAGACGGTGGGAGAACACTGGGGTCATGGACGCTCTGTGGTTGTTCGGTGATCAGCTCGGCCCCCACTTTCACTCGGTGGACGAGCATGCCGATCGGGATGTGCTGATGATCGAGTCCCTGCGCGTGTTCCGGCGTCGGCGATACCACCGGCAGAAGCTGCATCTCGTGTTGTCGGGTATGCGTCATCTGGCCGACGAGTTGGGCGACCGGGTCACCTACCTACAGACCGAGACGTATCGCGAAGGGTTGGCCGAGTACGGCAAGCCCGTGGTGGTGTTCGAGCCCACCTCGCACGCGGCGGAAAAGTTCGTCGCCGCGTTGCACGAGGAAGGCCTGGTCTCGGAGATTCTCCCGACACCGATGTTCGCGCTCCCCCGCGCAGAGTTCGCCGACTGGGCGGCCGAGCGTGGGACATTCCGGATGGAGACGTTCTACCGGGAGCAGCGCAAAAGATTCGATGTCCTGATGGACGGTGCCGACCCGGTCTCGGGCAAGTGGAACCTCGACGCCGAGAATCAGTCGCCACCGCCGAAGGGACGCCTGACCCTGGGCGTGGAGGAACCGTGGTGGCCGACCGAGGACGCCATCGACGAGCAGGTGCGCGCCGACCTCGACGAGTGGGACCTCGACACCGTCGGAGTGGACGGACCTCGTGTGTTCGCGGTGACCGCGGCCGAGGCGTCGGACGCGTTGGCGCACTTCGTGAACTACCGCTTGGACGACTTCGGCAAGTACGAGGACGCGGTGATGGCCGACGACTGGACGATGTCGCACTCACTGCTCTCGGTCCCACTGAACCTCGGCCTGCTGCAACCGCTGGACGTGGCGCATGCCGCCGAGGACGCCCACCGCGACGGCACCCCACTGGCGAGCGTGGAGGGCTTCGTTCGACAGATCCTCGGCTGGCGCGAATACGTGTGGCACCTGTACTGGCATCTGGGGCCGGAGTACCTCGAGCGCAACAAGCTCGAAGCGCATGAGCCACTGCCGGATTGGCTGCTCGAGTTGGACGGCGACGCTGTGGTCGCGAAATGCCTGTCGTCGACGGTGGACGGCGTGCGCGACCGCGGCTGGGTGCACCACATTCCCCGACTGATGATCCTGGGAAACTTTGCGCTGCAACATGCTTGGGATCCGCGAGCGTTGACCGACTGGTTCGCAACGGCTTTTGTCGACGGGTTCGCCTGGGTGATGCCGGTGAACGTGATCGGCATGAGTCAACACGCGGACGGCGGCGTGATCGCCACCAAGCCCTACGCCTCGGGCGGGGCATACCTGAACCGCATGACCGACTACTGCAAGCCCTGCGAATTCAACCCGAAGAAGCGACTGGGCGACGATGCGTGCCCATTCACCGCCGGCTACTGGGCCTTCGTCCACCGGCACCGTGAGATGTTGGCACTCAATCACCGCACGGCGCGGCAGGTGTCGTCGATGAACCGACTGAGCGACCTGGAGCAGGTATTGGAACAAGAACGACAGCGCGAGGTGTACTGACACACCTCGGTAAGTTGTGCACAGCTGGACCCTGTCGAGGTCTCCGTTGATATCGACTGCGCAACGTGCACCACTTTTGCTGAGCCGCTGCCATGGGAGCCGGGCCCAGTTCGAGGCTCCTGTCGCAGCCGTTCCTTCACCCAGGTCGTCGCGCGTTTAGGACGCGCTGGATCCGCATATCGGGCAGACGAATCGAAGGATCGACGACACGCAAAATGGGCGTGGCCATGGACGAAAGACTGACCTGCATATCGCGCGCATCGCGCACGGCACGGAAGTCGATCCCACACGTCTCTGCGGACGCACACCGCCGCACCATGGCCGTCTCATGCGATTGCCGAGTGCCTCCGGACGTCTACCACGATGCACCGACAGGTTTTGGACAACGAATCCTTATGCTGGGCAACAGTTTTCGATTCAATCATGGTTGCCAGTCGAACGCACGTTCGATACACTTCATGGCATGACCACCGCGATCTGGCAACTGAGCGAGGCAGAACTCCTCGCCGAGTCTGCTGCGGTCTCCCACCAGATCCAGCTGCTCGAAGCCCGGCGCATCGCTCTCGTCGCCGAGATCGACACCCGCGTGAGCCGGGAGAAGCTCGGTTTCCCCGGCCCCGCCGGCTGGCTGACATCCACCACCCTGCTCACCCCCAGCAAAGCCAACAAGATCGTCGCCCTCGCCCGCGGACTGAAGAACTTCCCCGACATCGCCGAGGCCATCGACACCGGCAGCATCACCGTCGACCACGCCGCCTTGATCCTTACCTTCGCCGAAACCCCACCCAAGAACCTCCCCCCAGCCGGGCAGGACATGGCCAGGAAGGCGATGATCACCGCCGCCACCGGACCCGAAGCACGCACCGACCGGATCCGCGAAGCCATCACCAACCTCAACGACAGATTCGGCGGCAAAAAGCCACCTCCCGAGGACACCGACCGCAACGAACTCTTCGCCTCCAAGACCTTGAACGGGCGGCTGGTACTCAAAGGAGACTTCGATGCGATCACCGGCGAGAAGCTGCTCACCGCACTCTCCCCGTTGACCGAACCCCGCCCCGCCGCCGACGGCACCCAAGACGATCGCAGCCCCGCGAGGCGCAGAGCCGACGCCTTCGGACACATCCTCGACCAATACCTCGCCTCGAGTGATCGCCCCATCGAAGGCGGTGAACGCCCGCACCTGAACCTGCACATCAGCCTGCGCGATCTCACCGACCTCCGCGACAGTGCTGACGTCGATGACATAGCCGACGACGAGAACACCCGCGCTGCAGACGAATCCGATGACGACGGCCACCCTGCCACGGATCGCGGCGCGTACCGGGACCTGTTCGGCGACGGCACCACCGTCGGGTGGCTCCCCTGGATGGGACCACTGTCCCGCAACACCTCCCGGCAACTCGCCTGCGACTGCCTGCTCACCGCCATCGTCATGGACGAGAACGGCTCACCGATCAACCTCGCCCGCACCGCACGCACCGTCACCGCCAAACAGAAGAAGGCGCTCATCGCCCGAGACCACACCTGCGCCTTCCCCGGCTGCGGCAAACCCGCCGCCTGGACAGAAGCGCACCACATCCGGCACTGGGCCGACGGCGGACCCACCGACATGAACAACCTCGTTCTACTCTGCGGATTCCACCACCGACTCCTCCACCACAGTGACTGGGAAGTGTTCATCGGCGTCGACAACCACCCCTGGTTCGTACCACCCGCCACCGTCGACCCCTACCGACAACCCAGACCATCCCACGCCCGAGCAGGCCCCCACATCGCCTGACCCTGCCCACACCCCTCCACATACCAATCCAGCCCCGCACCGAGAACACGGCGCGGGGCTGGAAGAGACTGCTCGACAGGCTGATTCGGTCGAACCATGGATCAGACACCGCGGTCGTGTCACATCACCTCGAGCAGGTGTTGGAACAGGAACGACAGCGCGCGGTCTACTGGCTAGTTCGCGTCGAGCTTCGCGACAGCCTCGTCGATCATCGGCACGTATCGCTCGAGTGCCCACGGCACCGTCAACGGATTGATGATGGACGACCCGGTGACGAAGGACTGATCCGTCGGCGCAACGACCGACCCGCGGGAAACAGCCGGAATCTGCTTGTACGCAGGCTGATTCTCGGTGTCGCTACGGTTCTGCGGATCCGAGTAGAACGTGAAGATCAGGTCGGAATCGTTCAGCAGATTCGCATTCTCCAAGCCGATGACCGACGAGTCGGTGCCCTCGGTCTCGTCGAGCGTGTTCACCACCGGGTCGACCTGCAACCCGAGACCGCGCACCATCGCGACGCGCTGCTCGTCGGCGAGGAACACTCCGAGCGTCCCGGGGCCGGTGTTGTAGATGTACGAAAAGCTCACGTCCGAATACTCGGGGTGCTGGGCGGCGGCGTCGGCGAAGCGCGCCTTGATCTTGTCGACCTCCTCCGCTGCCTTCTGTTCCTCACCCATCGCCTTGCCGATCACGGTGATCTGATCTTCCCAGGTGATCGTCCACGGCTGCTCCTCGTAGGCGACCACCGGAGCGAAGGCACTGAGCTTGTCGAACTGGTCCTGGGTGATGCCGGACCACGGAGCCAGAACGAGATCCGGCTCCAGGGCGGCAATGGCCTCGATGTTCAGTTCGGTTCCGCCGGTGAATTGTTCGGGAAGCTCGGCCCCCAATTCGGTGACCGCGTCGTGTACCCACGGCAGGTAACCGGTGTCGTCGGCACCCCACGAATACTCCTCGACGCCGACCGGGACGGTACCCAGCGCGATCGCCGTCTCCGCCGAACCCTGACCGAGAGTCACAATGCGCTCCGGCTTCTCGGTGATGACCGCCTGCCCCAGTGCCGAATCGATGGTGACGGCCGCGAAATCACCGCCTCCCGACTGCTCGGGCCCGGCAGTGTCGGAAGACGAGCACGCACCGACCACCAGGGCCGACACAGCGAGTGCAGACAGCAGGGACACACGGCGGGCAGTCCGACGACCGGCCGACGAAGCAGAGAACATGGTTACCCTTTCGACAAGCAAAGAAGCATTGAAGTAAGAGTAGGCTAACCTTCAATCAGGATTCAAATGCGCTGCGCAGCGCATATTCGCTACGGTGGGAGCCATGAGTCTTCCTCGTCCCGCCCCTGATCAGACAGCCGTCGTGACCGGAGCGTCCTCGGGAATCGGAGCCGCGATCGCCCGCGTGCTCGCATCCCGTGGCCATGGCGTCACCCTCGTCGCCCGGCGCGCCGACAAGCTCGAAGAGTTGGCACAGGAGATTCGGGCACGGGGAGTCCGAGCCGAAGTGCTCGCAGCGGACCTCTCCGACCGCACGGCGCGAGCCGAATTGATCGGCCGCATCACCGAACTCGGCCTGATCCCCGACATCTTGATCAACAACGCCGGCCTTTCCACACTCGGACCGGTCGCAGAATCCGATCCCGACGCCGAGATGCACATGATCGAGGTGGATGTCGTCGCTGTCGCAGACCTGTGCACCCGGTTCCTCCCCGGCATGATCGAACGAGGACGCGGCGCGCTGCTCAACGTGGCCTCGACCGCTGCGTTCCAGCCTCTGCCCGGACAGGCCGGATACGGTGCGTGCAAGGCGTTCGTACTCTCCTACACCCAGTCTCTGACCGGCGAACTGCGCGGAACCGGCGTGACCGCAACCGCACTGTGCCCCGGACCGGTCCAGACCGGGTTCGGCGAAGCCGCAGGCTTCGCCAAAGACGATGCAGAGAAGGCACTTCCGTCGATCATGTGGGTCTCTGCCGAGACAGTGGCCAGGACTGCCGTCGACGACATGACCAAGGGACGCATGGTGTCGATCCCCGGGCCCGCCAACCGCATCGGATCGATATTCGCGCAGATCACCCCGCGAACACTGTTGGTCCCGATGCTCACTCGTGTCCATCCCGGCCTGAAGAAGGGTGCATCGTCGTGAAGCGCGAACTCACCGTTTCCGACAGCATCGTCGTTAATGCCGACGCCGCTACGCTCTACGCCGCGATCAGCGACCCCACCGAGATGGGTCGGTGGAGCCCCGAGAACACCGGTGCCACCGTCCACGAACCCCGCGAGAGTGCCTACGTGGGAATGGTGTTCGACGGAACCAACAAGCGCGGCCGAGCGAAATGGGTCACTCGCTGCACCGTCACGGCGGCCGACCCGGGGAAGACCTTCGAGTTCCGCGTCCATGCCATCGGCAAGAGCGCTCCGAAGATCAAGGGCGCGAACGCAACCTGGCGTTACGACTTCGAGCCGGTCGAGGGCGGCACGAAAGTCACCGAGACCTGGACCGACGACCGGACGAAGTGGCCCGACGCGCTGGCCCTCGTGTTCGACAAGATCGTCACCAGCGGCAAGACGTTCCCGCAGTTCCAGCGTCGCAACATCCGTAAGACGCTGGAGAACCTGCAGAAGCTCTACGCCTGATTGCTATGCCTGCCGGGTGTAGAGGCCGAGAACGTACGAGGCCTGCCCGGCATGCTGCAGGTCGTCGGAGACCACCGACACCAGCCGCGCACCCAGGGTGACCGGCGGATCCCAGTTCTCGTCGACGATCCGATCGAGATCGTCGGTCGAAACGCTGCTTACGTAGGCAACGGTTTTCGAGTGCACGGCATCGTGGTATTCACGCAGCAACTCGGCGCTCGAGGTGACCTGAGCGACGTCGGCGGATGACTGGCCGTACCCGATGTCGGACTTGTCGAACGGCAGCCCGAAACGCTCGAACCACGAGTCCGACGTCCAGACCTGTTCGCTCCCGGCCACGTCCGCAATGTGGTCGTCCTGCACCCGCGTCAGGTGCCACAACAACCAGGCGATGCTGTTGGCATCGGCGTCCGGACGATACGTCAACGCAGCCGCGGGGATGTCGTCCAGGACGGAGTGGACGAGCTCCTTGATTCGACCGAACGCGTCGGTGAGCACTTCGTTGTGATTCATGAAAATTCGTTTCTCCTCTGACGGGACCGCTGACCACTCGTGCATACCCCGATGTGCTCGCAGGGAACATCGGTGCGGTCCGAGCGCGTTGGACCGAATATGACTGCTCCAGCAATTGTGTACACCCGCACCGGCGATTCGTCCGTACTCGAGCTGAAGGATCGCGAGGTGTCCGAGCCCGCCGCAGGCGAAGTGCGTGTCCGCATCGTGGTCTCGGGCGTCAACCCGACGGACTGGAAGAACCGAACCGGCTCCGGACCGGGCGAGGAACTCGCGTTCGACGAGGTGGTACCCAACCAGGACGGTGCCGGAGTGATCGACGCCGTCGGACCCGAGGTCGACGGCGTGGCCGTCGGCGATCGCGTCTGGGTCTACCTCGCCCAGCATCAGCGTCCGACCGGAACAGCGCAGTCTTTCGCAGTCCTACCCGCCTCCCGGGTGGTTCCTCTACCCGACGGCGTCGGATTCGACGTGGGCGCGAGCCTCGGGGTGCCTGCGATGACGGCACACCGCGCATTGACCGTCTCCGAGGACGGACCCACCCGGCTGCACCCGGGCGCACTGGACGGTAAGTCGGTACTCGTCGCCGGTGGTGCCGGTGCCGTCGGCCATGCCGCTATCCAATTGGCCCGCTGGGCGGGCGCGACCGTGGTGACGACGGTCAGCGGACCGGAGAAGGGCGCACTGGCGACCGCCGCGGGCGCGCACCACGTGGTGAACTACAAGACCGGCGACGCCGCCGCCGAGATCCGCGACTTGATCCCCGCCGGAATCGATCTCGTCGTCGAGGTGGCTCCCGCCCAGAATGCCGCGCTCAACGCTGCCGTGGGAGCCAACCGCGCATCGGTTGCCGTCTACGCCAACAACGGCGGCGACACCGTGACCTTGGATGTCCGGCCGAACATGGTGCTCAACACCCGCTACCAGTTCGTACTCCTTTACACCGTGGGCGACGAGGCTCTGCGTAACGCCGAGGCGGACGTCAGCGCGGCCGCAGCAGCAGGTGTTCTCGAGGTGGGCGAAGCCACCGGCCTACCACTGCACCGCTTCCCGCTGCGCGAAACCGCTGCGGCTCACGACGCCGTCGAGAACGGAACCGTCGGCAAGGTGCTGATCGACGTCTCCAGCGAATGATTCAGGTGATGACCGGCAACGTGGACCATGGAAAATTGGTCCACAAGGCCTGAGAATGTTGTCGCCATTTCGTTCCCCCGAGCGGCCTGAGCGTGTTGCTATCCAGCGTCAGTTGGACGACACATGAGTAACAATTCGGACATACCGATTGGTTTGAGATCGAAGTCGGGCCACAGTCCCGGCATGACACTGATACCGGGTGGACAGTACGAAGCACCCATCACAGCCCTGTCCGAACACCTCCGCTGGATGCGCCGAGCAGGCCGCAGCAACAGCACCATCAAGTCCCGACGAATGGTGATGTGCTGGCTCCACGAATGGCTTGGCCGCGACCCCGTCGACATCACCACCGAAGAACTCGAAAACTGGTGCGACTCCATGGAACTGAGCCAGGTCCGCTGGAAGGTCGCCATGGTGAAGCCGTACTACAAATGGATCCAAGCTCGCGGCCACCGCACCGACAACCCGACAGTCCTCATCATCACCCCGCAAGAGCGTCGACGCCGGCCACGCCCAATCGCCACCAACACCCTGATGGACGCCATCGTCCACGCCCCCACTCGGATACTGCCGTGGCTGCTCCTCGCCGCCTACTCCGGGCTGCGGGCCAAAGAGATCTGCTACCTCCGCCGCGAGGATTTCGTTCACGCCGACGGTCACGTCTACCTCGAGTTGACCCACACCAAAGGCGACCGCGAGCGCACCGGCGCGACACCCGACTGGGTGTGGGACATCTTGTCGACGCTGCTCCCCGAGCGCGGTCGTTGCTTCACTGGGATGCACGGCCAAGAGCTGACACCGAAAGCCTTGTCGGCGGCCGCCAACCGGTACCTCCTCAGCCGCGGCACCCGATCGACACTGCACACCCTGCGGCACTGGACAGGAACCAACGCGCTCGACTCGACCGACAACCTCCGTCTTGTTCAGGAGCTCCTCGGTCACGCTTCGCCGGTGTCCACCGCGCTGTACACACTTATCGCGCCCGAACGTCTGCACGAGACCGTGGAGTCGCTGCCCCGGCCCGACTTCGCTCGGCACTATCCGATCGCCCTTGCCAGCTGACTCTGTTGACCATCCACGAAGTTGGTCCACTCCCCCACGTCTAGGAGTTACCGTGTCCCGTCTCCCTCTGATTGTCGCGTCGGCCGGCGCTGTCGCTATCTCGGCTGGTGCGTTCACTCTGTCGTTCACCGCGCTGGCTGACTTGGCTGCGCATCATGGTGTTCCCGCGTCTCAGACGTGGCTGTTCCCGTTGGTGGTCGACGCGACGATTCTGGTGGCGACGTTGTCGGTTGTAGCGCTTCGGCGGTCACGCTGGTACGCGTGGCTGCTGCTCGGATTGTCGGCTGGTGTGTCGCTCGCGGGCAATGCGGTACATGCCTGGCAGTGGGGGCCTGTGGCGGTGGGGATCGCGACGGTGCCGCCGCTGATGCTGTTGGCGGTGACGCACCTGTGCGTACTGCTGATGGCCGACGCCCGGCCCCGGGTGGTCGACGTTGCTGAGGTGGCCGACGCACCACCGATGCTGTCGGTGGTCGATGCGCCCTTTCGTCACGACGTCGCAGCGTGAGGTTGTGTATCGGTTGGATGACGTGTCGGGCGTGTCGGTAACGACCTCTGGTAGAACGACGACTCAACAGAAGTCGACAGGGGAACACCATGGGCATCATCCGCAAGACCATGAGCGTCGGGACGCTCGGGATCGTCAGTTACCGCAACGATGCGGAGCGGACCAGCAAGTACACGAAACAGACTCGCAACGCGGCCCGCGCTCAAGTGGTGCAGCAGGGCGTCTCGTTGGAGTTGCAGCGTCAGCAACTGCAGGCGATGAACCACGCGAACGTTCGCGAGGAGACCCGGCCGGTGACAACTCCGCCGGGTTGGTACGGCGACCCGGGGAATCCTGGGTTCGTGCGTTGGTTCGACGGAAGCCAGTGGACACAGCATGTTCAGCCGTCGGTGCCGCCGACTCCCCCGCAGTACTGACGAAACGAGGACGACGATGAGGCGTGGCGGCTACCTGGATCGGCATCCGGTGGTGGCGGTCTTCTTCGGCCTGTTCGTTCTCGGTCTGGTCATCGAGCACTGGGTGGTGGCGATTCTCGCCGGAATAATATTCTGCGCGGTCAAGGCTGCACAGCATTACCTCGCGGCTGTGGAGGAACGTCGTCGTGCCGACGCGGCTGTCGCGGCCCGCGCGGACTGGGAGCACCAGCAATATCTGGCCGGGAACTCCATCGGCTGGTACGGCCAATACCCACCAGCACGCTAGATGGTGCGATCGGTCTCGACGCTCCTGAGCAGCGCCTCGGTCATGTACTGCTGCGTTGTCTGCCAGAACAGGTCGACGATTTCCTTGGGTTGGACAACGGTTTGTGTGTAGATGCGTTTTCCGTCGACGTTCAGCCATTCGACGGAGGTCTCGACAAATGCACTCATGTCGACGGTCTCACCGGTGTCAGGGTCCTCGAAGTCAGCTGCCTGCCTCGACATCCACACCGCTGAAGTCAGCACGCTGCTCGTGTCGTTCGCGGTGACCTCGCTCATGCGGTTTTCCATTCGTAGTGGAGGCGGTCGGGGTGGATGCCGTTGGCGATACGCCCGGTCGACGGTTTGACGGTGACGTGATCCAGTAGGACTCCGACGACGTCGCGGCGACGCTGAATCGACGCGTCCTCCCACCACGCCAGAATCTTCTCCACCGTCGGCTCCGGGATATCCGACAATGTCGTCGCCCGCTCCACCAGACCCTTCGCCTTCGCGATCCGCTCCCGCAGCCTGGCGGTGCCCTTCTGCATTTGCGTCCGATCGATCACCCCGTCGGCGTAATCCTCACCGAGCGCGTCGAGGCGACCACGGAGCTCGGCGAGCTGTTCCTCCGCGGCCTGCGGGACCGACAGTGCATTCACCGCACCCTGCAAGGCCCGCCTATATCCGGCGTCCGTCAACCGCGCCAACACCCCCTCGGTGATTTCCGCGTCGAGGTCGCCGCCCTTGATCGACACCCGCCCGCAGCCCGTCGGCGCGGACGGGCACTTGTACTTGTACGACTCCCCCGACGCATACGAGTAGAGGCTCGCACCGCACACACCGCACCGCCCGATTCCCGCGTGGAGGAGCGCCTGGGTGCCGTTCCCGCCGGCGTACTTGAGGCGTTCGGGATCGTTGAACAGCTCCACGAGTTTGTCGTACGTCTCGACGTCGAGGATGGGGGTCGACAGTGACGGCTCGAGGGTGCCGTTCTTTTCGCGCATTCCGATCATGCGGGGGTTGACGAGGGCGCGTTTGACGGTGATGGTCTGCCACTGTTTCCCGGAGACGGTGAGGATGCCGCGGGCGTTGAGGTCTGCGACGAGGGGGCGGAGTTTCCCGCCGTCGATTAGGTGTTGCGCCATCTCTCGGAGGTGGGTGGCTTCTTCCTCTACGAGGGTGGTGTTGTCGTCTGACCAGCCGTACGGGCGCATACCTGAGACTGTATCCCACCGGGACTGTATCCGCATACAGGGTGGGGGAAGTGAGAAACCCCGAGCCGGGGGGACTCGGGGTTTCTGGTGTCGGCTGCCTCAACTCCGACGTTGGCGAGCGGCCCCGCCTCAGGCAATCCATGCGAGGTCGAACCTACACGCTGGCGTTCACCCTGTCAGCGAGAAGCGTGCACAACCCCTCCCGCAGATACGCCGCGGTGTGGCGGCCACCGCCCGGGTTGGTCTGCGACTGCGGCAGATAATTCCGCAGCCACCCCACAGCGCCCGGCCAGTCACGCCAATACTGCGGACTCCACCACCCCTGGAAGTTACGGTTCGATGCCTTGAACAGCAGGTCCCCCATCCACGCGTTCAGGTCGGGGCCCGCATACTCCGACAAGTCGGCGAGCAACCGCAGTGGGTTCTCGGGGAGCGCGGAGATTGGGTCACCGGACGCGGCGACCTGGAAGAAATGGTCGATGCCGCGGACCGGTCGGGAGCCGCCGATGCCGTAGCCCCCGACACCCGGGTTGATTGTCGGAGAGTTCCGGGCCCGGAGTGGGTCGGCGATGAGGGCACAGTGCGACACCTGCAGGCCTTCGAGTTCGCCGCGACCGATGCGGGCGGCGATGTTCCCCGCGACGGTCGCGCCTTGGGAGTAGCCGCCGACACCGCAGACGTTCGGGCTGTCGCGGATCGCCTGGATACCGGCCGCGACACCCTGCGCGACGGACGCCCCGTACGCCGGGGTTCCGTAGGTGGCGGGGTACCCCTGGTCGATGTAGCGGACGTTGAACTTCCGCTTGTCGAGTCGATCGGTGAAGGCCCGACAAACACCGTCACCCCCGGGCGGTGAACCTGTGCCTCGGAACATCAGGAAGTCAATCATTGCGCTACCCCAATCAGTGCGTATCGGCGGTCTGCTTCGGCGTCGAAGTCGGTATGTGGTCGGCGCTGCTTCACGGCTGCGGCCTGGCTACAGGCGCGGCAGCATCTCCATCCGCGTTCCCACTTGTGAGGTACGAGGTTGGGCATTTCCAGCTTGTGTCCCCGCGGGCAGTGACTCTTGTTCACGTTGTGGTCTGTGCCGTGCGCCCGCTTGTCGCGGTTGTTCTCACCGGGAGTTGCGTATCGCAGATTCGTGAGACTGTTGTTCCTGGGGTCGCCATCGTTGTGCGCAACTTCCAGTCCCACCGGGCAAGGCCCGATGAAAGCCTCTGCTACGAGGATGTGGACATACCCGTGGTCCTTGGAACCGAGAGCAACAAGTTGATACCCCTTCGGCAAACTAGATGGCCGGAGGATTCTTCCGGAGTATCGCCGATTGTGGGGCGGGGTTTTGCTGCCGCTGCATCGAACCGTGCGTGGTTTAGATCGAACACGTCCGAGTGAGCTCACTTCGTAGCCGTCTACTCCGACTACGGGCTTCCAGAATTCTTGGGAACTGTCCTGCGGAATAGAATCCACGACAGCCCTCCTCTCGCTGAGATCGAGTTGGCGGGTCAGTGGCCGAGTGGTGTTACCAGCACCCTCGGTCACGTTCCATTCTAGTTGTTGCACAGTGGAATTCAGCGGAAATCAATCCAGCAGGTGCTGACCGAAGGCCTGCTCCGCCTGACGCCGGATGTCAGCGACCGAGGCGTTGGCCGTGTCGATCGCCGCGCGGCCCTGCGCGACTCCGTAGTTGAGTTGCGCGGCTACTTCTCGGGCGATTGCTGCAGGGTCGACCGCCGGGCCGATCTCGTATTCGGACGGTTCCAGTGCGACGACGGGCCCTGGATTCTTCACGTTCATCGCGGCCAGGATCAGGCCGAGTGTGCCGAGGACTGACGTGACCATCGACAGGATTTGTGCCGTCTGGTCCTCGGTGACGTACCCGAAGATGCCTGCTGCTGCGAGAGCTGCGGCGACGAGGCCGTAGATCGCGATGCGGAGTTGCGGGTAGTTCTGCGCGAGCTTCGACATCACTTGCCCTCCAGCTTGTCGAGAACCTTCTTGACCATCTCTTCGGTTCGGTACGTCGATGCGTCGATGAGCTGCGCATTGGTCGGGAGATCGAACGCCACCTCGCCGTTGATGATCGACGGCCGCGGCTTCAGTAGAGCCTCTCGCACTTCCGCGACCGCTTCGACGAGCGTGTTGTTCCGGGACGGGTCGACCTTCGAGCGGCCAAGGATCTCCCAGCCCTGGCCGCCTGGCCCGACGAGCTGATCCAGGATGAGTTGCGGTGTGTCTGCCACGGGGGCTCCTTCGGTTCGTCCGCCACCGAACAGTGCGCGGAGTTGGTTGATGTCGCCGCGGTAGGCGTTGGCGTCGATCTGTTGGCCTGCGACTCGGGCTTTCTCGGTGAACTGCAGGATTTCGATGTTGGGTGCGCCGTCGTGGAACGGTGCCCATCCGGCCGCCACCGTTGCGGGCGAAGTCTCGTAGAGGGTGGACGCGAATCCGGTGCCGCCGATGTAGTTCGAGTTCCACAGCGGCGGCGTACCGGCGAGGTTCGGTGAGCGCATGCGGTCGCGCCAGAACCAGCGCGGTAGGTAGTTCGCGAACACCCGCATGCCGCGGGCTTCGATGGCGGCGATGCGGGCGCGGAGGTCGTTGATATCTCCGCCGCCGGTGGTGTCCTCGTAGTCGAGTTGGACGGGAACTTTCGGGTCGCCGAGGTGGGCGAGAAGTAGGTCGGCCTCGCGTTCGGGGTGGGAGGCCTTGCGGCAGAACACGTATCCGCCGAACAGGCCGGGGAAGTGTTCCGCCATCTGCTCGCGTGCTCGCGGCCAGTACGGATCCTTGTAGCCGTCACCCTCGGTCACCTTGTGCGAAGCGAAGACGAACCCCTCGCGTTTCGCAGCAGCAAAGTCGAAATTGCCCTGGTGATTGGAGACGTCGATTCCATAGAGGGTCATACGCGCGCCGCCCGTTTCTTCGATTCGCGTGCGCGCCTTCGTGCACACGTCTTGCATTGCCGTGACTTGCCGCCGCTGTACACGTTGTCCGGCGTGTATTCATGACCGTAGGAGCAGTGGTCTCGCTTCGAGTAGTGATGGGTCCCGTGTCGGACCTTGTCGAGTTGGTTCTCAGATGGCGTATCCCACCGCAGGTTTGTGAGGCGGTTGTCCTTACCGATTCCGTTGTTGTGGCAGCCTTCAAGGCCGACCGGGCAGGGGCCCACGAACGCCTCAAGAACTAGCCTGTGCACTCGAACCTGTCGAACGAATCCGTTGCGACTGAGGTTGACTCGGTACTTGTCATCGGTCCCTAAGTTTGGGTTCAGCACCGCCCCTTGCAGTCGTAGAGCATGGGATCCACGCTGCGTCGTCCGCGCGACGCTGCGCACCCGTCCGAGGTCGCTGACTTCGTAGACACCCTCATATCCGCGTACGGGCCGCCACGACTCTGCGGCGCTCATCGGAGGAGTCCTATTACTTGCTCGTGGATGAGTCGCCAGATGTCCCGTGGCGGCGCTGCGGGTGCCGGTGGTGGCGGTGGCGCTTCGCCTGGCCATGATGCGCCCTGAAGCCACGGCCCCGGGTCGAGCCTGTCCGGGCCGGGAGGCGACCACACAGCCTTGTGCACCTCGAAGTGCAGATGTGGTGCTACGCCGCCGTTGGTGTTGCTGTCCGGGTTGATGCGGCCGATGCGTTGCCCGGCTTCGACGCGCTCCCCGACGCGGACCTCGGGGAGGATGTGCCCGTAGACCGTCAGCCCGGAGCCGTCGGCGGTCGGGTGGTCGATGCAGATCCACTGCCCGAATCCTGATGCTGGCCCGGCCATGGTGACGCGGCCACCTTGCGCTGCGTAGATCGGGTGTCCGCCGGAGCCGCCGTCGCGCCCGAAGTCCTGGCCCCAGTGGAACGTGCCCCACCGGGCGGCGAACGGCGAGGTGACGTAGAAGCCACGAGCTACAGGTAGGAAGCGTGGCGGCATGTGGGTGCTGTCCTCTCGGGGAGGTTCAGCTCGGCCCACAGCCAGCAGCAACTATCTACACGCCAGAATAGACCCGACCAGGCAGAGTGGCTGGTAACGCTTGGGTTAGAGGACGTCGGACACGTCGTTGGCCATCCAGTCGGCGATGCTGCCGCTGGACTGGAAGCTGGAACGGCTGAGGTAGACACCCTCGTAGAGATTCGCGGGACCGTAGGTGATCGTCGGGAAATCCTGATCCACGATGACAACGCCATTGCGCTTGACGACCCATCGCGCATCGGTGAGATCCCACTCGAGTACGTCACCCGACACGGGAGTCACCGACAACGTGAACAACTTCGAGAACGTATTCGGGCCGGTACCACGAACAATCGAGTACTCGTTGTTGTCGAAAAACAGGCCACCCCACGACGACCGGTTCGCATTCGACCGCATGACCGCACCAGCGAAACGCTCACTCGCACTGCCATTGACCGAGCCGACCGTGATCCGGCCATGCGTCTTCGTCGTCGTCAACGGCGTGGTGTGCAGAGCGTGCGCGTAGCCGTCATTCGTCGTTGTCCACGCCGCAGCATTCGACGAGATACCCAGACCAACGCCAGAGCCCATCACCGAGTACAGGGACCCGAGACCTATACCGTTGGGGCGGTCATACAGATCGACCAACGAACGCTTTACAAGCTCTTGCCCGATTGACCGAGAGGCCTCTACGTACGTCACCCACCCAGACAGGAAATCCATCGACGACTGCGAAATGGTCGAACCCGGTGAGGTAGTCGCGACGACCGCGCCGTTCTTCACCGGATTGAACCCAGGTAGCGGTGCCGGATCGAACAGTTCGATACCGGCGAGCGTCACCGTTCCCTGCACAGTCAGAGTCATCGCAAGGTAGTCGCCGGTCTGTGCAAGAGCCTCATCCGGAAACGTCACGAGTTGCGTCGAGAAGGTCGAAAGAATGCTCCCCGCCAGTTCTCCTGACGTGCCCAGCAATTCGGACAGATTACCCGCCGCGTTCATCCGATAGAACCGTGCAACCAATGATGTGGGTGCACCTTTCGCGTAGAAGTACATCAGCTTGATCGCATCGTCCGACGTGATGCGAATGAACGTGACGATCGTGGTGTTGGTGAACGCCTTACCCGGATCCTGAAGAGGCATCGTGTGTGAGTGCGATCCAGAGTCGCCCGCATTCGTGGATCCGGTGCGCGCAGCCGGAGTCATCACCAATTGAGAGCGAGAGAACGACGGATACCCGAGCGGTGTGATCGTCTCCCCGATCGGACGATTGGTCTTCACATCGAATGCCGTGACCTGCTGCTGCACCGTCGTCACGATCTCGATCGCAGTGTTCGCGTTGGCGTTGGCGTCAGTGGCCTTGGTGTCCGCGCCTTTGACGAATCCCGTCAGGTCAACGAACCCGCCCGTCACCCCTTTCAGGGCATATACGAAGTCGGAGATGAATTTGTTGATGGCCGCTGCGATAGCCCCGACGACGTCCCCGAAGCCGCCGAGTAGGTTGTCGATCAACGCATCCCACACGTCACCGAGCAGATTCAGGATGTCCGCTGACTGCCCCGCCGCCACCGACGCCTGCGTGACGTTCTGCAGCTGGTAGACAGTGTTCCCACCCGACGCACCCTCGGGAAAATTGAGGTCTGGTGACGTCACAGTGTCGACTCCCCATCAGGAACCGGCGACGACTCACGCGCCGCCACCACAGCCTCCGCCTCCGCACGCGCCTCCGGATCAGCACCCGCCACCTTCAACGCCGTCACCTTCGCCGCCAACACGCCCGCCTCGATCGCAGCCAACGCCTCTGCAGGCAACGATGTGAAATCCGGGACCGGCAACGCCTCAGGCAACGCGGGCTCCGCCGGATCCGTCGACTTCACCCACGCACCCGCATTCATCGCAATGTTCGGGCCCGCAGGCGAATCCACATGCTTGATCTGCGGCTCCCGTGGGTCCGAGCAGTTCAGCTTGTCGTCATCCCACACGTGGCAGGCGATGAAGTGGCATACCTCCGCTGGCAACGAAATCGGCGGCACCCCCTCATGCGTCGGGATACCCTGCAGCAGCTTGTAGTTCCGGTGGTAGGTCGCAGGATTGTCCGGGTCGAACGCCTTCGCCTTCGCCTCAGCGCGCGCGGCCCGACGCGACTGCCGCTCCGTACGCGCCTGCTTCTGCTCGTCCGACAGTGCCGCCTCCGCGTCGAACACCCACGTCTGCCCCGGCTCCTCGGTCTTCTTACGACGCGCCATGACTAGTCCTCACACTCCGACGTTCAACGACTGGATGTACGCGCGCACACCCTCGACTTGCCGAGCGAAGATGTCGCCCGGCATCTGCTCCGCCGACGCATCACCAAGGGCGATGTCGTACACCAGATCCTGATCGCGGCCCCACCGCAGTTTCGTGCCGTGCACCTGGTCGACGTACAGCCGCAGCGTGTCGCCGATCTCCGCCGAGATGCGGTCCCCGACATCGAAATGCCACCCGATCCACCAGGGGGCACCGTTGCGGACGGTGAACTTGAACGACGTGTAGGCGCGTGTCTTGTGAACCCCCACGCGGATGGCTTGAAGCGCGGAGACGGAGAACCCGGTACCGCCCGAGTTCTCCCAATGCTCACCCCATTGGAGGCGGCCCATCTTCGCCTGACGGAACACAATCCCGACGCGATGGAAAGCGAGAATTACGTCCTCGACGGTCTTGTCGAAAATGCCCAAAGCGAGCCCGGGATTTCCGAACATCATGCCGATATAGCCCAAGGCTGCATTCAGTAAGAACTTGACGCCACTATTGATATAGCCAGGTGAGCGTCCTCCCGTGAGGATTGCACCGGCGAGCGCTTTATGCACCGTCATTTGCCATGTAGAAATACCCGACACCCCGGTGTACATCGCCGTCCGATACGACACGAACGGTGCTTCGTTCACCGTCCCAAACACACCCGGCTGCGAGTACTGCGCCGGCGGGGCACCGGGGTACAGCACCTCGATGGTCTCCGACACACCGTCCGAAAGGATGGTGCGGCCGAGCTTCGCGAGCCCGTCGAACACCGTCCCCGTCGGGCCACGGACACCCGACTTGTCGACGACGTCGAGGACGATGGTGGCCTTCGTCAGGGTGAAGTGCGTCGGGGCGGGCTGCGGGTCACCTGGCACCCACAGCGTCGCCGTCAAGTGCAGGCCCGCGTCTTCGAGGGTCGGTTTGATGACGTCGAACAGATTCCCGAACCGCGTGGACAGGACAGTCCACATCGACGTGTCGCCGAGGAAGCTGCCGGGAATGACGACGATTGGCCAGTTCGCGGGGTTGAGGTTCGCGAGCCACGACGCGGGAGAGAAGATGTTTTCCGGTAGCGACCAGAGGGGTGCGAATCGTCGAAGTAGGCACAGGAATATCAAAGTCTTGATTGCGAAGATTGACGGTGCCGCGAGCAGAAACATTTTCGGGAATTGAAATTCCGGAGGGAGCAGCGGATTCGAATAGCAGATCGCTTTTTTTACTACCTCAAACACGTGCAAAAAATTGAGCTCCAAATAAACGAAGCCATCTTCTTCACCGCGATAAACAATTGTCTCCGCTTTACCGGGCCACCGCTTACCCGGCGTATCCACAGTGATGTGGATATCCTCTTCCTCGTCGAGCTCCTCGATGAGCCACTGCTTCAGCTCGTGATCACCGAACAGCAAGATCCGGCCCTTGCCGGTGTCGTTGAGTAGATCCTCGAACTCGGCCTCGATCTCACCGAACAGCTCCGCCTTGAACTGGCCATCGCGGTCGTACAGCTTCACCACCGGCCGAGCACGCAACGCTTTGATCCGCGCGCGTGTCTGGCGTTTGATCGTCGACCGGACCTCGCCCGGTTCCATCAGTGGGGGCATCAGACTTCACCTCCGAAGAATCGATCCCATTTCTGGACGGCGTAGACGGCGAGTTTCGTTGCGGCAGTGCCGCCAACGAGCGTCACCGGAAGATCGACGGGCTCGTTCGTTCCCGGCGGCAGGGGGCTGATGAAGTCCTCCGCCTTCATCAGGGCGACACCCTGCGACTCGTCCATCGGCTGCAGGGTGAGGTTCAGTGGGTACGTCTCGATGAGGAATGACTTCCCCGCACCCATTGGCGGGATGGTGTGGGTGATGCGTTGCCCCGCGAGCGCGTGCCCAGCGGGGTACACCGCGAGGCCGTCGGGGAGGGTGAACGTCGATGTCGCAGTGAGCTCGTTCGTGGCGTACTCGAGCCAGCACTCTTGGTCTGCGGGGTTCGGGACCTGCAGGACGCGGTTCGATACCCGGGTGGCACCCGATCCGGTACCGGTGTCGAAGGTGACCTCGTCCCAGAGTTCTTTGCTGTACCAGTACGGGTCGCATGCCAGCGCGGTGATGTCCCACGCGAAGGCCTTCGACCGGCCGGGGGCGAGCTTCATCAGGTCTTTCGGCTTGCGCTCCAACCGGATTGCGATCTCACGCCAGTCGTCGACGCCGGTGTCGAAGTAGACACGGAGGATGCAGTCGTGCCGGAAGTTGAGTACCCGCCAGAGCAGCGATTCGACCGCGCGGAGTCCGCGCCAGTTCCGTGCTTTCGTTCCGAGCCGAAACTCAAGGATGCGCTCTTCGACGCGCGGGTAGTCCGATAGCGTCGCGCCTGGTTGGTAGGCGTACGACTTCCGAACCTGCGTGATGGGGGTGTGGTAGAAACCCGAATATCCCTGCAGCAGCGCGATACCCGTGCTGAAGTCGACGTCAGGCCCGTTGATAGGAATGACCTCGATATCGTTGCCGTCCTCGTCTCGGAGGATCAGCTGCATCGGTAGGTCGAGATCGCCGCAGTCGTCGAAGTCGATCGGTGTTGTCATCAGTTGCCCCGGTACCTTCCAGCGACAGCGGTGCCCGGTTGGAACTGCCGTTCGAGTTCCGCCGACACCTTGTTCGGGTCCATGCCGACGAATGAGTTGTTGAAGACGACCTGTTGGTACTCACCCGCCTGCGATGAGGCCGGTGCCCCCATGCGGGCCAGTTCGGATGCGCCGCGGTCGACGAGACTGCCCCACGCGGATTCGAGGCCGAGGGGGGAGAACAGTTCCCCGCCGATTTCCTTCAGGGCGTCGATGCCCCAGGAGTTGAACTGGGATTGGAAGTCTTGACGCGCTGCCCAGTCGTTCGCGCCCGCGATGCCGCCGTAGGGTGCGGTGTCGCCGTAGTACGTCGGGTCGAAGCCACCCATGCGGGACGTCGCGCCCGGGACGGCACCCATCGGAATAGCAGCTGTCGTTCCGGTAGCGGGGTCCGTCACCGTGTATGCGGCAGCATCCGATGCCGTGGTGGCGAGAGTGTCGCCGCCCGGCACGGGGAAGTCCGACGGCCAGTTGGTGACGAACACGTCCGTCGCGCCGTATCCGGCGTCGACAGCACCGTCGACCGCAGTACCGCCGCCACCGGCGGTAGTACCGCCACCACCCAACGAACCGCCGCCACCGCCACCGCCGCTCGATGACGTGCTACCGCCACCCTTCACCGTGCCGGTGATACCGCCCTTGCGGGCACCAGTACCGGTCGTCGCACCCGACATCGTCGGATCACCACCGAGGAAAAACTCCGGCGGGAAGTGCGCATGATCGGTGAACGACGGGTCATCGGCACCAGCCGCGCCGCCCCCGTACTGGCCGTCACCGCGCGCGCCACCCATCTCGACGTTCACACCATTCGGCAGCGTCCCCGCGGTATGCCCGCCGTACGGGCCGCCGTTGAACCAGCCGAGGTTGAACGACCCCGACGGCCCCAACCCGGGGATAGCGCCCATCGCGGCCAACGACTCAGCCATGTTCCCTGTCGCGAACCGCGACCCGAACGGGTCATTACCTGCGGTGTAATTCGCGAGCGCCGACATCGCACCAGAGCAGTCACCCCAGTTGACGCCACCCCAGACGTACTCCTTACCTTCGAGTTGAGTCGCGAACCGGTTCAACTGATCTGGGGTGACGAGGCCGCCGTTCCTGAAGCCCGGAACCATCCCGTGGAGGAAGTCGGCCGGTGGTACCCAGCCGTTGTTGATGGCGTCGAGCAGCGGCAGCGTCGTACCCGACACGGCCTGCGCGCGAGTCACGTACGCGAGGTGTTCCTTGTTGCTGATGCGGATCAGGTTGGCGTCGTCCGTCGGGCCGCCTGCACCCTTGAACACGCCGCCCTGCGCGCGGCCCGGGACCTTTGTAAGATTCCCGCCTGAGCGCCGAGGGCTAGGGGTACCCGACTCAGACCAGTTGACAAGCTTGTCGCCAAGTGCCCCTACTGCGCTAGCGCCCGGGATTCTGAATCCAGCGACACTCGCGCCGCCAACGTCTTGGAGTAGCTTCCCAATTTTTCCGACTGCGACCCTGATGGTGGATACGACGCTGTCCCACACCGAGGAGATCTTGTCTCCCATCCCGGTGAAGAACGATGTGATCGATTCCGTTGCACCGGAAATGAAGTCACGCGCCCCCTGCATGTTGGTCTTCACATCGGTGAGACGGTCACTCCACTCCTGGGCGAACGACCGGATACCTTCGACGACGAGCGGCAGGACGTACCTGGCGATGAACTCGATGGCCGACGTGAGCGGCGGCAGCACCGTCTCCACCAGCACCATGAACAGGTCGATCACCACAGGAAGCAGATCCGCTGAAATTTGCACGAGCTGCGGGATGAACGGCGCGAGAGCCAGAATGATGCGGCTGAACGAATCGATGAGCGTCGGAAGCAGCGGCGTGATCTGCACCAGAGCGTCAGCGATTGCGGTTCCGAGTTGCATCGCGACGTCGGCCAGGATCGGCGCGAGTTGCTCCATCGCGGGGCGCATCCCCTCAAGCCACAATTCGATGACCGGGCCGAGTGCCTCGAAGATCGTCGTCAGCGCCGGCGCGAGAGCCTGCACGAGCGTCGAGATGACGTCGGCCGCCATCGGGAGTAGCGGGGCCAGCGCCTCGATCAGAGCTGCGAACGCTTCACCGAGTGGACCGATGGCTGGTGCCAGCGCGGCGATGGCTTCGACCAGCGCTTGGCCGATGACGACGAGAATGTCCGAAAGTGGCCCGATCAGCGGAGTGAGGGCGGTGCCCAACGCGGCGAACAGTGTTGCGAGGACCGGCATCACCGGTACCAGCCCGTCAGCGAGCGCCGAGATGAAGTTCACCAGGAACGGCATCAAGGTGATGAGGGACTGACCGAACGATGCACCGAGCGCGCCGAGTGACGGCGCGAGAGCACCGAGGCCCTCACCGAGGGACTTCAGCAGTGGACCGATGACGGGTCCGACGATGTTCCCGAACTCGATCAGGCCGTCGAGGAGCCCGTTGAGGCCTTCCCCGAATCCGTCCATGATGTCGGCGAAGGTTGAGATCAGTTGTGTCAGTGCGCCGGAGTTCGCGGCATCGGTGAACGCCTGCATGACGTTGCCGATGAGACCGCCGATCGACGCGCCGACTTCGTCCATCACCGGACGGGCCGCAGTACCGATAGCGAGGATCCCCTCGGATGCCTGCCGCAGGCCGGGTTGCAGCGCGGTGATGAAATCGGAGGTGCCGGCGAAGATGTCGCGGATACCGTTCTGCGCTTCGGCGCTACCCCAGAACGCGGCAAATTCCTTTGCCGCGCCGTTGATTGCGCCACCAACTTCCGTCATCCCCGTCTTCAAGGTGGGGAGGGTGGCGTTCGCGAGGTTGGTGAATACGCGGTCGAGGTCGGCGAACATCGCATCCTGGACGGACAGTTTCAGGTCTTTCCATGCGGGGCCGAGGTCGCGCATCGCCAGGACGAATGCGCGGGCGTTCGGGGACAGTTTCGCGAGGGCTTCGGCGACCTTGTCGGCAGCGTCGGTGGTGCCGTTGAGGGCGTCGTTCATCGCCTCCGTCGCCTCTACGAGCTGCTCGTTCGCTTCCGCGACCCGCTCGTCGGCCTCGACGACTTTCTCCTTGGCCGCGACAACCTCGTCGGACCCTTCGACGCCCTTGGCGTTCGCTTCGGCGGCCTGAGCGATGAGGTCGTTGTTGCGGCGCGCGACCTCGTCCTGACGCCGCAGCGCCTTGTCGATACCGAGGGCGGCTTCAGCGCGGTCCAGGCCGGTGGCTGTGGGATCGGAGAAAGTCTGGTCGTATGCCTCACGTGCCCGAGCCAGCGCGAGGGCTGCGTCCTTCTCGTCGATGGCGGTGCCCTTGAGGGCGAAGTTGACGTCCTCGATCGACCGCGTCGCGTCCTTGCGGGCCTGGTTCAGATCCTTCTGGGCGTCGAGGCTGCCTTTGTTCGCGCGGGCGACGGCTTTCTCCGCCGATTCCATCTGTTTCGCTGCTGCCTCAACAGCTTTCGCTTGTGCCTTCGCGTCGGCCCCGGCGGATGCCGTCTGGTCGGAGAACGCCGAGAATGCGTCCCCGATGCCTTGCATTCCGACGACCGCGGTCGCGAGACCTGCACCGCCCGCGATACCCACCGCGCCGAGCCCTGCTGCGAGCGCACCTACAGCGCCGGCCGCGATGCCTGCCGCGCCACCGATCGCTGCGATAAGGCCAGCGATCCCCGCGGTGCGGAGTTTCCGGCCGCGACTGTTCGTGCCGTCCAGCGAGTTGTTCAGCGACGACAGGCCACCTGATGCCCCACCGCCGTTGGTGTTGATGTTCACCGTCTGAGTGACCGGTCGCGTAAGCGCCTCGAGACGAGCTCGGTAGGCCGCCTCGTTGATGTCGAGACCCACGGGCACACGAATGTTGGCCGCCGCGAGACGGTCATTGAGGTTGGTCACGAACCGTCGGAGCTCTGCGTTCGTGACAGTCAGGTTGACGTTGACGCGGCCCTCGGGGAGGTTCCGGATTCGCTCCCGAAATGCTTCCTCGTTGAAGTTCGGCTGCACGTGGACAACGACGTTGCGGGCCTTGAGCTTCTGGTTCAGATCGCTGGTGAACCGGCGAACCTCGGCAGCGTTCGTTCGGAGCTGCACATCGACGTGGAGGTTCTTGATCTCCCGCACCGCAGCACGAAGCGCGGTCACATCGGGGTTCAGCTTGATCTTCGCGGCGAGCTGGATCCGGGCCAACTGCTTACGGGCAGCCTGCGCGGCCTTCTCCGTCGCAGCGCGGACCCGAGCCTCGAACTCGCCATCCAAATCGCCCCACTCAAGGCGAGCTTGGACGACGGCTTCCGCGAACGGATCGGGACTGGTCAAGCCGCGCCTCCGTCGGGTCACACAAACTTCTCGTGTGCCCGGCCCACAGCCAGCGGCTAACTACAGGTAAGAGTATCCGAGCGACGCCCAGCTACCGGTGTTTGCTCGCCAACGCCATCACCGCATTCCAATCGTGTGCCGCTTCCTCCACCGCCACCCCCCTCACGGCCTCCTTCGCGGCGACCCTCGCAGGTGGGGTATCGAAATCGTGTGTCAGCTTCTCGACTCGCGTCTCGTCGCCCGCCGCCCACTTCAGCAGCAATGCTCGAATTGTGTTGGTGGCGCGCGGTGCCGGCATCGACATCACATCCACACCCCGCATCGATAATTCACCGTCGACCATCGCCCAGTTCCCGAGTGCCCGCCACCAAATCTCCTGCGCGGTCCAGCGGGGGCACCCGAACCACGACTCACACAGTGCATCTGCGACGTCGTCGAGGAACGCCGAGCACATCGGGTCGGTGCGATCGAGGAGCGCCTTCACGATCATCGTCGAATCGTCACGGTCCCGGACTGTGGAGCACACCAATGCGACCGGCGAGTAGGCAAGCAGGAGGGACACCAGCTGCGGCAGTGCAGGTTCCGTGACGTGAATGACGCGGCCATCGCACACCCACGCCGCAGCTGGTGTCCCCCAGGGGGGACCGAGCATCTACCGCTTCGCGTTCTCACGCTGGCGGCGTCGACGCTCCGCCCGGTTGAGCTGCTCCGGTGTCCACGCGGCGATGAGACCGTTGACGATGTCCGCGAGGATGTTGATGTTGAACTTGTCGCCGCGTGCGCGGAGGCGGGTGTGAATGTACAGGCGGGATTCCTCGTCGAATGCATCGTCGACGATGGACATGATGGCCTGTGTGCGGTCGACGACGGTGGCGGATCCGGCGAGGGAGCTAATCAGCACCACCCATGCACCGGGGTCGGGCTTGGTGGCCATGAGCTCCTGGCCGTCGACGACAATGAACTTCGTGTCGTTCGGGTCGTCCTCTGCTACCTCGTCCGCGTAATCCGAGGTCTTGAAGACGAGGGCGTCGGAGATGTCGTTGTCGTCGTCGTCGATGAATGTGTCGGTGGCGTCGAGTTTCTCGGCGGGTTCCTGAAGCTTTGCTTGCGCCGCTTCGATCTGTTCGAGGCTTGGGTCGCCGAGGGACTCGGAGGGCTTCGTCGGTGCGGTGCGGGGTGTGGCGGTCTTACGGGCGCGCGGCGGCATGGCGTCTACTTCCTGGGGTTGCTAGGTGGTGGGTCGAACTCGGACGTTCTGGGGGCCGAACACGTCACGCATCGCGTTCGTCAGGAATGGCGTCGGCGGAACACCCTTCACCGACTTCGCGAACACGAACCCCCGCTTGTTCTTCGGCAGGTTCTTCACCCCCGCCGGCAACGGGCCCATCATCTTCCC
Source organism: Rhodococcus sp. 06-470-2 (assembly GCF_002258235.1). Taxonomy (NCBI): domain Bacteria; kingdom Bacillati; phylum Actinomycetota; class Actinomycetes; order Mycobacteriales; family Nocardiaceae; genus Rhodococcus; species Rhodococcus sp. 06-470-2. The sequence continues at coordinate 4,428 of NZ_NOYB01000034.1, read as the reverse complement.
GGCACGGAACTTCAACGCCTTCGCCGTCACCGGGACGATGGGGGTCTTGTGTGGGCCGTAGATGCCTGTGCCCTCGTGGATCCACTTCGCGTACTGCAGTGGTGAGCCGACACGGATGATGGCCGAGTTGGGTGTCATCGTGACGAGGTGGGTGAGGGATGCGCGGAGTCGGCCTTCGTCGACGGGCGCGTATTCCTTCGCCTTGTTCGCGATGGTGCGGCCGAGGCGGTCTGCGTATCGGCCGGCACCGGTGGAGAGGGCAGATGCCATGCGGCCGCGGTGCATGTCGACGTGGCTACTCGCCGACATCGTCGGCCTTCTTCGGTGCGGCAGCGCGCTTGCTCCGTGGCTTGGAGTCGGCGGGCTCGGTGGCAGCGTCGGCGGTGGGTTCCATCTCCACTGCGTTCGCCGCGTCTTCCGCCTGCTCGTCGGTCAGCTCGTCGTCCCCGCTGGCTGGTGGGAGGGCGTCGGGGTTGTCGAGGTCGAAGCCTGCGGCCTTCGCGTCGTCGTCCGTCAGCGGGGCCGCATCGGGGTCGTACCGCTCCCCCAACACCACACCGTCGCCAACATAGACGGGGTCACCGTCGGGGACGTAGATGGACAGGATGCCGTTGTTGAGCAGCTTGTCGATGTAGTCGGTGCGTTCGACCGTGAATATCGCGCCGTCCTGCCAGTCCGTCGTAGCCTGATTCGCCTTCACTGTCACCGTGGATTCGCTCATAGCGACAGGATACGGTGCACTGTGCCCGCCGTCTCGCAGGCTAGAAGCGGGGGTCACCCTCCAGTGGTGCGACGACCTCGTCGAGCTGAGGCGGCTCCACATCGCAGGGGCAGTTCACGTCCGCCAACACCGTCACCGTCATGACGCCACCGTGCACACCACCCTGCGGGCCATGCGGCCGCCAGTTCCCGACAATCGGCTGCTCCGCCTTCGTGAACGCGCACCGGGCAGCCCTGCGCATCGCCGCAGCATCGTCGATCGCATCCCGCGCAGCCGAATCCAGATAGGCGAGCGGCGGAATCGAATTGTCTTCCGTATTCGGATAGCAGCGGTACGTGCCCAGCTCCAGCACGAGCGTCGCGACGACAGCATCGTTCCGGCCGATCGGTGCACCGTGCTGCTGCGGATAGTTCACCGACGTTCCGATGTCGACGACCCGCACCCACGCCATCCCCTCGCCCGTACCGCACTCGCATCCGTACGCCGGGGCCATGTTCCCCGGGTGAACGACAGCGAAGCACGGTGCACCTGCCCGGGTTGCATCGAGTTGCGCTGCGAGCTCGTCCCGCAACCTGGCCGCGAGAGCATAGATACCGATGTCCATCAGCTGAACCTCGCTGCTCGAGGTGCGTCCGGCGAGTACACCCGCGGAGGCTGCTTCTGCTGATACGGATTCACAGTAGCGATCCACTGATCGACCGAGCTGATCCCCGTCAGCCCCGCCTCGAACAGGCCGGCGGCGTCCTGCAGTTCGACTGTGATGCCCTGCCGTGCAACATTGATCGCCCGGTCGGGGATCTTGCAGGCACCCGACTTCTTCGCCGCACGGAGGAAGTCCAGCGCGAGATCCCCGGCTGCGTACTGCCCGGCTGTCGGCACCGGCACCCCTTGCTTGTAGGTGACGGCGAACGCCCCCTCCGCTTCGTCCGCGGCCTTCAAATCCTGCGCCTGCGGCCACACATCACCATCAGTCCGCAGCAGCCACCGATTGTTCCGCACCTTGTACGCCGAATCCGGCACCGTCTCACCGTCGACCAACACCGACACGATCTCCGCGACCGGACCCGGCAACGCCACCTCCGACGGACCCGCGCAATTGCAACCCGACGCACACCCACACGCCCCCCGCATCCACGAACCCGAGATCAACCCCGGCCACCAATAGCCGTCCATCCCCGAACCGGAACGGCCACTGTACGTGGAGAACTCACGCGGCCCGAAGCACGGCCGCACCGTCTGCTCCGTCAGCCCGAACACCCGGCCCGTCAGCGCCCACAGACTGTGGATCGCGAGCGAGCTCGCGCGGTCCCGGTCGTCGGGATCCGCCTCCAACCACTCCGCCGCGGGATTGAGGATCGGCCACTCGTCGGGTCCGTCGGGCATCAGAACATCTTCTCTCTACTCGGGGGGATCGAACTCGAAAGCACAATGGCGGACACCGCGATTCACGGTGCCCGCCATCGAAACCACTACCTACGCCGCAAGGGGGATAGCGCCCGCCGTCTCGGTCGGAGGAGCGACCGTCGTCGGCTCGAAATGCACGTGCTGGTCCGACGCGATCGGCACCAGCAGCGGGCCCGGAAGAGCGGTCGTCGACGGCGCGACCGGAGCCTGAGACACCACGTCGTACGGCCCCACACCCCACTGCGCATCCGAGCTGGTGCGGCCCGTGATGGTGAACGTCGCCAACGCGTTCTCGAACGAGAAGTCACCGAGACGGCCACCCGTCATCCACGGCATCAGGAAGTAGCCGTAGCTCTTCCCGTTCGGGCCGCAGGCAGTGTTCGGGACATCGGTCCACGTCTCGATCGCCGCGTTCGCGTTGATCGTCTCGCCGATCCGGATACCGACGGCATTACCGAGGTAGTCCAGCACGATCGGCTGCCCCGTCAGGAGGTTGAACAGGTCGGGGTTCACCTCCGCGAACACGGCCTCGAAGTTGAAGTACTTCAGCTGATCGTCGGCCTTGTCGACGACACGCAACTTCCCCGACGCTGCCTTCTGGTTCGTCTCCTCACCATCTTCGTACTGAGGGGACAGCTTCACCGAGATGTGGCCACCGGTGACGAGAGTCGACTTCTGGCCGACGACGGGAGCGGCGCAAGAGTCGAGTTTGGTGGCGCGGACGACGTGCGACCGGATTGTGGGCCAGACAGTGGTGGGCATGAGGTGAACCTCCGCGAGAAAATGATGCACTCGCTCGGCCCACAGCCAGCAGCTTCCTGTGGTGTTGAGGATAGTCTCTCGCAGCGGCAACAGCCGAGAGGTTGACGGACCCCACTGCTACGGTCCGTTCGATGAGCCAGCAACCGGAGACCCCGTACCGACGCCGGCAGCGCTACCACGACGCCGCACAACGCATCCGGAAGCTCGCTCGGCAACGGCACGCGAACATGAATCTCGCCGCGGGCCGGTGGGTCATGTACGAGCGTGACCTCACCGACCTCGCTGACGAATGCGAACGAGTCGAGCACCAGATCGACGAATCCACGCCGGAACTCGACGCACGAATCCGAGCCGCCCTCGCCCTGCCTCGAATACCCGACTAGCCGAGATCGGGTGCGAGGACCTGTCCCGCAACGACATGCGACGAATGCTCGTTCGTCAGGACAACACCCCTGTTGTAGAACTTGTACGTCGTCCCGATCTCTTTGTGCCGCAGCGACCGGCTGATGATCTCCATGGGCACCTTTGCGCGGTACGCCGTCATCGCCGCCGTGTGTCGCAGCATGTGGCAGGACACCGGCCGGTCGATGCCGGCCTTCTTCGCGAGCCGCTTCACCACTCGGTCAGCGGCGCGACGTGTCATCCGCTGACCATCACGACGAAGAAGCAGCGGCCCACTGATCCGCCCATCTATAGCTCGGTCCACCGCCTGCATCACCAGCGGAGGCTGTGGCACCTGCGCGATGTCGCCACCCTTCTGGACGAACTGAAACATCCGATGCGCCTTCGACATCAGCAGCGACGACTCGACGTCGAGCGAGCACGCCTCCGACACCCGCAGTCCGCATATCCCCATGATCATGATCAGTGCGTACTCCTGCGGCCGCGAGCTGGCTGCCGCGGCGATCAACGCGTTGAACTCCATGCCGTTGAGCGCTACCTCACGGGTCTGGTCGACTTTGATCTTCGGTAGCCGCAGTAGCCGCGTCGGGTTCTTGGTGCACAGGTCGTCGTCGAGGCAGATCTCGTAGAACAGTCGGAGTGTGCCGATGCGGTGCCGGATGGTGGTGGCGCAGTTGTGTCGTTCCTCGGCGAGGTACCGCATGTACAGCTCGAGGTGGGTCCGGTGAGCGGTGAACACGTTGATGTCGTGGGTGTCGCACCAGCGGAAGAACATGGCGAGGTCGTCGCGGTAGGACTTTCGGGTGTTGCCGTCCCACCGGTGGACGAACGATTCGACGTACATGGCGCGGTCGATACCGACCGGGGTGGTGGCGGGCGCGGCGGGTATGGGCGAGGTACTTTCGAGCAAGGTCATCTCCCAGGTCTGGTCTGGTGGTGGCTAGGCCCCGCGAGGTGTTCGAGCACCTTCGGGGCCGTTCCGTTTCTCCGGAACGATGACCAATGTACACAGATACAGTCGTCTGTACCTGTCTTTATAGTTGGTGTTATGGGCGGCTAAGCCGTGGCGAGCCCGAGTGCGATCAACGCCGATCTGATGTTGTTGGCCAATGCCAGCGCGGAGGCTGCATCCGTTGCGG
>NZ_NOYB01000048.1:0-52029 GCF_002258235.1 Rhodococcus sp. 06-470-2 | reverse complement strand
ACAAATGCGCGCGCATTCGCGACGATCAGGGCCGAACCCGGATGCCGGCGCGCACACCGGCGGCCACCCGAGCGTCTCGGCACCCCGACTGCCGCCCCTGCTCGCACCCCCTCCGACAAACGCGCGCGTATTCGCCACCTGCGCGCGGAATCGCACCCCGACCAGCCCCATTTTCCGCGCACCCGACGAACGCGCGCGCATTTGCGGAACGGCGATCACCACCGGCAGCGAGCGCCTACCCGATCTCGACCCGACCACCACCCACCACCACCACCGCAGCCGGGATCAGCCCACATCCCCGCGACAAACGCGCGCGCAGTCGCCAACCGCGCGCACAATCGCGGCTCGGACACCCGCCATTTCCCGCGCACCCGACAAAGGCGCGCGCATTTGCGGACACCCAGGGCTGAACTCCGGGGCTGAAGTCGGGTGCCGGTGCGTGACGCGAGTGCGGGCTGCCGACGGGAGCGCGAACGCGCGCGCGTTTGCGAGCTGGGACTCTCGACCTCGACTCCGGTGGCAGTAGACGGGAGTTTCATCGGGCAGTACACGGTGTGTCGGTTCGTTGCGTCGGCCTATGTCGTCCGCAATGCCTACTGGTTGCCAAATAGCCGCTATGCCAACCTGATTCGTGGACCACAACGCGTGCGCCTCTAGCGTCGAATTTAATCGGTGGAGTTCGGGGCGGCGGCCGTGCATGATCGTGACACAGGCACATCGCAGAGACCGTGGAGGTGGACAATGGCAGCAGAAATGAATTACGCACGCCGTCGAGTTGTCTGCACGCGGTTTGCCATGGTCGCCGATCATGCTCTCTGAGTAGGCCTTCGGCCCAATCGGTGCTAATCGGTTGACCCAATTTCGCAATCTGACCAATACTTCGCCGCACAACAATGCCCTGTGTCCGGCGTCCACTTTTGTTGTAGGAGAACAGATGTACCACTACGAACAGATCCTGAACGAACACCGACAACGCGTCGCGCGTGGTGTGCAGAATTACGAACGGCGTCGGGTGGCGGAAGAAAGAGCTGCCGAAGCAGTTGTCGCAGAATCGGATTCACGTGAGAGTGAGGCCATGGGAGCGGTGGCCTCGAACGACTGCGAATCGGACTCCGAGATCGGCATCGGGGTGATGTCGTCCAGCCGGTGACAGTCAGGTCTCCACCAGATGTAAGTAGCGATCACCCGCGGCTGCTATGAAGTCGCGAACGAACCAGCACGTAGGGACAACGCGGAGTCCCTGCGTGCTGGTGTCGTCGAGAGCGAATTCGGTGAGCGCAGCGGCAAGTCCTCGGCCGCGAAACTGCGGAAGCGTCACAGTGTGATGAAACGTTCTGGAACTGTCCGATTCCAGGTACTCCGAGTAGCCCGCCAACTCGGAATCGACATGGATCTCGAATCGATGGTCGGCACTGTCATGGGTGATCTCGACAGTCATGGTGGTACCTCCTCGCCGAGTTCGGTGTCACCACCGTAACCGGCACTCGTCCCGCGGAGTGTTCTGCGGTTACTCGAGCACGCATCGACGCAGTAGGGTGAGAGAAACCGAGTCGTGCGAGCGCCACCCGTCGCAACACCGCTCTTCATAGATACGGGGCGCTCTCGAGGCTGAAGGTGGCAATCCGTGGAAGACACATCCGACCGGGGAATCAAGGCATTCATTCGAACCGTCGCTCAGCGCGGTGGTCGCGCAGAGCGGCTGACGACGTCGCGGCGTAACCCCGTGCAGGTCTGGTCCATGGACGGTAGTTCCTCGTGCATAGTCCGAGTGCGATCCAAGGTGACGGGTGACTGGAAAGCCCGCAGGCAGGACGAATCGCTCGAGAGTGACGACACTGGATCCTCGTACTGGGTGTTCGTCGATCTCGCGAACGAAGAGCCGCGCTTCTACATGGTCTCGTCCGAGGAGATGGCCACCGACATTCGCGGAGAAGTCGACCTGTGGGTCCAGGACTCGCCCCTCCGTACCAGGACTGGGCATCATGCAATCGCGGTGGACAGAGTGCTGCACGGCAGTGAGCGTTGGGACCTGCTCGGTCTGAGTGCAACCTTGGACACAACGGTCGATCTGGGACCCGAACAGACGTGGGTTCGTACTCCACGGGTGAAGACGCCTCGTAAATCGGCCAAGGCGGCCGTCGAAGAGGAAGTTGTGGACAACCGAGTACGCGTCGTTGCCGACTGCGAGGGCTATCGGCTGAGCGGCCGCTACGACCCCGAGACGCAACGGCTCGAGATCACCGCAGGGCCGATGGAGGGTCGACGGTTCGACAATCCTTCCGTCGCAGCCAGTGCGGTAGCCACTCACATCAGTGGGGACGTCGAGGAGCGCGACGGTTGGCAGTTCTGGCAGCTGGACACTCCGGATCGAGCTCCGTTGGGATCGTTTCAGTAGGAAACCACAGCGCACGGCTGCTCTGTTGTGATTGCTCACCAAATTGGCCTGTCCGGCAAAAACGGGACAAAGGTCCGATTAACCTAGCGCTGGTAGGACGAGCTCCCTGCTTTAGCCCCTGGGTCGAATCGATGTTCGAGAGTTCGTCCGCGCATCGAAATTCGGGTACCAGCGAGCTCAACGGTCGACAGTGCGAGGGGTGCTGTCGACCGTGGGGAGAGGTTTTCACCATGGAACATTCCTTCCGGACGGGCACAGCCCATGCGTCCCGTTTTCTGTTCCTCATCGCCCAGTTCGTCGATCGGAGAATCCCGGCCGAGTTCTTCTCTGCTCAGTTCCGCGAGCTGCAGAACACCCAATCCACCTATCTCGATGCCGACGTCTCTTCGGTCATCGGAATGTTGTCGGTCGACGTCGGCGCGTACCTGGGGGATGTCGAAATCAGAGGGGTGGACTACATCGACTCCGAACAACTGTGGCTGGCTGCCGGGCAAGCGTTTCGCGATCTCATGACCGTCCAGTCCCAGCACATCGAACGCGAGGCAGGGTGACGGCAACGCGTACTCTCACCGGAATCGATCACGCTGTCGCAGAAGGTCTTCGAGCCTGAATCGTCGGTGCGTGCCGCGCATTTCGATCGATAGGTCGCCCGCGTCGGCCAACCGTCTGACATAGGTGCCGGAGACACCGAGGACCTCGGCAGCTTGCGAAGTGGTCAGCAACTCGTCCACGGTTCCGATGGCCACCGCCCGGCCGGTCGAGAGTTGGGTCAGAAGTTCCAAGACCGCACTGCGTGATGCGTCGTCGAGTCGAACCTCCGAACCGCCGATTCTGAGGTCGACGTCCGCTCCGGTTCGCTCGTGAACGACTGCCGCCAACGAGTTGGCCGATCGCGACTCGAGAGCAGGCATGACGAATCGGAAGTCCATTCGTCCAGGATAGGAGTGGGCGCGGGCGTCGGTACGCATAGGCTCGGAGCACCCAGCATGTGAGGAGTGTTCCAGTGCCACAGTTGTTGCACCTCGATTCGTCCGCCGACCCGGATCGTTCGACAAGCCGTCGGGTGACGGCCCGCTTCTCGGACGCCTGGCATGGCATCGGCACCGACCACTCGGTGATCCATCGAGACCTGCATTCGAGTCCGTTGCCCCACCTACCCACCTCGGCGCTGCATTGGGCACCTCGCCTGCGAACCGCCGACGAAATCGTGGAGCCGTCCGCCGAGGCGTTGCAGGTCGAACTGATCGAGGAACTGATCTCGGCCGATGCGGTGCTGATCGGCGCGCCGATGTACAACTGGTCGATCCCGTCGACCCTGAAGGCATGGATCGACTACGTACACGTTCCGGGTGTCACTGTTCCGTTCGACAGTGACACGGCACCTCTCGTCGGCAAGCCCGTGGTCGTGGTGACCAGTCGGGGAAACGACTACACCCCCGGTACCGACAACGCGTCCTCCGACCACACCACCGCGCAACTGCGACAGGTGCTCGGAGTTGCGCTGGGGATGGACGTCCACTTCGTCCCGGTCGACTTGACACTCGCCGAGCGGGTGCCGGCGCTCGCACCGCAGATTCCGCAGGCACGAGCCAATCTCGAGGCGGCGTTCTCCGCCGTCGACGATCTTGCGTTGCGATTGGGTGGAGCAACCACCAGGTGAGCGCCGAGTAGCCTGGCGAGGTGCTCTCGAACGGCCCAGGTAACGACACCACCCGCGGTGAACGTGGATCAGGGCGCCATCGCATCAGGACGCCGTCGCGCAACCGCGGTCTCGCGCTCCGAATCGGCCGAATTGTCGTCGCCACTGCGGCAGTTGCCTCGATCGCGGTGAGTGGAATCGGCTTCGCGGTGTACCGCGAAGCCACCACGGGGCTGACCACCTCGGACGCGCTCGACGGCATCGCGAACAATGATCCGGGCGGCAACGGCGAGGACACCAACATTCTGTTGATCGGTCTCGACAGCCGCAAGGACATGGACGGCAACGACCTGCCTGCCGAGTTCGTCACCGATGCGCTGCATGCGGGCGACAGTGACGTCGGCGGTTACAACACCAACACACTGCTGCTGGTGCACCTTCCGGCCGACGGAGGGAGGGCGACTGCGCTGTCGATACCTCGCGACGACTACGTCGACGTTCCCGGATACGGCAAGCGAAAGATCAAGGAGGCGTACGGACTTGCCAAAGCCGACGCCGATACACAGTTGCTCGACGAGGGCGTCACCGATTCGGCCGAACGTGAGCGTCGAGCACGCGACGCGGGTCGGCGATCGACGTTGACCGCGGTTCGTGACCTGCTCGACGTGCCGATCGATCATTTCGCCGAGGTGAACCTGCTGGGCTTCTACGACGTCGCGACAGCCGTCGGGCCGATTCAGGTGTGCCTGAACAATCCGGTACACGACAACTATTCGGGGGCGGACTTCGCCGCGGGCGCGCAGGAACTGAGCGCTTCGCAGGCGCTGTCCTTCGTCCGGCAACGCCACGGCCTCGACAACGGCGATCTCGATCGAACCAAACGACAGCAGGCCTTCGTGGCAGGAGTGATGGCCAAGCTCAGCACCTCCGGTGTCATGGCGAACATCGGCGAACTCCGGGCGCTCGTCGCGGGTACCAAGAACGACGTCGTGATCGACGCGTCCTTGGATCCGGTGAAGCTTGCAGGCGGAGCCGGTGCAGTTATGCAGGGAGACATCGATTTCTACACGCTCCCGATCACCGGCTACGACACGATCGACGGGCAGGACGTCAATCTCGTCGACGTCGACGCCGTCCGGGCCGAGGCAGCCCGGCTGATCGGCGACGTACCTGTGCAGGCACCGCCGACCACCGCGGCAGCTGATCCCGCAACGACGCCGCCCCCGATCGAGGTCGCCGCACAGGATCCGTCCCTGGATCCGGCGGCAGCCCCCGACGAGGGTGTGCACAGCGACGGCGGCATTCCCTGCGTCGACTGAGTCCAGCGTCGACCGAACTCGCCAGCGGGTATCGGTCAGGGCGTCGGCGCGCTGAGCAGAACGTCCATCAACTGCTTCTCGACCGCCGCGAACTGCGGCGTCGTGACGATCTCGAGCCCGCGTGGACGTGGCAGAGCCACCTCGATCTGCCGTCGAACGTGTGCCGGTCTGGGGGAGAGAACGATCACGCGATCGGAGAGATAGACCGCTTCGCGGATGTCGTGCGTGATCATCAGGACCGTCCACCGAAACTCAGACCAGACCTGCTGCAACCAAGCCTGCATATCGCTTCGAGTCAACGAGTCCAGTGCCCCGAAGGGTTCGTCGAGCAGTAGTACCGATCGTCCCTGCACCACCGTGCGCAGCAGCGCCGCCCGCTGGCGCATGCCGCCGGAGAGCTCGGACGGTCTGGCCGACTCGTACCCGTCCAAGCCGAACACCGGGAACAGCTCGCGTGCCCGCGCCCGCGCCTCCTTCTTGGCAACGCCCTGCACTTCGAGCCCGAGGGTGGTGTTGTCCAGCACCGAACGCCATGGAAACAGGAGATCCTTCTGCGGCATGTAGGCGCACGGCGGTACTCGAACCGTGCCGGAGTCGGGCTTGTCGAGTCCGGCCAGCATGTTGAACACCGTGCTCTTACCGCAACCGCTCGGGCCGATGATCGACAGGAACTCGCCGGGGCCAGCACTGAACGACACACCGTCGAGTACGGGCTTGTCGCCGAATGATTTGGTGAGATCGTGAACGTCGATGCAGGTGTCGGGGTCAGACATGAAGACCAACCGACCCGTGGCGCGCCCAAGGCGCAACGAACCGCTCCACCAGGAAGGTGGAGACGAACAGGACCACGCTGATCACGGCCGTCACGGCAACCGCGGCGAGAACCAGATCGGTACGAAACGAGTTCTTTTGTTGGCTCATGTAGATGCCGAGCCCGGCACTGGCCCCGGCATATTCGGCAAAGATCGCGCCGACCACGGCGTAGGTGATTCCGATGCGCAGGGAGGTGAAGAACCGGGGTAGCGCCGACGGTAGCCGCACGTATCGAAACTGTTGCCAGCGCGAGGCACCCATGCTGGCCAGCAGCGATCGCGCGTCTCGATCCGCCGCCGCGAAACCCTCGATGAGTCCGATGGCCATCGGGAAGAACGTCGCCAAAGCGATCACCAGGATCTTCGGAAGCAGCCCGAAGCCGAACCAGATGATCAACAGTGGCGCGATCGCGATGATCGGAAGCGTCTGCGATACGACGAAGAGGGGAACGAACGCGCGACGCAGCCACGGCGAGAAGTCCACCGCGATGGCCAGCAACCAGGCCAGGGACAAGGAGACCGCGAACCCGACGAGGGTCACCTGCAGGGTTGCCGCTGCGTTCTCGGCGATCGCATCGCGTTGCGCCCAACCCTGGACCACCACGCGGCCGGGGGACGGCAGCACCTGCGGGCGGATGCCACTGATCTCGACGTAGATCTGCCAGGCGGCGATGATCAGAACGACGACGGTCAGCGCCGGCCACGCCCAACGCAGCGAGGCTCGGATACCACTGAGCGAGAAGGAAACTCGATCAGCGGCCACCGTCTCATCGATCGCCGAGGTAGTCATTGGTGAAGTAGGTCGACCAATCCGGCTCCGCGGTCAGAGGCGCGCCGTTCTCATCGGCCAACACGCCACTGTCGTACAGGAACTTGGAGTACGCCGTCCACTTGTCGATACTCTGTCGTCCTACTTCGCCGGACGAGTCCTTCATGTACTTCGCCGCGAGCATCTTCTGGCTCTCGAAGACCAGCGATTCGTCGGTGAACGTTCCCGGATTGGCGTCGATCAGATCCTGTGCGGCCTTGTCCGGATCGTCGGCGGCGAGTTGGTAGCCGCGCTGAAGAGCCTGGACGAACTTCTCGGCCTGGTCTGGATGGGCTGCGAGCCAGGGCTCGTTGCCGCTGATCGTGATGGCGTAGGCGTCGGGAAAGCCGTAGTCGGTGTAGTCGAAGTACTTCATCGGGGTTCCGCTGTGCTCGGCTTCGATGCCTTCCCACGCGAAATAGGAGACGGTGAAGTCCGCGGTCCCCGAATACACCGCCTCGTACGCCGAGGTTCCCAGGACGACGGTCTCGTATTCGCCTGTGCCACCGTCGTTCTTGATGACCTGCTGGAGTCCGGCCTGCTCACCGGATTCGCCGAAGCCGGCGTAGACCTTGCCGTCGAGCGCCTTCGGGCTCGGTATATCGTCTCGATCTGCGCGGACTCCGATGCCGGTCGCCCAATGTTGGAGCGGCGCGAGGACCGAGACGATCTGCGCGCCCGCCGAGGTGGCGAACACACCCGAACTCTGTGTACTGATACCGAATTCGGCGTTTCCGGCATCGACGAGAGTGTCCGCCGCGGTGTTGTTGTACGGCAGAATCTCCACGTCCAGACCGGCGTCGGCGAAGTAGCCTTCCTGCAGCGCCACGTAGAGGCCGGTGTGGTTGGTGTTCTGCGTCCAGTCCAACGCGAATCGAATGGTGTCGGAGTCCGTCGACTGCGAGCAGCCCACCAGTCCGGTCGTGGCAACGACGGCCGCCGCCAACGCGGCGAGGATCCGAGCGGTTCTCATGCGTGCACCGCACTCTCGGCCAGGGGCCACGGAGTGGGATGCAAAGCGCTGTCCCAGAACATCAATTCGTACCGCGATGCCACGACGAAGGCGTCGATCATCTGCTCTCGCTGTAGCGGAGTCGCGGCAGCCGCCGCGTCGTCCACGAATGTCCTTGCGGCGTCGACGATCGCATGGAATTCGGGTGCGTCGTACGCGGCCACCCACCGCGCGTACGGGTGGTCGGGATCGCGATCGAGAACCGCTCTCGCGGCACCGGCGAGTGAGCGGCCCACGTCGGCGTAGATCCAGAAGCACGGCAGAACAGCCGCTGCTGCAACAGGATACGGTTCGGTTGCCGCAATCGCGGTGAGGTAGGAGGTGTAACCGAGGCATGCCGGTGAAGGCTCGGGTGTCCGGGTCGAGGTGGGCAGCGCTCCACCGGTCAGCATCTCTTCGTGCGAGGCGGCCTCGTCCATCGCGCTGGCGGCGGCGCTCGCCCAGAATGCTCCGGCAACCGGGTTCGGTGCGTGTGCTGCCAGTAGCGACAGCGACTTGACGTACCCACCGAGATAGAGCGAATCCTGCTCGAGATACCGACGGAACGCATCGAGCGGAAGTGTCCCGGCTCCGAGAAGCCGGAGAAACTCGAGGTCGTCGATCGCGCGTCGGATGTTCTCGGACGCATCCCACAGTAGATCGGTGAAGCGGACCGGGTCCGCAGATACAACAGGCGTCATCGCCTTGACATCCCTTCGTCAGCATTACCTGCATCAGGTTCGGCGGGTTTGATCTCAGCATCCGCATCGGCGGACACACCCCGTGTCAGAACGAAAGCGACAGTAACACCGCTCACCCGGTGGCGCTGGTGCCGCCCCTGCATCTGCGGTCCGGCGTCAGCCCAGCATGTCCTCGAGTTCCATGCCCTTGGTCTCCCTGATCTTGGCCTTGACGAAGAAGAACGAGAGCGCGGCGAACAGAGCGAATCCTGCGTAGATCGCCCACAGCCCCACGGACGACGTCAGCGGCGGGAAGGCAAGCGTGACAGCGAAGTTGGCCATCCAGTTGGCTGCGGTGCCGATGCCGAGCGCCATAGCACGCATGCGGTTGGGGAACATCTCACCGAGCATGACCCACATGATCGGTCCCCATGTGGAGGCGAAGAAGATGACGAACAGATTGGCCCCGACCAACGCGATCGCACCCCACGGAGCGGGCAACGTGACGTCGTCGCCGCTGCCGGTCGCCTGCGAGAATGCCACCGACGCCATGACGAGCCCGACGAACATGCCGATCGAACCCCCCATCAGCAGTTTGCGCCTACCGATTCGGTCCACGAACAGGATCGCCACGAACGTCATGACCACGTTGATCACAGCGGTGATCACGGAGGTGGTGAACGATTGATCCTCGGAGAAGCCGACCGAACGCCACAGCGTCGTCGAGTAGTAGAAGATCGCATTGATGCCGACCAGCTGTTGCAGCACGGCCATCGTGATGCCCACCCAGACGATGGGTTGCAGGCCGAACTTCGGCCCGCGAATATCGGCGAACGACGAGCGTGACTCCTTGCGCAGCGTCAGCCTGATCTCGTGGACGCGCTCGTCCGGGTGCAGCTCACCGGTGATCTCGGCGAGTACGCGGGCCGCTTCCTCGTCGAGATGCTGACCGACGAGGTAACGCGGAGACTCCGGGATCAGGGTTGCCAGCAACCCGTACACGAGAGCGGGAATCACGCCGACCAGGAACATCCAGCGCCATGCCTCGATGCCGAACCACAAGTCGTTGGACGCGCCGTCGGCGGCACCGGCGAGAAGAGCGTCGGACAGCAGAGCAGCGAAAATGCCGATGGTGATGGCCAATTGCTGAAGCGAGGCCAAGGAACCGCGCCATTTGGCGGGAGCGATCTCGGCGATGTACGCCGGTGCGATCACCGAGGCGATGCCGATTCCGAGTCCGCCGAGCACTCGCCAGAGCATCAGGTCGGGGACGCTGAACGCCAATCCCGAGCCGATCGAGGAAACGACGAACAGGGCCGAGCCCAGCAGCATGACCTTCTTGCGTCCCCAACGATCTGCGAGGCTGCCGGCGAACCAGGCACCCACTGCGCACCCGATGAGGGCGATCGCCACCACGAAGCCTGTGGTGAACGAGCCGAGGAGGAAATGATCTTCGATCGAGTCGACAGCGCCGTTGATGACCGAGCTGTCGAAGCCGAACAGGAACCCGCCCACAGCAGCGGCGATGCTGACGCCGATGACCTTCGCTGTGTGGCGGTCCGAGGTCTGATTCATGTGTGATGCACCTTCCGGCCGCGCGCACGGGCGTCGGCCGCTGGGGAGACCGTACGGCAGGGATTGTCGTACCGTCCCCGGACATTACGCCTGGTAATTTGCCGCGCGAACGAGACCGTCAGCGAAGGTCGAAATCCTCGTTCGAGACGGTGAAACCGTGGCCGACCTGATCGGAGCACGTGACCCCGGTCTTCTCGTCGACGCTGCACTGCAGGCCGTTGGTGGAACCACTTCCGGGGACGGTGAGAACTTCGCCGTACGGCAAGGCCGTCGCAGGCCCGTCGAAACGGTGGAACTTGGGATCGCCGAGGCTCTCGAACTTCGCTGGGGACCCGGCGATCAGCTGTACGGCATTCGGTTTCACCGCCGTCCCCGACGCTCCGCTGCCGGGAACCTCGGGTGCCGAATCGGGGAGTGATCCGTGGCATCCGGCGATCGAGGATTCGAGGACGGCGATACCGCACTCGAATTTTCCGCTGGGGCTCGAGAAGTAGTACCAACCGGGTGCCTTGCCTGCGTAGTCCTGCGGCTTTGCCTGGGCTGCAGCAGGACTCGTCGGCACCACCGTGGTGGACGTCGGCGTGACGATCGATGTGGTGGACGGTGATGCCGACGTGGCAGAGGGCACGGAGGGAGCCGTGGCGACCGGGGTGGGGCGGTCGGTGATCACGGTTGCCATCGGACCGTCGCCTTCACCGCTCGCACCGCACCCTCCGAGCATGCATGCTCCGACGACTGCCACTGCGACACATCCGATTCTCTTCATCGCCGGTTCCTTCGCTCGCGGGCGTCGACGCTGTGAGTAACGTCGCCGAGGGGACGGTTGATGTTGGTACGTTGGGCAACGACCGAACGGGAGGTTCCATGGTCACCGCGTCCGACTCCGCTGCGTCCGATTCGACCGTGCTCGTGAGCACGCCCTACGGCGAGGTTCTCGGCTATCCGGTCGATGCCGATACGTCGCCGATCGTGGCCTGGCGGGGTATTCCCTACGCGACGCCTCCGGTGGGCAAGCTCCGGTTCCGCGCGCCGCGACCGTTGCAGCCCTGGGCGGGAGTGCTCGACGGCCTCGAGTTCGGTGCGATGGCTCCGCAGGGCCGCGACAGTCCGGTGCCGATCGATCCGTCGCTGTCGATTTCCGAGGACTGTCTCACGCTCAACGTCTGGGCTCCCCGTCCCGAGGCAGAACTGCGGCCGGTGCTGGTCTGGATCCACGGCGGCGCCTACTCGCTCGGATCGTCGGCACAGCGGGTGTACGACGGGAGGAACCTCAGCGAGAACGGCGATGTGGTGGTGGTGACCATCAACTTTCGTCTCGGTGCGTTCGGGTTCCTCGACCTGTCGTCGTTCTCCACCGACGAGCACACCTTCGAGACCAATCTGGGACTGCGAGATCAGATTGCCGCACTGCAGTGGGTCCGCGAGTGCATCTCGGCGTTCGGCGGCGATCCCGATCAGGTGACGGTGTTCGGCGAATCCTCCGGGGGAGCGTCGGTCACCACGTTGATGACCTCGCCGAAGGCCGAGGGTCTGTTCCAGAGAGCGATCGTGCAGAGCGCGCCTGCGACCTCGGTGTACGGCCCCGAACGCGGAGCCGCGGTGGCCTCGAGGTTCCTGGAGTTGGTAGGCGTCGAGCCGGCGGACATCGGTGAACTCTTGGACATGCATTTCACGAGGCTGGTCACCGCCGGTGACACACTCTGCTACGAGATCCCGACGACAGTGCCTGGGACACTTGGTCTTTCGCCGGTCGTCGACGGAGATATCGTTCCGCGCTATCCCGTGGCTGCCTTCCAGAAGGGGCTCTCGCACAAGATCCCGTTGATCATCGGCACCAACCACGACGAGCCCTCGATCTTTCGATTCATGAAGTCTCCGTTGATGCCGATCACCTCCGACACGGTCTCCGAGATGTTCCGCGCCATCGCTCACGACCACGCGGATCTGCCTGCTTATCGAGTGGCCGAGATCATGGCGGCATACCCGGACCGAGACAAACCGGCCGGGGCACAAGCCATATCGCGCGACGCGGGATTCCTCATGCCGAGCGTGTGGATCGCCGACGGGCACAGCAGGCACTCGCCGACATGGATGTACCGATTCGATCATGCGACACCGATGCTCAAGGCCGCACGAGTGGGAGCCGGCCACGCGACCGAACTGCCGTACGTCTTCGGCAATTTCGGAACGCTCAACCGAGACCCCACCTTCTGGCTCGGTGGCCGAAAGCCGGCAATGGCGGTGTCTGCGCGGATGCAGAGACGCTGGCTCGCTTTCGCGCGGTACGGCGTCCCCGCTGCGTTGGATGCGTCCAAGCATTGGGCTCCGTACACCGAGAAGACGCGCTGGACGCTGGTGATCGATGCATCCGACACTCTCGTCGACGACCCCGACGGCGACATGCGCGCTGCGTGGGGCGACCGCGTTCTGGGATTCAGCTGACACGTCGCCCGTGCGTTGTGTCGCACGGACGTTGCTGACATGAATCGAACGTAACAGCAACAACACGGGTCGCTCGAGTCACAGCGGTAACAATTGGATGTCAGCACGCTGTCGGTGGGGGCGGTTATGTTCGGTGTGTGTTGATGTCGAGGATCGTCGAAACCTCCCGTGCCGTGGCAGCGACGCGCTCGCGCAAGGTCAAGATCGAGCAGCTGAGCGCGCTCCTGGCCGAAGCGGCAGCCGGTGACATCGAGCCTGCTGTCTCGTGGCTCTCGGGGGAGTTGCCGCAGGGTCGGATAGGTGTCGGCTGGCGCACGCTGGCCGATCTCGACGTCGCGGCTGCCGCGGATTCGACACTGACGGTTGCCGAGGTGGACGAGGCGATATCGTCGGTCGCGGCGACGTCGGGGGCCGGTTCTGCTGCTCGCCGGGTGGCGCTGCTGACGGCCCTGTTCTCCCGGAGCACAGCCGAGGAGCGTCGGTTTCTGATCCGGCTCGTCACCGGTGAGCTGCGTCAGGGCGCGCTCGAAGGAATCATGGTCGACGCTGTCGCCGCCGCGACGAATCTGCCGCAGGCCTCGGTGCGTCGCGCATTCATGCTCTCGGGGAGGTTGCCTGCCACTGCGATCGCTGCCATCACCGGTGGCGTCGAAGCGCTGGACGCATTTCGGCTCGAGGTGGGTCGCCCGGTCCGGCCGATGCTGGCCTCGCCCGCGGAGTCTCTGCGGGGCGCATGGGAACAGCTCTCCGGCGATGTCACCGTCGAATACAAGCTCGACGGCGCGCGAATTCAGGTGCACCGCTCCGGAACCGACGTGAGCATCTACACGCGCACTCTGCGCGACATCACTGCGAGTGTGCCCGAGCTGGTGGATCTGGTTCTCGCGCTGCCGTGCGACTCCGTGGTCCTGGACGGTGAGACCCTCGCGCTCGAAGACAGCGGCCGCCCGCGACCTTTCCAGGAAACGATGAGTCGGTTCGGTGCCGAGAGTGCGCACGAGCTACTGCTGCAGCCCTACTTCTTCGACTGCCTGCACCTCGACGGTGTCGACCTGCTCGATGCCCCGTTGGAGCAGCGTCTGGCTGCACTGGACCGGGTGGCACCGGGACACCGAATTCCCTGTGTCGTCAGGCCCGACGCGGACGCGGCAGCAGCCCATTTCGACGCGGCACTCGACGCCGGGCACGAAGGGATCATGCTCAAAGCGCTCGGTGCTCCGTACGCCGCAGGCCGCCGCGGAAAGAGCTGGCAGAAGGTCAAACCCGAGCACACCCTCGACCTCGTCGTGCTCGGAGCCGAGTGGGGATACGGGCGTCGCACCGGTTACCTGTCCAACCTGCACCTCGGAGCTCGCGATCCCGACGGCGGTGACCCGATCATGGTCGGTAAGACCTTCAAAGGCCTGACCGACGTTCTGTTGCAATGGCAGACCGACGAATTCCCGAAACACGAGCGCGAGCGTGACGAGCACACCGTGTACCTGCGACCCGAGCTGATCGTCGAAATCGAACTCGACGGCGTGCAGGTCAGCCCACGCTATCCGGGCGGTGTTGCACTGCGGTTCGCGCGAGTACTCCGGTATCGACCCGACAAGAACCTTGCCACCGCGGACTCCATCGACGCCGTGCGTGCACTGCTTCCGCACTCGTGAACAGTTCGGACGATTAATACGTACGAAACCGCACGAACGATCCCGTAACACGGCGCAAAATATCTTGAGGGTGCAAGCCAGCGAGAGATGGAGTGCCAATGATGTCCACAGTTCGAGCTGCTCTGGTCCAAAGCAAGTGGACCGGTGACAAAGAATCGATGATCGCGGCGCACGAGGGGTTTGCTCGGTCCGCCGCCGAGCAGGGCGCGAAAGTCGTTTGTTTCCAAGAACTTTTCTACGGTCCGTACTTCTGTCAATTGCAGGATGCGAAATTCTACGAGTATGCAGAATCGGTACCCGGGCCGACCGTCGACCGTTTCGCCGCATTGGCGAAGGAACTCGGCATCGTGATGATTCTGCCCGTCTACGAGCAGGAACAACCCGGACTTCTGTACAACACCGCTGCCGTCGTCGATGCGGACGGCACCTATCTCGGCAAGTATCGAAAACACCACATTCCCCACGTGAACGGATTCTGGGAGAAGTTCTACTTTCGCCCGGGAAACCTGGGGTGGCCGGTGTTCGACACCGCGGTCGGCCGAATCGGTGTGTACATCTGCTACGACAGGCACTTTCCCGAGGGTTGGCGGGCGTTGGGCCTCGCCGGTGCCGAGATCGTCTTCAATCCCTCGGCCACCTCGCGGGGCCTGTCGAACTACCTGTGGAAGCTCGAACAGCCCGCATCCGCCGTCGCGAACGAGTACTACGTGGGCGCGATCAATCGAGTCGGAATCGAATCCGAATACGGTGACGACGACTTCTACGGAACCAGTTACTTCGTGGACCCCGAAGGCAAATTCGTCGGCGAGGTGGCGTCGGATTCCGAATCCGAAATAATCGTGCGCGACCTGGACATGGATTTGATCAAGGTGGTCCGCGACCGGTGGGCCTTCTATCGTGACCGTAGACCCGACGCATACGGCCCGTTGGTGCAACCCTGATGGCCACCACCTTCGTGCACGGCGGGACAGTGGTATCCACTACCGGCGCACAGGAATTGGATGTGCTCATCGACGGCGAGAGCATCGTCGCGGTACTGGCACCCGGATCGGTCTCCCTGGCCGCGGACCTGAAGACCTCGGCGGACGTGGTCGTCGACGCGACCGGAAAATACGTGATCCCGGGTGGGGTCGACGGGCACACTCACATGGAGATGCCCTTCGGCGGTACGTTCGCCTCCGACACCTTCGAAACCGGAACGCGCGCAGCGGCGTGGGGTGGCACGACGACGATCGTGGACTTCGCGATTCAGACTCCCGGTCAGCGCGTCCAGGACACTCTGGCGCAATGGCACGAGAAGGCCGCGGGGCAGTGTGCCGTCGACTACGGATTCCATCAGATCATCGGCGACGTGACCGACGATTCCTTGAAAGCCATGAGCGAGTTGGTATCCGAGGGCGTCACCAGTTTCAAACTCTTCATGGCCTACCCGGGTGTGTTCTACTCCGATGACGGCAAGATCCTGCGCGCCATGCAGTCCGCCGCCGAAACGGGTGCACTGCTGATGATGCATGCGGAGAACGGCATCGCGATCGATGTTCTCGTTGCTCAGTCGATCGCCCGTGGAGACACGGCCCCGTACTTCCACGGCACGTCACGGCCGTGGCAGCTCGAGGAGGAGGCGACGCATCGAGCGATAATGTTGGCCGACGTCACCGGTGCACCGCTCTACGTCGTACACGTCTCTGCCAAGCAGGCCCTGGAACAGATCGCGCAGGCCCGAGGCAACGGACAGAACGTCTTTGCCGAGACATGTCCGCAGTACCTGTATCTGTCGCTAGAGGAACAGCTCGGCGCTCCGGGCTTCGAGGGTGCCAAGTGGGTCTGCTCGACGCCGTTGCGGTCGCGAGCGGAGGGGCATCAGGACGAGTTGTGGCGATACCTGCGCACCGGAGACGTGTCGACCGTCAGTACCGATCACTGCCCCTTCTGCATGAAGGATCAGAAGGAGATGGGTATCGGTGATTTCTCGAAGATTCCCAACGGGATCGGCTCGGTGGAACACCGCATCGATTTGATGTTCCAGGGTGTCAAGAGCGGCAAGATCACGCTCGAGAAGTGGGTCGACGTCTGCTGCACCACCCCGGCCAGGATGTTCGGGATGTATCCGAGGAAAGGCGTCATCACCCCCGGTGCCGACGCGGACATCGTGATCTACGACCCGAACGGACACACCAGCATCGGCGTCGAGAAGACCCACCACATGAACATGGACTATTCGGCGTACGAGGGTTTCGAGATCGACGGCCATGTCGACACCGTGATCTCGCGTGGCCGGATCATCGTCGACGGTGGATCCTATTCCGGCACTGCGGGACACGGCCGATTCGTCCGGCGCGACCTGTCGCAGAATCTGATCTGAGCCATGGACATCGGGGTAGTGCTCCAGTGCAATCCGCCGGCGTCCCGTGTGGTCGACCTGGCCAGACAGGCGGAGACACATGGCTTCTCGCACGTGTGGACGTTCGATTCGCATCTGCTGTGGCAGGAACCGTACGTCATCTACAGCCAGATTCTGGCCGCGACGAGGCGTGTGACCGTCGGTCCGATGGTCACCAATCCCGCCACCCGCGACTGGACGGTGACCGCATCGACGTTCGCGACGCTCAACGACATGTTCGGCAATCGGACCGTCTGCGGCATCGGCCGCGGTGATTCGGCCGTCCGCGCCCTCGGCGGGAAGCCGACAACCCTTGCCACGCTGCGGGAATCGATCGAGGTGATCCGTAGCTTGGCCAATGGGCGAAGTGCCCGGATCGGGGAGACGACAGTGCAGTTTCCGTGGGCGGAGCGGTCCCGACTCGAGGTGTGGGTAGCTGCGTACGGCCCCAAAGCCCTCGAGCTCACCGGACAGGTGGCAGACGGGTTCATTCTGCAGCTGGCCGATCCCGACATCGCAGCGTGGACGATCGGCCGGGTCCGCGCTGCGGCCGAGCAAGCGGGTCGCGATCCGGATTCGATCTCGATCTGCGTCGCCGCTCCCGCCTACGTCACCGACGGTACCGACGCAGGGCTCGAACACGCCCGAGATCAGTGTCGTTGGTTCGGCGGGATGGTGGGCAATCACGTCGCCGATATCGTCTCGCGGTACGGCGGCGACGGCAGCGGTGTTCCACAGGCACTCACCGACTACATCGCGGCGCGTGAAGGGTACGACTACAACGAGCACGGCCGCGCAGGCAATTCGCACGCAGAGTTCGTTCCGGACGAGGTGATCGACAGGTTCTGTCTGCTCGGCTCCCCGGCCGATCACATCGTCAAGCTGAAGGATCTCGAGGCTCTCGGTGTCGATCAGTTCTCGGTGTACCTGCAACACGATGCCAAGGCAGCGACGCTGGAAGCCTACGGGGAGAGCATAATTCCGCAGATCCGCCCGAGCGTGACGGCGACGTCGTGACGGGTGTTCTCGATCAGGCCTCGGTGGTGACGCCTGCTCCCGCCGGTGCGCATCGAGGAGCGCGGCGTCCGTTGATGGCAGTGGGGGCCGTCGGCGTGCTGCTGGTGTTCTGGGAGTCGGTGAAAGTGCTCGTCCCCGACAACGGGGTGAGTATCGCCGGCGTGCGGGTGCTGCCCCGCACCGACGACGGAGCGCTACCGCACGTGTGGTCGGTGTTGGCAGCGCTGACCGAGCCGGAGGTGAACGTCGCGGGGGCTCGCAGTGTCGGTGCGGCGATCGTGTCCAGTGGCCTGTTCACCTTCGGGCTCGCGGTACTCGGGTTCGCGCTGGGGACGGTGGTCGGGCTGGTTCTGGCGGTGGCGATGCAACGATTCGTGTGGGTCGAGCGCTCCGTACTGCCGTATGTGATCGTCTCGCAGACGGTTCCGCTGATCGCGTTGGCACCGCTCGTCGCAGGGTGGGGCGGAAAGATCGCGATCGGCGGTTACGCCTGGCAGCCGTGGATGAGCATCACCGTCATCGCGTCGTATCTTGCGTTCTTCCCGGTGGGGGTGGGGATGCTGCGCGGCCTGCGTGCACCCGATCGGGCAGCGTTGGACCTGATGCACAGTTACGCGTCCGGATGGTGGACCACACTCGTTCGACTACGCCTACCCGCCTCGGTTCCTCATCTGATTCCGGCGCTGCGTCTGGCCGCGGCCGCTGCCGTGATCGGTGCCGTGGTCGCCGAGATCTCCACCGGAACGACCGGCGGTATCGGCAGGCAGATCATCGTGTTCTCGCAGCAGGCAACAGGAGACGCATCCCGCCTTTACGCAGCCGTTCTCGGCGCAGCGGTGCTCGGACTGGTGGTGACCGGGTTGGTGTCACTGCTCGACATAGCACTGGGTCGGTACGCCGGTCGCTCACCGGGTCGAAAGGATCGGTCATGACCGAGCATGCGGTACTCGTCGAGGGCGTCGGAAAGACGTTCGACGGGGGAGTGACTGCGTTGGAGGACGTATCGCTCGCGATCGCCCCCGGCGAATTCGTCTCGCTGATCGGGCCTTCGGGGTGCGGTAAGTCGACGTTGCTCCGTATCGTTGCCGATCTCGAGCAACCCACGTCCGGTACTGCCTCGGTGTTCGGTCTGACTGCTCGCCGAGCCCGCGTCGATCAGAAGTACGGCATCGCCTTTCAGCAGGCCGGGCTGCTCGAGTGGCGCACAGTGCAATCCAACGTCGCATTGCCGCTCGAACTCCACAAGGTTCCCAAGAAGGAACGCGCAGAACGGGTTCGCGAACTACTGGACCTCGTCGGACTCACCGATTTCGCCGACAAGTTTCCCAGCCAGCTGTCCGGTGGGATGCAGCAACGAGTGGCGATCGCGCGGGCGCTGGCCCGAACGCCGGGACTGCTGCTGATGGACGAACCGTTCGGTGCCCTGGACGAGATGACCCGCGAGAAGATGCAGAACGACCTACTGCGCATCGCCGAGGAGTCGAGCGCAGCAGTGGTGTTCGTGACCCACTCGATTCCCGAAGCGGTCTACCTGTCCGATCGGGTGGTGGTGATGTCCGCTCGGCCGGGGAGGATCGTCGACACACTCACGATCGACAGATTCGACACGAACGACGATCCGCGCGAATCGGCGGAGTTCTTCTCGTCCATCACCGCGGTTCGGGATGCACTGCACGGCCGTTCGGTTCGAAGTGCGGATCTGCGATGAAGCTCTGGCTGCCACCGGTGGTGTTCGGGGCGGCGGCGCTCGCACTGTGGCAAATGCTCACGGTCGTCGCGGGGGTTCCGTCGTTCCTGCTGCCGTCCCCGAGCGCCATCGCCGAGCAATTCGTGCGAAACCTCGGAAACATCGGATCGGCAAGTCTGGCAACGGGAACCAACGCTCTCGTGGGCTTGATCGCAGGCTCGGTCCTCGGTCTCCTGGCAGCGATGGCAGCAGTTCGCCTGCGGATCGTCGACGAACTGCTCACCCCGTTGGCAGCAGGTGCCGCAGCCGTTCCCATCGTCGCTCTCGCGCCGGTGTTCAACTCGATGTTCTCCTCGACCACCGATCTACCGCGCCGCCTCGTGGTCACCATCGTCGTGTTCTTCCCGGTCTTCGTCAGTGCGGCGAAGGGACTGCGTCAGGTCTCGGCCGTGCACCACGACCTCATGACGTCGTATGCCGTCGGTGGTTGGCAGTTCACCCGAATCGTCCGCCTCCCGTCCGCCGTTCCACACATCTTCACCGGGTTGCGGGTTGCCGCTCCCAATGCTGTCATTGCTGCCATCATCTGCGAGTACTTCGGCGGACTGCAGAACGGTTTGGGGTCGCGGATCACCTCCGCCGCGGCGAACACGGCCTACCCCCGGGCATGGGCCTACGTGATGGGCGCCATCGCAGTCGGTTTGCTCTTCTTTCTGCTTGTTCTGCTGCTCGAGAAGCTCGTGTCCCGGCGTCGTACCTAGGAGATGAACGTGAAGATCACCCGAACCCCCCGATCTCTTCTCGCCGCCGTGATGGCGCTTGCAGTGGTCGCCTCGGCG
This sequence comes from Rhodococcus sp. 06-470-2, assembly GCF_002258235.1. Taxonomy (NCBI): domain Bacteria; kingdom Bacillati; phylum Actinomycetota; class Actinomycetes; order Mycobacteriales; family Nocardiaceae; genus Rhodococcus; species Rhodococcus sp. 06-470-2. The sequence continues at coordinate 31,793 of NZ_NOYB01000048.1, read as the reverse complement.
TGCAGTACCACCACGACAGACACCGACACCGGTGCCGACGGAGACACCACGATCAAGCTGCAATTGCAGTGGTTCAAGCAGGGCCAATTCGCCGGCTACCTCGCCGCCGTCGATCAGGGTTTCTATGCGGAACAGGGGTTGGACGTCGAAATCCTGGACGGTGGAACGGATATCGTCCCGCAAACCGTGCTTGCCCAGGGGCAGGCCGACTACGCCATCGCGTGGGTACCGAAGGCGCTCGCATCCCGCGAGGCCGGAGCCGGCATCACCGACGTGGCTCAGATCTATCAGAAGTCGGGCACCCTGCAGGTCTCGTTCGAGGATCAGAACATCGCCTCACCCGCGGACCTCCGAGGCAAGACCGTCGGAAACTGGGGCTACGGAAACGAGTTCGAATTGTTCGCCGGAATGACGAAAGCGGGAGTGAGCCCGGCGGACGTGACGCTGGTGCAGCAGCAGTTCGACATGAACGGCCTGTTGTCCGGCGATATCGCTGCAGCCCAGGCGATGTCGTACAACGAGTACGCTCAGTTGCTCGAGACCGTGAACCCGGCAACCGGAGCTCTCTACACCGCAGACGATTTCACCACGCTGAACTGGAACGACGACGGCGTCGCGATGCTGCAGGACGCGATCTGGGCCAACACCGACAAGCTCTCGGACGAGGCCTACCAGGAGCAGACCGTCAAATTCCTGGCGGCATCGTTGAAGGGCTGGATCTTCTGCCGCGACAACGTCGAAACGTGCCGCGACATCACCGTCGCTGCAGGCTCCACACTCGGCGCGAGTCACCAGCTCTGGCAGGTCAACGAGGTCAACAAACTGATCTGGCCGTCTGCGGAGGGCATCGGCATGATCGACGAGGCGGCCTGGCAGCAGACCGTCGACATCGCCAAGAGCACCGAGAATGCCGAAGGATCGACGGTGCTGACCGCCGATCCCGATGCCGAGGCGTACACCAACGAGTACGTCACGCAGGCGCTCGATTTGTTGAAGGCCGACGGAGTGGACGTCACCGGAGAGTCGTACGCTCCGATGGAGGTCACACTGGAGGAAGGCGGCAAGTAGATGGATCACGTGTTCTACTCCTGGGCGGCGCAGGCCGAACTGAACCCGATCACCGTCGAGGGAGCGGAGGGGGCGTGGTTCTGGGACGACAAGGGCAACCGGTACCTCGACTTCTCGTCGCAGTTGGTCAACGTCAATCTCGGTCATCAACACCCCGACGTGGTCGCCGCCATCGTCGAACAGGCTCAGGTTCTGACGACCATCTCCCCGACCGTGGCCAACAACAAGCGCAGTGAACTCGCCACGTTGATCGCCGAACGTGCGCCGGGTGATCTGAACCGAGTGTTCTTCACGACCGGTGGGGCGGAAGCCGTCGAGCATGCGGTGCGGTTGGCGCGACAGCACACCGGGCGTACGAAGATGCTTGCCGCGTATCGCTCGTACCACGGTGGAACCGGAGTTGCGATCGGTCTCACGGGCGAGCCGCGGCGATGGGGCACCGAGCCGACCAACGTCGACGTCGTACGTTTCTTCGGGCCGTACCCGTACCGCTCACCCTGGGGCACAACGACTCCCGAGGACGAGACGGCCGCAGCGCTGGCACACCTCGAGCAGGTCATCGTGCTCGAAGGTGCGCAGAACATCGCCGGACTGATCCTCGAATCGGTCATCGGCACCAACGGTGTGCTGATCCCGCCGCCCGGCTATCTGGCCGGCGTTCGAGCGCTGTGCGACAAGTACGGGATCGTCTACATCGCCGACGAGGTCATGGTCGGGTTCGGGCGCATCGGCGAATGGTTCGCCTGCCAGGCCTGGGATGTGACACCGGATCTCATCACGTTCGCCAAAGGCGTCAACTCCGGATACGTGCCCCTCGGCGGGGTCGTGATCTCGGAGAAGATCGCCTCGCAGTTCGACCACAAGCCGTACCCGGGCGGCTTGACCTACTCCGGTCACGTGCTCGGGTGCGCCGCGGGCGTGGCTTCCATCGGAGTGTTCGAGCGCGACAAGATCCTTCCTCACGTGCGTCACGTCGGCGAGGACGTACTCGGTGCGGGCCTGTCCAAGCTGGCCGAATCGCATCCGAGTGTGGGCGAGGTACGCGGTAAGGGATTCTTCTGGGCCGTCGAACTGGTCAAGGACGGAACGACCCGAGAGCCACTGGTTGCCTTCGCCGCGTCGGGCAAGGACGCGGCGGCGATGGGCACGGTGACCGCCGCGGCGAAGTCACGTGGACTGTGGCCGTTCGTCGCAGGCAATCGCCTCCAGATCGCCCCTCCGCTGACGACGTCCGAGGACGAGATTCGTCAAGGACTGGAAATCCTCGACGAGGTGCTGACGGTGGCGGACGGATTCACCGTCGACGGGTGATCACAGCACGGCACCGGGGTTGAGGATGCCCGCCGGATCGAGAGCGGTCTTGATTCGGCGGGTCAGTTCCATGACGTCCTCACCGACCTGATCGGGCAGCCACGCCTTCTTGAGGCGACCGACACCGTGTTCGCCGGTGATGGTGCCGCCCAACGAGATTGCCAGATCCATGATCGCGCCGAATGCGATGTTGGCGCGACGTGTCATGTCGGCGTCCTCGGGGTCGAAAACGATCAGCGGGTGAGTGTTGCCGTCACCGGCGTGGGCGATGACCGCCACCAGCACGTCGTATTTCGTGGACAGCTCGGCGATTCCGTCGACGAGGGCCGGAAGTGCGGGCAGCGGAACCCCGACGTCCTCGAGGAGCAGGCTGCCGAGTCGCTCGACAGCGGGAATGGCGAACCGCCGCGCGGCAGCGAAGGCCTCGCCCTCGTCGGGGTCGTCGGTGGTGAACACATCCGAGGCACCGGCCTCGGTGCACGCGGCCGCCATGATCTCGATCTCGCGGCCTCGGTCGGCACCGGGGGAGTCGGACCGAGCAATGAGCATCGCCGCCGCCTCGCGATCGAGCCCCATGTTCATGGCATCTTCGACGGCACCGATGGAAGCTCGGTCCATGAACTCGAGCATCGACGGGCGCAGTGTCCGGGTGATGGCCAGAATTGCGGCGGTTGCGTCGTGCACCGACGCGAACGAGGCGACCACCGTACTGGCGGGAGGTTGCGCCGGAATCAATCGAAGAGTGATCTCGGTGATGATGCCCAGCGTTCCCTCGGAGCCGACGAACAGCTTCGCAAGGGACAGACCCGCAACGTCTTTCAGTCGTGGCCCGCCGAGCCGGACGGCGGTACCGTCGGCCAGGACGACCTCGAGACCGAGAACGTAATCGGTGGTGACGCCGTACTTCACACAGCACAGTCCGCCCGCGTTGGTGGCCGCATTGCCTCCGATGGAACACATCTCGAACGAGGACGGATCCGGTGGGTACCAGAGGCCGTGTTCGGCGACGGCCTTCTTGACCTCCGCGTTGAGCAGTCCGGGTTGTACGACGGCGATGCGGGTCACCGGATCGACGGTGATCTCTCGCATCAACTCGGTGGTGAGCACGATTCCACCGTCCACGGCGGTGGCTCCACCGGACAGACCCGATCCCGCGCCGCGTGGGACGACCGCCACGGCGTGCTCGGTGGCCCACCGCATCACGGCACGAACGTCCTCGGTGGACTGTGCGCGCACGACGGCCAGCGGGGTGCCCGCGTCGGGATCCTTCGCCCAGTCGCGTCGATAGCCCTCGGTGATGTCCGGGTCGGTGACCACCGAGCCGGGTGAAAGAAGGGATTCGAGCGCACTCAGGCGGGCATCTGCATCGGTCGTCACGGACATCTCGGTCTCCTCACGTCAGAAATGTGACCGTCGACACTCGAGTCTGTCACGGCGGAGCGTGGGGCGGAGTCGGGGTCGGTCGACGCTCGGTCACTGGTTGCGTTGCAGTGTCAGTTCTGCCAGTTCCGTGGCGGCGGCGCACGGGTCGGTCGGACTGGTGCCTCGGTACTGCACCCACCAGGTGATGACGCCCGAATACGCCGCGCTGATTCCGCACGACGACGGGTCGGCCGGTCGTCGTGACAGGAACGCCGTGGTGCCGGCAACAGGGACGTTCTCGGTCGCGTAGCCGAGCCGCTCGGCCAACTCTCGCTCGCGGGAGAGCGCATCGTCCTCGAACCAGGCGAAGGTCACGTCGATGAGCCCGGCGGCACCGATGCCCGTCCACATGCACACTGCACCGTAGAAGTACTGATCGACGAGGTCGGCACCCACTGTGTCGGCGATGGTGGGATCCGGGACGGCGATGCACTCCTCGAGCAGCTTGTCGAACTCTCCGCTGTCGGCCGATCGAGCAGGTACCGCCGTACCGGCCACGGTGGTGGTGCATCCGGTACCGACGGCCGCAGTGACGAGGACAGCGGCGAGGACGCGACCTTTGGACTCGGTGGAGGGGAACGTCCTCATGGGGCTACTTCGCCTTCGACATCGTGGTTCGTGCCAGATCCTCGACGACGTCGCAGGAATCGCGGGGCCCGTCGATCACGTAGTTGACGGACCAGTGTAAGAAGCCGTCCCCGTTCTCGACCCCGGCCTCGCACGACGCTCCCGACGCCGCGGCGGTGAATCCCGGGTGACCGTCCACATCGATGCGCTCGATGGTGCGGCCGACGGCTTCGGCCACGGATCTCTCTCGGTCGATGGAGCTGCCGCGATACCAGGTGAACATCGCGTACGCGCCGGTCGCGGATTCCCATCGACACCGAACGGCGTTCTCGGACACCACCGTCAGGTCGGATACGGCCGTGAGTCTCTGCACTTCCGTATTGTCCATCGACCCGCATTCGCCGACGAAGAGTTCTTCGGTGACGGGCTGTTCGGCCGTCTCGGGCGAATTCGGATCGGCCTCGGTTCCCGGCGTGTTCGAGCATCCCACCAGCCCGCACGCGATCGCTGCGATCGACGCTGCAACGGCTCGGGTGCCCACGAATGCGGACTTTACCCACCCTGTTCGAGGTGGGTGAGCCTTTTCCGGAAGCGAGTCACATCAGTAACACCAGCCTCAGGCGTTACCAGATCGATGCGTCGTCGACACGCAAATTTGTAGTTCGCCACGCTAGCGTCCAGCGCAGCGAATCTCGCACCTCATGTGGTGCGAGTCGACAAGGAGGCTGCACCATGATCGATCCCGGAAGTGACTCCTGGAACTACGTGGCCGCGATGTTCTCGTACGAATTCCTTGGGGGCGGAATCGAATACGACACCATCGAGCGCATTCACCGAGGCGAGGTCGACGAATGGGTTCAGGCGTTGACCCAGTCCGGATTGTTCGATCGAGCCACCATCGCGCAGATTGCCCACTCGTGGCATCAGGCCCCTCGGCAGTTGTTCGACATGCTGGTGCTCGACGCGGACGAAATGACCGCAAGGCGGTGCTCGCTGGCGTGGTCCTCGCTGGATCGACTCGCTCCACTTGCCCGCCTGGGCTGACCGACGGTCAACTACCGAGCACACGCGTCCCCGACGCGTCGACGACGATGGCCTGGTCGTCGGTCAACCCGTGACAGTCCATGCCGGCCCGGCGAAGGCGCTGCACCGTCACATGCCCCGAATTCTGCTCGTCGAGAACGGAATTCAGGTGCGGGACAATGGAGAAATTCACCAGACCCAACCCGGTCCACACCGGATCGATACCGGTGGCGTGCCGAACCTCGCCCGGGTCGTCCGCGTCCTCGACTCCGATCAACGACGGTGCGGCCACACAGGCACCCGCACTGTATCCGCCGTACGCGATCGATCCTCGCCGAACTCGGTCGGCCAGAACCTCGTCCGCACCCGAGCGGGCGAGCTGAGCGCGCAGGACGAAGGTGTTGCCCCCGCGCACCCACACCGCACCGAATCCTTCGAGCGCGCGCTCGAAGGCCGCGGGCCGACCCACGTACTCGCGCAGATCCAGCTCCGCCGGCCGATACCCGAGAGCGCGCAGCGGACCGAACTCACTGCGAAGCGAGGACTCGCGAGCGGCGGCGGGCCACGCGTCCGACGCGTTCGCGATCACCGCAAGATCGGACGGCGGCCCGGTCAGCTCGACGAAAGCAGCGGAGTGGCCCCCGAATCGATACGACGACAGGAACAGTCTCACGCCGTCGATTCGCCGTTCAGCCGGGCCAGCCCGACGCGAACGGCGTCCGCGACATGCTCGGGCTCACGCAGGCGGCGCGTCACGAACCCGGTAGCGAACCGCAGCCGGTCCCGATGCCAGCGAGGCACCACGTGCAAGTGCAGGTGGAAAACCGTCTGAAACGCGGCCTTGCCGTCGTTGATCACGAGGTTGGCTCCGTCGGCGCGCAGATCCGAGTGGCGCACCGCGCGCGCCAGCGTGTGACCGACGCGAAATACGTCGGCGGCCGCGTCCGGATGGGTCGAGTTCAGATCGGTGGCGTGCTCGCGCGGGACGACGAGCAGGTGTCCGCGACTGACCGGCCGGATGTCGAGAAAGGCCATCGCGTGGTCGTTCTCGAACACGCGGTGTGCGGGGGCGTCGCCGGCGACGATGGCACAGAAGATGCAAGATTCCACGGTTGTCACTGTAGGGTCCGATCATCACCGATAGACCTGTATGGCGTGCATCACAATTGCCCGCCCTGTAACTGCGGAATGCCGAACGGACTCGATTCAGAACGAATCGGACTGTGTTCCGAGTTACCCGTGGTCTGTTTCCTCTGGCTACTATCAGGGACCTTGTGCCTTTGTCGCATGGGTTCGTCCACTCGTCGCAAGCTCGGGGCCGTTGGCCGATCAGTGGACACCATTCAACGCAGGAAGACGGAGATTTGGATACATCGCAGAGCACTGAGAAGGGTTCGGGATCCACGACCGTGGTCGGTGTGGTTCGGGAATCGGGGGAGGGCGAACGTCGCGTCGCCCTGGTGCCCAAGATCGTTGCCTCCCTGACGGGTAAAGGCGTCGAGATCGTCGTCGAATCGGGTGCCGGTTTGGGCGCTCTGATTCCCGACGAGCTGTACGTCGCCGCCGGAGCGACCATCGGTGATCCATGGTCGGCGGACGTCGTGGTGAAGGTCGCGCCGCCGTCCGACGCCGAGATCGCCAAGCTGTCGTCGGGTTCGACACTCATCGGATTTCTGGCACCGCGCAACGCGGAGAACAGCATCGGGGCGTTGAAGGCGGCCGGAGTGCAGGCCTTCGCCGTCGAAGCGATCCCGCGGATCTCGCGGGCGCAGGTGATGGACGCACTGTCGTCTCAGGCCAATGTCGCCGGATACAAGGCCGTCCTGCTGGCCGCGTCCGAGTCCACCCGATTTTTCCCGATGCTCACCACTGCCGCGGGCACCGTCAAGCCTGCCACCGTGCTGGTGCTGGGTGTGGGCGTGGCAGGTCTGCAGGCGCTTGCCACCGCGAAGCGTCTCGGCGGCCGGCCCACCGGGTACGACGTGCGTCCGGAGGTCGCGGACCAGGTTCGCTCCGTCGGGGCGCAATGGCTCGATCTCGGGATCGACGCCGCAGGTGAGGGCGGGTACGCGCGTGAGCTGACCGAGGACGAGCGGGTGCAACAGCAGAAGGCTCTCGAGGAGGCCATCAAGGGATTCGACGTGGTCATCACCACCGCGTTGGTGCCCGGACGCCCCGCCCCGCGACTGGTCACGGCCGCAGCCGTCGAGGGCATGAAGCCCGGCAGCGTCGTGGTCGACCTCGCCGGTGAGACCGGCGGCAACTGTGAGCTCACCGAGCCCGGAGAGACCGTCGTCAAGCACGACGTGACCATCTGCTCGCCGTTGAACCTGCCTGCCTCGATGCCCGAGCACGCCAGCGAGCTGTACTCGAAGAACATCTCGGCATTGCTCGAACTCATGCTGGTCGACGGCAAGCTCGCCCCCGACTTCTCGGACGAGGTTCTCGCCGGTGCCTGCGTGACACGTGAGAAGGAGAACTGATGTACACCCCGCTGCTCGCGAACATAGCGATCCTGGTGTTGTCCGGGTTCGTCGGCTTCGCGGTGATCTCCAAGGTGCCCAACACCTTGCACACCCCGTTGATGTCGGGCACCAATGCCATCCACGGCATCGTCGTGCTCGGCGCGTTGGTCGTCCTGGGCAAGGTGGCCGATCCGTCCATCGGATTGCAGGTGATCCTGTTCGTGGCGCTGGTCTTCGGAACGGTCAACGTGATCGGTGGATTCGTCGTCACCGACCGCATGCTCGGCATGTTCAAGTCCAAGCCTGTCCCTGCCAAGGCCGAGAAGGGCGCTGACTCCTGATGGACAATCTCGTCAACATCCTCTACATCGTCGCGTTCGCGATGTTCATCTACGGTCTGATGGGTCTGACGGGCCCGAAGACCGCTGTCCGCGGCAATCAGATCGCAGCCGTCGGCATGTTCATCGCAGTGGTGGCGACCCTCATCTCCATCCGAGACACCGGCAACTGGATTCTCATCGTCGTCGGCCTGGTCGTCGGCGTCGCTCTCGGTATCCCTCCCGCACGTCGGGTCAAGATGACGGCAATGCCGCAGTTGGTGGCCCTGTTCAACGGCGTCGGCGGTGGAACGGTTGCACTGATCGCCTGGGCCGAGTTCCTCGACACATCGGGATTCTCGAACTTCAAGCACGGTGAATCGCCGACGGTCCACATCGTCATCGGGTCGCTGTTCGCGGCGATCATCGGGTCGATCTCGTTCTGGGGATCGCTGATCGCGTTCCTCAAGCTGCAGGAGACCCTGCCCGGTTCGCCCATCACCATCGGCAAGTTGCAGCAGCCGCTCAACGCTCTGCTGCTGATCGGTGCCGTGGCGGCTGCGGTGGTCATCGGAATCAACGCCACTCCGGGCGGCGGGGTGTCGCAGTGGTGGATCGTCGCGGTTCTCGTACTCGCCGGAATTCTGGGTCTGACGGTCGTGCTGCCCATCGGCGGCGCGGACATGCCGGTCGTCATTTCGTTGCTCAACGCTCTGACCGGTCTGTCCGCTGCGGCGGCAGGTCTGGCGCTCAACAACACAGCGATGATCGTCGCAGGCATGATCGTCGGCGCGTCCGGCACGATTCTGACCAACCTCATGGCCAAGGCCATGAACCGTTCCATCCCGGCGATCGTCGCCGGCGGATTCGGTGGCGGCGACGCGGCTGCCGGGCCTGCGGGTGCAGGCGGCGGAACCGCGAAGGCCACGTCCGCGGCGGATGCGGCGATCCAGATGGCCTACGCCAACCAGGTCATCGTCGTACCCGGATACGGACTCGCGGTTGCGCAGGCGCAGCATGCGGTCAAGGACATGGCCAAGCTACTGGAGTCGAAGGGCGTCGAGGTCAAGTACGCCATTCACCCCGTGGCCGGTCGCATGCCCGGGCACATGAACGTGCTGCTCGCCGAGGCCGATGTCGCGTACGACGCGATGAAGGAAATGGACGACATCAACGACGAATTCTCCCGTACCGACGTCACGTTGGTCATCGGTGCGAACGACGTGACCAACCCGGCGGCGCGCAACGATCCGTCGAGCCCGATTCACGGGATGCCGATCCTGAACGTCGATCAGTCGAAGTCGGTCATCGTTCTGAAGCGGTCGATGTCGTCCGGGTTCGCCGGCATCGAGAACCCGTTGTTCTTCGCCGAGGGCACCTCGATGCTGTTCGGTGACGCGAAGAAGTCGGTGTCCGAGGTGACCGAGGAGCTCAAGGCCCTCTAGTCACGAGCAGTCAGCAGTCAGATGGGGCGCTTCCGGTTGTTCGTCAACGGGAGCGCCCCATTTTGCGTTGAACGGCCAGAGCGGCCGTGTCGAGCGGGTTGCGAGCTTCGCGGGCAGCTGCGACGGGCGAGTAGAGCATGACGATCGAGCACGCCGGCCACCACACGAACACGATCGACGCTGCGCTCACGATCCCGGTCACGGACGCGGAACCGACGAAAAGGGCAGCCGCCGCGACCGCGAGCGTTGCGACGGTGCCCAGGCCGAGGACCACGGGCCGCCACGCTGCGGACGCCACCATGGACGCTGCTCCGAGTAGAGAGGCCACCGCGACGAGTTGACCGTTCGGAAGATCTGCCGACGGCATCGACGCTCCCAGGACCTCGCGAGCGAGCGCACTGCTGACGACGGCACCGATGGTGCAGGCGATCACCACCCCGATCCCGAACGGCAGCTTTCGTATCAGCGCCACGACGGCGAGCGCGGCGACGGCGATCAACACCGCGGTCACATCGATCGCATCGAGTACGTGAGTGGCCAGTGCCGTGGCAGGGGTCGATTCGACGGACGTCGAGGGTGCGACCTGCGGTGCCCACATCAGGATCAACAGCAACAGGACGGCAGAGGCAGCGGACACGGCCGAGCGAGCGACCACGGCGCGCCGTCGCGGACGGGTGGGGGCACTGGACGACACCGCGGGCGTCTCGGCGTCGGTTTCGGCGTGACGGGACGCTTGGATCGGTCCGGAACCGAGGCTCGGTGTTGGCATGCGGCCACGGTGCCCGACTCGGCTGAACATCGGATGTGAGGAAGTTGGGAACGAGCTGATTGTTTTCGTAATAACGTTTCGATCACGCAGCGGCCTGAGGGGTATCGAAAAGTGAGCGGCAGGATGCTCACTTCGTCAAATTCTGCATGTCGGCAAATCGGCCACAAGTCGGGGCAAGAGATCGAAAACTGGCCCGATACAGAACTGCGTGCCTTCTTGCAGCTCGTGTAGCGGAGGCATGCTGAGTTCGAGTTGCTGCAGTCGGACGTCGGTCCGAATGGTGCGAATGCCCTCCGACCTGGCGTTTTGTCGATAACTTGTTTCCTGTCACAGCATTTCGTAAACCAAACTATGACTTCGTTGCAAGACGTTGATTGGATGGGTCCAAGTGTGTGACGATAGTCACAGAGTCCAGTTCACCCTGGGCGAGACCGACCAAAAGGGCGTAGTTTCAGCCGCATCGGAAACCCGCAATCGACCGTTACAGCCAAATCGATAACGATCTGGAAACGGACCGTGGTACCCGTCACAACCCGTCGGAATCGGGTATTCGACACCTACGGACGCCGACAACTCGAGGGAGAAGAACATGACCGCAATGTCTCAGGGACAGCTCGCTATGGTCCGCGCGTTCTTTTGCAACGAGTTCCAAGCGGACTCGCTCGACCGATCGACCGTGCCCGATCCCACGGCCGACGCCGTCGCCGAATGGATCGACGCTCTGGCAACCAGCGGACTGTTCGCACCTGCCGAAGTGCGGAACATCTCCTCCGTCTGGGCCTCCGAGCCGGAGACGATGGTTGCCCTGCTGGTCGGTGAAGTGGACGAAATTGCCGTCAAGCGCAACGAGGTAGCCGCTCCGGCTCCGGCGATCGCGACTCCAGCGCTGATCTCCGCGTTCGAGCGCGCAAGTTGATCGGCCCCGCTCGGTGCCTCGGCACCCGAGCGGGTTCAGCTTCGCTACTATCGGTCGAATTCCGATGACGGCAGTCGACAACGGTGTCGCGCGGCGAAGTGAGGGTTCTGTATGGGTGCGGTGGGACTGGACGAAGACGCGGTATCGACCTGGATCGCAGGATTGGGAATCGGCGCAACCTCGCCTCTCACCTTCCATCGGATCGGCAACGGTCAGTCCAATCTCACCTACGCGGTTCGTGATGCCGGCGGCAGTTGCTGGGTGCTTCGGCGTCCACCACTGGGGAAACTGTTGGCGTCCGCACACGATGTGGTGCGTGAGCATCGAATTCTGTCGGGCCTGCAGAACACGGCGGTTCCGGTTCCGAAAATGATTGCGATGACCGAGGATTCGTCGGTGTCCGAGGTCCCACTCGTGCTGATGAGTTTCGTCGACGGGATCGTCGTCGACTCGGTGGCGGTAGCCGAAGGACTCGACCCCGATCACAGGCGCCGAGTAGGGCTCGGCCTGACGGTCGCGCTGTCCGACATCCACCGCGTGGATCTGGACTCCTCGGGTCTGGCCGATCTGGCCAGTCACAAGCCGTACGCCGCTCGCCAACTGGCACGGTGGACCAAGCAATGGCAATCCTCGCGCACTCGCGACGTACCCGGTATCGATTCGCTGGCAACGCGATTGGCAGCCGGCATTCCATCGCAGCACGAGGTGACTCTGGTGCACGGAGACTTCCACCTCAGCAACGTCATCACGGCCCGCGACGACGGCCGTGTCGCCGCGGTTGTCGACTGGGAGCTGTGCACACTCGGAGACCCCTTGGCGGACCTCGGAGGACTTCTGGCCTATTGGCCGCAAGCCGACGACGGGGTCGCCGGTCCCTTCATGGCGTCGACTCTGCCGGGCTTTCCTACTCGGGCCGAACTCGTCGAGTCGTATGCGGGGCACACCGGCCGCGACGTCTCCGATGTCGGATTCTGGCAGGTACTGGCGCTGTGGAAGCTCTCGATCATCGCCGAAGGTGTCATGCGCCGGATGGAAGCAGACTCGCGAAACCGGGCGGTGGCAGGCGGGCCGACCACGACGCTCATCGACGACATCGTCAGCAGGGCTCTGCGTACGGCCGACGAGATCGGGCTGTAGTCGGTCAGGCCGACGCCGTCCCGATCACCAAAGTGCGAGCTGCAGTCTCGATTTCGGGCGGAATCGCCACCGGCCTACGGGTGACCCCATCGACGTACACGTGTACGAATCGACCCCTGGCCGCCAGCTCCAACGCATCGTCGTCGGCTTCGCGGAACAACCCGAGCGAGTACACGATGCTGCGGGTGCCCAGCTTCTCGACTGCCAGGCCCACCTGAAGGCGATCCGGAAAGCTCAACTCGGACAGGTATCGGCACGAGGTTTCGGCAACGACACCGATCGCAGGCAGTGTCCTGATATCGAGACCGGTCGTCTCCATCAGCCAACCGTTGACGGCGGTGTCGAAATAGGCGTAGTAGGTGACGTTGTTGACGTGGCCGTAGTGGTCGTTGTCGTCCCATCTCGTCGTCACCGGCCACAGTGCCGGAAAATCCGATGCGTGCGACAAGTCCGACGCGGGGCTCACTCGATCGGTCATGAACGTGACCCTAACCAGTGGCGTCGGTAGCTGGCGTCGCCGGGGATTGCCGACGCAGGATCGCTCGGACCATCAGACCGACGACCAAGGCCCAGAATGCGGAGCCGATCCCTGCGAATGTCAGGCCGGACGCAGCGACGAGGAATGTCAGAACCGTTGCTTCTCTGTCCGCTGCATGTTCCAGCGCGCCGAACAACGACGCCGCGAGGGTCCCCAACAGGGCAAGCCCGGCAACTGTTTCCACCACACCTGCGGGAGCGGCAGCGACCAGGGTGGCCAGGGCGGTGGAGAGAAGCGCCAGCACCAGGTAGGACGATCCGGCCGAGAAGGCGGCGATCCATCGCCGCTTCGGGTCCGGATGGGCACTGGGATTCGCCGAGAGCGCAGCGCTGATCGCGGCGAGGTTGATCGTGTGACCGCCGGCGAATGCGCCCAGGACGGTTCCGGTTCCGGTGACGGCCATCGAGGCACGCCAGGGAATGCGGAACCCGAACGACGCCATGACCGTGACGCCGGGGATGTTCTGGGACGCCATCGTGACGATGTACAGCGGCACCGCGATACCTACTGTGGCCTGCCAGCTCCAGTGCGGAACCGTCCAGTCGATTCGGGGGACCAGATCGTTCGGCGCGATCGGAGTGCCGCCGCCGACCAGACCGGCCGCGATCACCACCGCCGCCGCGGCGAATGCTGCCGGAACTGCCCAACGTGCACTGAACCGCAGGACCACGAGCCAGACCAGGACCACTGGAGCCACCTGGGCGGGGGAGTCGGCGAAGGCGACCACCGGTGCTGCGCAGAGAGGAAGGAGAACTCCGGCCAGCATCGCCTGCGCGAGTGGCACCGGAATTGTCGACACGAGTGCGCCGAGTCTCGGCCACAGGCCCGTCAGGACGATCAGGACTCCGACGGTGACGAACGCACCCACCGCCGCGGGCCACCCTCCGACCACCATGCCGGTTCCGGCGAGCAGCGCCGCGCCCGGTGTCGACCACGCCAGAGTGATGGGCTGTCTGTATCTGCGCGCGAGCCACATCATTCCCACGGCCTGGGTGACGCACAGTGCCAGCAAACCGGATGCCGCCTCGGTCGGGCTGGCACCTACCGCCCGCAGGCCCGTCAGTACAACGGCGAACGAGCTGGTGAAGCCGACCAGTGAGGCCACGATTCCAGCGCTGACGGGGGTGGAGAGTGGCGTCGGTCTGTCGGCAGCGTCGGCGGTGGTCACGACTGACGATGATGCACTGTGGGCCGTCGCCTGTCGCGTCGTTTCCCGTCGAGCCGAGTCGCCACCAGGGGTCGGTGGTCGAATGCTGTCGGGGCACCGCCGATGTGACGTAGTCTCTTGGTTGGACCGGACCAGTCCGTACCGCTGGTTCGGCGAGTGACGGAAAGGCCTGCGCAGTGGTGATGCCCGTACATCTGAGGGACAGTCAGGTCCCCAAGCACGAACAGCTTCGCGCAATTCTGTTGCACCGTTGCACGAAGGAGTTGCAACCCGGCGATCTCATGCCCAGCGAGCGAAAGCTGATGGAGGACTACGGCGTCAGCCGCATCACCGTTCGCGAGGCCATCGGTCAACTCGTCAACGACGGACACCTGGTGCGGGTCCGTGGCAAGGGCACGTTCGTGGCCAGTCGCACCGTGCAGTCTCGTTTGCACCTGGCGTCGTTCTCGGAGGAGATGCGGGCGCAAGGATTGACGCCGACGACGGTGGTGCTGTTCGCGCGGCTCGAAAGCCCCTCGGCGGCAACGACTCGCGCTCTCGGACTGGCCGACGAGGAACAGACCTACCACGTCAAGCGTCTTCGGTTGGCCGATGCCGAACCGGTCAGCGTCGACGACGCGTGGTACCGGGCTTCCTTGCTGCCCGGTCTGATCGAGCACGACCTGAGCAAGTCCGTGTACGAGGCCGTTCAGATTCACTACGGGTTGACCATCGACCGGGCCGAGCAGACCGTCAAAGCCACTGCGGCCGACAGTGATACCGCCACCCTGCTCGGCACCAAGCGCGGTGCCCCCGTGCTGTACTTCGACCGCGTCTCCTTCAGCGGCGACGAGCCGCTCGAACACACCGAGAGTTGGTACCGCTGCGATCGGTATCAACTGTCGATGGAAGTCGAAGGCGGGCGACGCACCTCGCAGCGTCGGTGAGATCAGGGCAGCTCGAACAACAGGTCGCCCACCGCCACGGTGTTGTCGATGCTGGCACTCGTCACCGAATCCGGCTTCGAGTCCATCAGAACCACGGGAACGACATCCGAGTAGCCTGCCGCCGCGATCGCCGCCGGATCGTAGGTGACGACGAGATCGCCGGCCTCGACTCGATCACCCTCTGCTGCGAAGAGTTCGAAGCCTTCGCCCTTCATCTTCACGGTGTCGATACCGATGTGCACCAATACGCCCGCCTTGTTCTCGGTGAAGACGACGAATGCGTGTGGATGGAGTTTGAGGATCGTGCCCGCGACCGGTGAACGAACCTCGACCGACCCGTCGTTCGGGGCCGGGCGCAGTGCGACACCGGAGCCGACCATCTGCGCCGAGAACACCGGGTCCGGCACGTCTGCAAGCGAAATCACCTGGCCGGCAACAGGGCTGAGGATCGCACCGGCGTCGCTCACAGGATGTCGCCGATGTCTTCTGCGAGCGTGTCCGCTTCGGGGCCGACGATGACCTGAACTGCGGTTCCCTTGTGGAAGACGCCGTGGGCACCTGCTGCTTTGAGTGCTGCCTCGTTCACCAACGACCCATCCTTGACCTCGGTGCGCAGCCGGGTGATGCACGCTTCGATCTCGACGATGTTGTCGGCACCGCCGAGGCCTTCGACGATCGCGTCCGCTTTGGACATGTGGGTTCTCGCTTTCTGTGGGCGTACATCTGTCGGGTGGATCACATGTCCGGGTTGACATGTGCTTGCCACCTGGCCAAACTACAACTGGTAATGACCGGACAGTACCCCTGATGGCACCCGGTCACAACAGCGAAAAGCCCCCGAAGGACCAGCCCTCGAAGAGAAGGTCGCCATGACCCCGAAGAAGACTGACTCGGTCGACACCGAGCCGAAGAAGGAATCTCGATCATTGGCCGGGCTGCAGCGCTTCGGTCGCAGCCTCATGCTCCCGATCGCTGTTCTGCCCGCCGCCGGAATTCTCCTGAGACTCGGGCAGGACGACCTGCTGGGTCGATTCAGCGCACTGGAGACCACCGCCGCGGTCATCTCCGCTGCAGGTCAGGCAGTTTTCACCTGGCTTCCCCTCATCTTCGCAGTCGGTATCGCCATCGGCTGGGCCAAGAAGTCCGACGGTTCGACCGCGCTCGCAGCTGTGGTCGGCTACATGGTGATGAACGGAGTCTTCACGGCCATGTCGCCGGTCGTGCTCGACGGAGAGGTCGACGCCAACGGTGACCCCGCCGTGATCGACTACGGCGTCCTGGCAGGCATCGTCATCGGATTGCTCTCGGCGATTCTCTGGCAGCGTTTCTATCGCCAGAAGCTGCCGGACTATCTCGGCTTCTTCAGTGGCCGTCGTCTGGTACCGATCATGACGGCAATCACCGGTCTCGTTGTCGCCGTGATCATGTCGTTCGTCTATCCGCTCTTCTACAGTGCACTCCAGTGGGTGGGCAACACCGTCGCCGACCACAGTGTGGTGGGCAGCGGCATCTACGGCTTCGCCAATCGCATGCTCATTCCCACTGGGCTGCACCACATTCTGAACTCCGTCGTCTGGTTCCTGGTGGGTGACTACCAGGATGCAGGTGGTCAACTGGTCCGCGGCGATCTGAATCGGTTCTTCGCCGGTGACCCGTCCGCGGGAGTGTTCATGACCGGATTCTTCCCGATCATGATGTTCGCTCTTCCCGCTGCGGCATTCGCGATCTATCGCAACGCGAAGCCGTCACAGAAGAAGCTCGTCGGCGGAATCATGTTGTCCACGGGCCTGACTGCGTTCGTCACCGGTATCACCGAGCCGCTCGAATACTCGTTCATGTTCGTCGCCTGGCCGCTCTACATCATCCACGCGGTGTTGACCGGAACGTCGATGGCCCTGTGCAATGCCCTCGGGATCCACGACGGTTTCTTCTTCTCCGCCGGCGGCATCGACTATCTGCTCAACTACGGAATCGCAACCAAAGCGTGGCTGCTCATCCCGATCGGCCTGGTGTACGCGGTGATCTACTACTTCTTGTTCAGCTTCGTCATCAAGAAATGGAACCTGCGCACCCCTGGACGTGAGGACGACGCAGTGCTCGAACCCGATCGGGCATGACCGCATCTACCACGACCACTCACCGCGGGCGGGTCGTCACGCGCGACCAGGTGATCGAGGACGGCGTCGTCGCGTGGACGGGAGACCGGATCTCGTGGGTCGGACCGGCATCGGCATGGCCCGGTCGGGCTGTACCGCAGACGGATTCGACGATCCTCCCTGGTTTGGTCGATCTGCACTGCCACGGCGGGGCGGGGGCATCTTTCCCGGATTCACCTGCCGTCGATCTCATGACGGCGGTACGGCATCATCGCTCACGCGGGACCACGACGATGCTCGCATCACTGGTGTCGGCACCGCCGGAACGGCTGATCATGCAGACATCGCTTTTGGCCGATCTGTACGAGACCGGTGATGTCGCCGGAGTCCATCTCGAGGGGCCGTTCCTGTCGGTCGACCGCTGCGGCGCGCAAGACCCCGCGTCGCTGCGCAGCGGCGATCCCGGACTTCTCCGCGACATTTTGAGCGCGGGCCGGGGCGCGGTGCGGTCGATGACCCTTGCACCCGAGATCGACGGCTTCACCGCCGTCGCAGAGATGTTGCGAGAGAACGGGATACTGCCCAGCATCGGCCACACGGACGCCGATGCGCTCACCACCCGACGCGGAATCGAGTCGCTGGGGGACGGTCCGATCACGGCCACACACCTGTTCAACGGAATGCCTACCTGGCATCATCGGGCGCCGGGCCCGGTGAGCGAGTGTCTGGCCGCTGCGGCGCGCAACGCGATGGTGCTCGAATTGATAGGCGACGGAGTGCATCTCGCCGACGAGACCGTCCGCGCGGTGTTCGATCTCGTCGGTGGTGCACACATCGCGCTGGTCTCCGACGCGATGGCCGCGGCCGGAATGTCGGACGGTCGCTATCGACTCGGACCACTGGATGTGACCGTCCGACACTCGGTAGCGCGGTTGTCCCGCGACACCGACAGCGAGACCGCTCCGATCGCGGGCGGGACCGCAACCGTCCTGGACCTGCTACGCCGCGCCGTGCTGAACGCCGGCGTGCCATTGGTCGAGGCCGTACTGGCCGCGTCGTCGACTCCTGCCGCGTCGATCGGCCTCGACTCCGACGTCGGTCACCTCGAACCAGGCATGCGAGCCGACGTATTGGTGGTCGACCCGGCCTTCGAACCACTGCGGGTGATCAGAGGCGGAACTGCAATCGGAGAGGACAGCTAGATGGAGGTCGTGATCCTCGACGGGGCCGACGCGGTGGACCGAACAGCCGCCGACGTCGTCGAACGAGTCGCACGAGTCGGCTCCACTCCTGTACTGGGACTGGCAACCGGGTCCACCCCGGTGGGCACATATCGCGAATTGGCGCGACGGCATCGGGACGACGGCCTGTCATTCGCGCGATGCCGCGCCTTCCTGCTCGACGAGTACATCGGACTGGCGAAAACAGCAGAGCAGTCCTATTTCTCGTTCATTCGCGAGAACTTCGTCGACCACGTCGATCTGGACGACACCGCGGTCTTCTCGCCCGACGGCGAAGCGGACGACATAGCTGTGGAGGCGCAGCGGTACGACGCGGCGATCGCCGCCGCAGGCGGCATCGATGTTCAGATACTCGGAATCGGCACAGACGGGCACATCGGTTTCAACGAGCCCGGATCGTCGCTGAGATCTCGAACGCGGGTGAAGACGCTGACCGAACAGACTCGCGTCGACAACGCCCGATTCTTCGATTCGCCCGAGGACGTGCCGCATCACGTACTGACCCAGGGGCTGGGCACCATCGACGAGGCGCGTCACCTGCTGTTGATCGCAACAGGGCAGTCGAAAGCGGACGCGGTGGCGGCGGCCGTGGAAGGACCGTTGTCGGCGCACTGCCCGGCGTCGGCGATCCAATGGCACCCGCACGCAACGGTGCTGCTGGACGAGGCCGCGGCGTCGTCGCTCGCACTCGCGGAGTACTACCGGTACGCCTATGCCAACAAGCCCCGGTGGCAGCACCTGTGAGTCAGCTGCGCGAGAACTCCGATGCGCGCGCGATCTGTTCGTCCGACGGCCGAACTCCGGTGTAGAGAACGAACTGTTCTGCAGCCTGGAGCGCGATGACCTGAGCGCCGGTGATCACGGGCTTGTTCGCCGCCCGAGCGGCAACGATCAGCGGCGTTTCCGACGGCATGGCGACGACGTCGAACACGGCATTCGCTGCATCGATCTGCTGCTCGGTGAACGGTGCCGAATCGGCATCCGGCCCTCCGGCCATACCCACCGGGGTCACGTTCACGAGCAGGTCTGCGCCCACCGCTTCGGCCGACCAGTCGTAGCCGTAGGTCTCGGCGAGGGCAGGGCCGGTGTTCGCGTTGCGGGCGACGACGGTGCCCCGGGTGTAGCCCGAATCCCGAAGTGCGGCAACGACGGCCTTGGCCATCCCGCCGCTGCCGGTGACGGCCACCGAGTAGTCGGTCGAGAAGCCACTCGCGGCGAGCAGATTCGCGACGGCCTGGTAGTCGGTGTTGTAGGCGTGGAGGACGCCGTTCTCGTTGACGATCGTGTTGACGGATTCGATGGCGCTTGCCGACTCGTACATCACGTCGACCAGTTCGATCACGTCTTCCTTGAACGGCATGGAGACGGCGCAGCCTCGGATGCCCAGGGCGCGAACGCCCCCCACTGCGGCGGCGAGATCGGTGGTGGTGAACGCCTTGTAGACGAAGTTCAGGCCCAACTCGTCGTAGAGATAGTTGTGGAAGCGAGTTCCGATGTTGCTCGGTCGGCCGGACAAGGACATGCAGAGCTGCGTCTCACGGTCGAGGACGCTGCGCGGGTGTGCTGTTGCCATCGCTCAGACGTTACGCCGCGCACGTCGAGGCGACCGAAGCGAGAACACCCTGATCGGCCTGGGTGATCGGTAACTCGTACTGCGCAGCGACCGACAGATACTTACCCGCATAGAAGCAGTGGTAGGCCGCGTTCGGTGGCAGCCATTGCGAGGGTGTCTTGTCACTCTTGCTCTGATTGTCCGCTCCGTTGACCGCGAGCAGATTGAACGCCACGTCGTTGGCGAACCGAACGCGCTTGTCGGGCAACCACGTGTTCGCGCCCATGTCCCATGCAGCGGACAGCGGGTAGACGTGATCGATCTGAATCTTTCCGGCGTCCGACTTGGTGAACTGGATCGGCTCACCGGAGTACGGATCTGCGAGCGAACCCGACAGCACGACGCAGTCGCGGGTGCCTGCGCGGAACTCGACCTCGGTCATCGACAGCGCCAGGACGTTGTCGCGGGTACCGCAGCCGTCGTGACCACCCGGCCCGTCGTAGTCGTCGGTCCACGCCGGGCCGAACACACACCCTTCGCCGCTCTTGCACCCGCGCTCGTAGCCGAGGGCATCGGGCCTGGCCGCGACCACGCGAACCTGGGCGAGCAACTGCTCGATCTGAGTACGCGTGGGACTGCCGGGAGCGGGTTGGGCGGGTGTGAAACCGGGGATGACGGACCGCTCGCACGAGCCGAACACGGCCATCACTGCCGCAGCGAGCACCAGCAGTACCGCGACCCACAGTTTTCTCACGCACGCCCCATCGTCGATCTCAGTACTCGGTCATCGGTCCTCGCGACAGCAGTGTGCCGGAAGGTACCGACAGTGATCCCCGCACCCGTCTCGGTGTCAGCGAACTTCGACGACGACCTTGCCGAGCACGTGTCCGTTCTCCACGAGGGCGAGAGCCTCGCCCGCACGCTCGAGGGGGAAGGCATGGTCGATACGCGGACGAATGACGCCCGACGCGGTCAGGTCCGCCAGCCGCGCGAATGCTGCGGTGGTGCGGTCCCGATCGACTCCGGATCCGTCCCACTGCGCCGCGAGCATCGGGTCTGCGACGCTGACGATCGGTACCCCCGCCGTCAGTGCGGTCGCCGCGGCGCGCAAGGTCTCGCCTCCGACGAGATCGACGATGCCGTTCACCGGTCGCGAGATCGAATCGACGAAGTCGCCGCCGGAGGCGACGAATTCGGCTCCGAGGCTCTCGATCCACTCCTGTTTGCCAGTACTCGCAACTGCGAGAACGTCGATACCGTCGGCTCGCGCGAGTTGCAGAACGGCCGAACCCACGCCGCCACCCGCACCGAGCACCAGGACGGAATCGCCCGCGCCGACGGCCAGTCGGCGCAGCGCGTCGTACGCGGTCCCGGCAGCCACCGGCAGGGTGGCCGCCGCCGCCCACGAGACGGCCTCCGGCTTGTGGGCAGTGCTCGATGCGTTGAGCACCGTGTACTGCGCGTACCCTCCGTGTCCCGAGGCGGTGGCCCCGAACACATGGTCGCCCACCGAGAAATCGGCCACACCCGCGCCGGCCGTCACGACGGTGCCCGATACTTCCCGACCCAGAACCGCGGGCAAGGTGATCTGCACGGTGTCCTTGCGATTGCCCGCCCGCACCTTCCAATCCGCAGGATTGACCCCGGCGGCGTGGACCGCCACGAGAATCTGCCCCGGTCCCGGCTCGGGGACGGGTAGGTCGAGAAGGTACTCGGTGTCGGGTCCGCCGTATTCGCTGAAGCCGTACGCGATCATGCATCCACTGTGCCTCACCGAGCGACTTGCTCGGGAGTGCCTCACCCGAGGTGTGTCGGTGCTTGCTGGTTGGATGGACCGATGCTGCACGGTCTCTGGTCTCCCGGTGCCGGGCTGATGCTGTGGGACGACGAGATCTCCACCGGCGACGAACCCGATCTGCCGCCGACACACGCGCACGTCCTCACCCGACCGTTCCGGCACCGTGCTGCGGTGTCGTTTCCGGCACCCGGGCGCAGTGCCACCGCGCAGGCCCCGGTGCAGGTTCCGGCCATCGCGCTCGCCCCGCACGACGGTGCCGATCTGCTGTTGCGGACGCCGTCCGAGCACGCTTCGATTTCCGGCGATCTCCGGTACCTGGCGCACGTCGCCCGCGGAATCGAACGCTGGGTTCGCGGCGGTCGTGTGGTTCCTGCTCTGAAGTTGATGGACGGGCAGTGGTGGCCACGGTGGCGTCTGGTCGGGGGTGAACGTCAACGGGCCTGGCTGAGCGAACTCGCCGTCGCGATGCCGTCGGTGCAGCGTGCGGGAGAGCGGCCCAAGAAGATCCTCGACGACATGGTGGAGGAGCTCACCGATCCGATCGTCAGATCGGTTCTGGGTAGGCCCGACTCGGAGCATCCGCTGTTGTCCGCTCTGATTCGCGACGACCCGTACGTGGATGGCACCCAACAGATGTCGACGTTGCTCGACAACTGGCGCGCAAGCCTCACCGTCGACGAGCCGTCCCTGGTGCTACGCCTGCTCGAACCCGATGACGACGATGGCGTCGTCGACAGTTCCTCCGAGGAATCAGCGGAGTCGTTCTGGACGCTGCAGGTGTGTCTGCGAGCGGATGGTGAAGCGCCGCGGCCGGTCCCGATGAGCCGTAAGGTCGATGCAACCCTGCTCTCGATCGCCGTGCGCAAGCTCGGTGAGGCCGTGGCGGCGTACCCGAGACTGCGTGATCTGCCGTCTCAAGAAGGCACCCTCGATCTGTTGCTTCCGACGTCGGTGGTCATCGACCTCGTCGAACACGGTGCGACGGCGCTGCAGGCCACCGGAACGACGGTTCTGCTTCCTCGGGCCTGGACGAGGTTGGATCCGTCGATGAGGCTGCGCGTCGATTCGCCTGCGGTGACGAAAGCGGCCGCCGATCGGGCGGTCGGCATGGACGAACTGGTGTCGTACGACTGGCAACTCCAACTCGGCGACATGGTGCTCACCGAGGCGGAGATGAACAGACTCGCCGTCTCGAAGGGCGATCTCGTTCGACTCCGCGGGCAGTGGGTACTGGCCGACGGCGGTCAGCTCGCACGAGCCGCCAAGTACGTCGCCGAGCATCACGGCGACGGGACTGCCCTGAGCACGCTGATGCGCGAGATGACGCTGGCCGACCCGCCGCCGGCTCCGGTCCAGGACATCAGAGCCACCGGATGGGCAGCGACGTTGCTCGAGCCCGGTGCGGTGCCCGAGACGATCCCCGTACCGGCCGGTGTGAACGCAACCCTGCGGCCGTATCAGCAGCGTGGGCTCGATTGGCTCGCGTTCATGAGTCGGCTCGGTCTCGGGGCTGTACTCGCCGACGACATGGGGCTCGGCAAGACGTTGCAGGTGTTGACACTGCTCGCGCACGAGAAGAGTTCGACGCCGACGCTGCTGGTGGCACCGATGTCGGTGGTCGGCAACTGGCAACGTGAGGCGGCGAAATTCACCCCGGCACTGCGAGTTCTGGTGCACCACGGCCCGGCTCGGTCCAAGGGCGACGAGCTGGACCGGGCGATCGCAGAGCACGATCTGATCGTCACCACCTACGCGCTGATGGCGAAGGATCGCGCGCAGCTGTCCGAGCAGACGTGGCGTCGGGTGGTCCTCGACGAGGCGCAGCACATCAAGAACTCGGGCACCGTTCAGGCCAAGGCGGCGCTCGCGATCCCTGCGGATCACAAGTTGGCACTCACCGGAACACCGGTCGAGAATCGTCTGGACGAGCTGAGGTCCATTCTCGACTTCGCCAATCCGGGCATGCTCGGTAGGCCGTCGGACTTTCGGAAGCGATTCTCGGTTCCGATCGAGCGCGAGAACGACGAGAGCGCGGTCTCGCGTCTGCGCGCCATCACCTCGCCGTTCATTCTGCGTCGTGTCAAGACCGATCCGACGGTCATCTCGGATCTGCCCGAGAAGAACGAGATGACCGTGCGCGCCAACCTGACAGCCGAGCAGGCCGCGCTGTACAAGGCGGTCGTCGACGAGATGATGGCGCAGATCGCCGACGCGAAGGGCATGAAGCGCAAAGGTGCGGTGCTGTCCGCGCTCACTCGTCTCAAGCAGGTGTGCAACCATCCCGCCCACTTCCTGTCCGACGGCTCACCGGTGCTCAAGAGGGGGCAGCATCGCTCGGGCAAGATCGGTCTGGTGGAGGACATGCTCGACTCGATTCTGGGCGACAACGAGAAAGCGTTGCTGTTCACCCAGTTCCGGGAGTTCGGTGAGCTCGTGGCACCGTACTTCGCCGAACGATTCGGGACCGACCTGCCGTTCCTGCACGGCGGCGTGAGCAAGTCCAAGCGCGACGAGATGGTGGAGAAGTTCCAGAGCGGGAACGGTCCGCCGATCATGATGCTCTCGCTCAAGGCCGGCGGTACCGGCTTGAACCTCACAGCCGCCAATCATGTCGTTCATCTTGATCGTTGGTGGAACCCGGCGGTGGAGAACCAGGCGACGGACCGGGCCTTTCGCATCGGGCAGCGCAAGAACGTCGAGGTGCGAAAACTGCTGTGCGTGGGCACCGTCGAGGAACGGATCGATTCGATGCTCGTCTCCAAGCAGGATCTGGCGAATCTGGCGGTGGGCACCGGCGAGAACTGGGTGACCGAGATGGACACCGCGGAGCTGCAGGAACTGTTCCGCCTCAGCGAGGACGCGGTGGGGGAGTGATGGTCGACTTCTCGCAATACGGGAAACGGCGAAAAGCCAAGGGCGGCATCGAGTCCAGGAACAAACGCGGTGCATTCGGGCAGACGTGGTGGGGCAGGCATTTCGTGTCGGCCATGGAAGACCTCGCGGATCCGGGTCGGATAGCGCGTGGCAGAACGTATGCGCGCCAAGGGCAGGTGCTCACTCTCGGTGTCGAGCGCGGGCAGATATACGGCGAGGTGCAGGGCAGTCAGCTCGAGCCGTTCTCGGCCTCGGTCACCGTCGACCCGCTCACGCAGGGTGAGGTTGCCGCGCTCGTCGGCAGGGTGCGATCGAACCCCGGCATGCTGGCCGAGCTGGCCTCCAATGCCATTCCGCAGGCACTGGCGTCGGTATTGCTGCCGCACGACAAGGGGCAGCTCGATTTCGACTGCACCTGCCCCGACGACGGCTGGCCCTGCAAACATGCGGCGGCTCTGATGTACATCGCTGCCGAGCACATCGACGCGTCCGCCGCCACCATCCTGACGCTGCGTGGCGTCGATCTCGATCAACTGATCGAGGGTGTCGGTGACGGGGACGACGAGTTCGACCCCGACGACTGGTTCGCCGATCGCGCATCGTTCTCGGAACTTCCCCAGGTGTCGTTCGCTCCGGCGGTCGACGATCTCGATCCGTTGATCCTGCGCCGAATCTTCCGCGCCGACGGCTCCACCGAGGCCGAGGTCAGTCGTGCCGTCGCCGATCTGAGGCAGTTCTACGACCGGATGTGACCACTCCTGGACTTACGTGGACATCCGACTATAGGATGGGCGTACTTCACTTCCACGCTCGAGGACGGACAAATTCCATGGCTCGCGAACTCACGCACTTCATCGGCGGCAAGCATGTCGCAGGCACCTCCGGAAAATTCGGGGATGTCTTCGATCCCAACACCGGCGAGGTTCAGGCCCGGGTTCCCCTGGCCGACGTATCCGAGGTCGAGGCCGCGATAGCCGACGCCGAACAGGCGCAGCGTGAATGGGCAACCTGGAACCCGCAGCGTCGCGCCCGAGTGTTGATGAAATTCCTCGCGCTGGTCACGCGCGACACCGAAGAGCTCGCTCGTCTGCTCTCCTCCGAGCACGGTAAGACCATCGCCGACGCCAAGGGCGACATTCAGCGCGGCGTCGAGGTCGTCGAGTTCGCCGTCGGTGTCCCACACCTGCTCAAGGGTGAGTACACCGAGGGTGCGGGCGGCGGAATCGACGTCTACTCGATGCGTCAGCCACTCGGCGTCGTAGCCGGAATCACCCCGTTCAATTTTCCCGCGATGATTCCCCTGTGGAAGGCCGGCCCGGCCATCGCCTGCGGAAACGCGTTCATTCTCAAGCCCTCCGAGCGTGACCCGTCCGTTCCGCTCAAGCTCGCCGAACTCTTCCTCGAGGCAGGACTTCCGCCGGGTGTGTTCAACGTCGTCAACGGCGGCAAGGATGCCGTCGACGTGCTCCTCACCGACGACCGCGTCAAGGCGATCGGCTTCGTCGGTTCGACCCCCATCGCGCAGTACATCTACGAGACGGCAGCCCAACACGGCAAGCGAGCGCAGTGCTTCGGTGGAGCCAAGAACCACGCCCTGGTGATGCCCGACGCCGATCTCGACGAGGTCGCCGACGCACTGCTCGGTGCCGCCTACGGTTCGGCAGGTGAGCGTTGCATGGCGATCTCCGTCGCGGTACCGGTCGGGGAGGAGACTGCCGACGCGTTGGTCGCCAAACTGACCGAGCGAGTGGCGAAGCTGAAGATCGGCCGCAGCGACGACGAGAGCGCGGACTTCGGGCCGCTCGTGGGCAGCGATGCGCTGAAGAGGGTGAACGACTACACCCAGATCGGTGTGGACGAGGGTGCCGAGCTCGTCGTCGACGGACGCGGTTTCAGCCTCGAAGGCCATGAGAACGGATTCTTCGCCGGCGCAACGCTGTTCGACAAGGTGACCACCGACATGCGGATCTACAAGGAGGAGATCTTCGGACCCGTCCTTATCGTCGTCCGCGCCAAGGACTACGAGGACGCGCTGCGCCTGCCCACCGAGCACGAGTACGGCAACGGCGTCTCGATCTTCACCCGTGACGGCGATACCGCTCGCGACTTCTGCTCGCGCGTCCAGGTGGGCATGGTCGGAGTCAACGTGCCGATCCCGGTACCGATCGCGTACCACACGTTCGGTGGTTGGAAGCGTTCGGGATTCGGCGATCTGAACCAGCACGGACCCGATTCGATCCGCTTCTACACCAAGACCAAGACGGTCACCCAGCGCTGGCCGTCGGGCACCAAAGAAGCAGTTGCACAGAATCACTTCGTCATTCCGAACATGGACTGATCCGGCGATGTTCACCTTGAACGAGGACGAGCGAGCGATCAACGACACCGCTCGCGAATTCGCCGACGAGTTCCTGGCACCGAATGCCATCGAATGGGATCAGCAGAAACACTTTCCGGTGGACGTGCTGCGCAAGGCAGCGGGACTGGGAATGGGCGGCATCTACATTCGCGAGGATGTGGGTGGATCGGGTCTGACCAGAGTCGATTCGGTGCGGATCTTCGAGCAGTTGGCCACCGGTGATCCGTCCATCGCGGCGTACATCTCCATTCACAACATGGTCGCGTGGATGATCGACACCTACGGCAACGACGAGCAACGGCAGCGTTGGCTCCCGGGCCTGTGCGCGATGGATCAGCTGGGGAGCTACTGCCTCACCGAGCCGGGCGCGGGATCCGACGCCGCGATGCTCGGCACCAAAGCTGTGCGTGACGGTGACGAATATGTGCTGGACGGCGTCAAGCAATTCATCTCCGGCGCGGGCACATCCGAGGTGTACGTCGTGATGGCGCGCACCGGTGCACCAGGGCCGCGCGGCATCTCGGCGTTCATCGTGCCGAAGGACTCCGCGGGACTCTCGTTCGGAGCCAACGAGAAGAAGATGGGCTGGAATGCCCAGCCCACCCGGCAGGTCGTTCTCGAAGGAGTCCGCATCCCGGCCGAGAACCTGCTCGGCAACGAGGGCGACGGGTTCCGTATCGCGATGAACGGACTCAACGGAGGGCGCATCAACATCGCGGCATGTTCGATCGGCGGCGCGCAGTCCGCTCTCGACAAGGCCGTTGCCTACCTCGCCGAGCGCAAGGCGTTCGGGGCGCGGTTGCTCGATGCGCAGGCGCTCCAGTTCCGACTCGCCGATTTCAAGACCGAACTCGAAGCCGCCCGCACGTTGCTGTGGCGGGCCGCGGACGCGCTGCAGAACGACGCGCCGGACAAGGTCGAAATGTGCGCCATGGCAAAGCGTTTCGGAACCGACACCGGATTCGAGGTCGCCAACGGAGCGCTGCAACTGCTCGGCGGCTACGGCTATCTCAGCGAGTACGGCGTCGAGAAGATCGTTCGTGACCTTCGGGTGCACCAGATTCTGGAAGGGACCAACGAAATCATGCGGGTGGTCGTCGCTCGGTCGATCGTGGGTGCCGCATGAGCGACGTGATCCTCGAGGTCTCCCGCGGTATAGGTCGAATCACCTTGAACCGCCCCAAAGCCATCAATGCGCTCGACCATGCGATGGTTCGCGAGATCGCACCGGCGTTGGCGCAGTGGGCAACCGACGACGCTGTGGACGTCGTCCTGCTGACCGGAGCAGGTGAGCGCGGACTGTGTGCAGGCGGCGACATCGTCTCCATCTACCACGACGCCAAGGACGGCGGCAGCGGTAGCAAGGACTTCTGGCGCGAGGAGTACATCCTCAACGCCGCGATCGCTCGGTTCCCCAAGCCGTTCGTGGCCATCATGGACGGCATCGTCATGGGCGGAGGCGTCGGACTCTCGGCACATGCCAACACTCGCATCGTCACCGAACGATCGAAGATCGCGATGCCCGAGGTCGGAATCGGATTCGTTCCCGATGTGGGTGGCACGTACCTGCTCTCGCGTGCGCCGGGCGAGATCGGCACTCACTTCGCGCTCACCACGGCGCGGATGAATGCTGCCGACGCCATCGCGGTCGGCTTCGCCGATCACTACATCCCATCCGACAAGCTCGAGGACTTCTACTCGGCACTCGAGACGGTCAGCGTCGGAGAGGCCGTCGCGACGTTCAGCGAGCCGGCACCGGAGTCCACGATTGTCGGTCAGCAGGGGTGGATCGACGAGTGCTACGCTGGCGACGACGTTCAGAGCATCGTGGACGCGCTTGCCGCCAGCACAGTGCCCGAGGCGCAGAAGTCGGCGCAGGACATCGCGTCCAAATCACCTGTGTCGCTGGCAGTGACACTGAGATCGCTGCGTCGTGCCGCGACGCTGCCGACGCTGGAGTCGGTACTCGACGAGGAATACCGCGTGTCGGTCGCGTCGCTGAACAGCCACGACCTCGTCGAGGGAATCCGAGCACAAGTGGTCGAGAAGGACCGCAACCCGCAATGGCAACCGCGTACGTTGGCAGACGTCACGCCCGAGGACGTCGACCGGTACTTCGCGCCCCTCGGGGACGCGGAGCTGGGCCTGTCGAACGCACACACAGAAGGTGAGCAGTCATGAGCGAGAAGACGATCGGCTTCATCGGCCTCGGCCACATGGGTGGACCGATGGCCGCCAATCTGGCTGCGGCCGGCTACACGGTGCAGGGCTTCGACCTGGTTCCCGCCGCGCTCGAGCAGGCCACGAAGGACGGCGTCACCGTGATGGAATCGGCCGTGGCCGCCGTCGCCGATGCCGACATCGTCATCACGATGCTGCCCAACGGCAGACTGGTACTGGGGTTGTACGCGGACCTGCTGCCCGCTGCCGCGCCGGGTACGTTGTTCATCGATTCCTCGACCATCGACGTCGCCGATGCGCACACCGCCCACAAGCTGGTGCACGAGGCAGGACACCGCAGTCTGGACGCGCCGGTTTCCGGCGGAGTCGGGGGAGCGGCCGCAGGAACACTGACCTTCATGGTCGGCGGTTCCGAGGAGGATTTCGCCTCTGCTGCAGAGGTTCTCGACGTCATGGGTCGCAAGGTGGTGCACTGCGGTGCAGCAGGCAACGGCCAGGCCGCCAAGATCTGCAACAACATGATTCTCGGAGTGTCGATGATCGCCATCAGTGAGGCCTTCGTGCTGGGGGAGAAGCTGGGGCTGAGCAATCAGGCATTGTTCGACGTGGCGTCGACTGCGTCGGGTCAATGTTGGGCACTGACGACGAATTGCCCGGTGCCAGGACCGGTCCCGACGAGCCCTGCCAACAACGAGTACAAGCCCGGCTTCGCGGCGGCTCTCATGGACAAGGACCTGGGTCTGGCTGCCAATGCACTGCGCGACAACGGTGTCGAGGGTGTCCTCGGCCTACGGGCGGCCGAGTTGTACTCTCGGTTCAAGGAAACATCCGGGGGCGGCACCGATGTCGACTTCTCCGGCATCATCAACGACATCCGCGAGCGCTCGAACGGAGCAGGCCAGTGAGTGACTACGAGACGATTCTGCTCGAGCGTCGGGGACGCGTCGGCATCATCACACTCAATCGTCCCAAGGCGCTGAACGCGCTCAACTCCGAGCTGATGCGCGAAGTGGTTTCGGTGGTCGAAGAACTCGACGCCGACTCCGGCATCGGTGCGATCCTGATCACCGGCTCCGAGCGAGCCTTCGCGGCCGGCGCCGACATCAAGGAGATGCAGCCCAAGTCCTATATGGACGTGTACCTCGACGACTTCTTCGCGGCGTGGGATCGACTTGCGTCGGCTCGGACGCCGTTGATCGCAGCGGTCTCCGGTTACGCGCTCGGCGGCGGGTGCGAACTCGCGATGCTGTGCGATGTCCTGATCGCCTCGGACACCGCGGTATTCGGACAACCCGAGATCAAGCTCGGCGTCATCCCGGGAATCGGCGGGTCGCAGCGCCTGACGCGAGCGGTGGGCAAGGCCAAGGCCATGGAGATGTGCTTGACCGGTCGCAACATGAAGGTCGAGGAAGCCGAGCGAGCCGGACTGGTCTCGCGCATCGTGCCGGTTGCCGATCTGCTCGACGACGCCATCGCGACCGCGACCACCATCGCCGAGATGTCGCTACCGGTTGCCCAGATGGCGAAGGAAGCGGTGAACCGATCGTTCGAGTCCAGTCTGCGCGAGGGTGTTCTGTTCGAGCGCCGCGTGTTTCACTCGACTTTCGCCACCGAGGATCAGAAGGAAGGTATGTCGGCCTTCATCGAGAAGCGGACGCCGAACTTCCAGCACCGGTAGCGGCGGGCTCCACTCTCGGTGCCGTCCTACCTGTCGGGGGACAGGAGGGCGGCCCCGCGGGCCGAGACCAGCTCCGGCATCGACGGCACCAGCGTCGTCAGACCGGTACGCAGCTCGAGAGAACGCGCAATCGAGGTGATGTTCGCACCACCGCCCACCACGACGATGGACTGCGGTCTGGCACCGGACAATTGGATGGTCTGCTCCACCAGCATGCCCGCATACCGCACCGGTCCTGCGATCAGATCGTCGAAGTCGCGCCGAGTGAGCACATGCCGCGCAGTACCGGACGGATCGGTGGTGCTGACGACGGAGTCCACGCTCAACTGCTCCTTGATGGACCGGCTGGCGTCGATTCCGACGCGAACGCCGTTGGACGAGAGCAGCCTGCGAATCGAGTGATCGAGATCGTCGCCGCAGAACGTGGCAGTGCGCCGCGTCATGAGAGTGCGAGTGGACGCGAGATCGATGACGGTGACCGTGGTGCCGGTGCTACCGATATCGCACAACACGGTGACGCCGTGATTGGGCACCAGCCCGATGAAACGCAGATACCGCACTTGCGCAGCAGTTTCCGGCACGAGCGACGCGGTGCGGGCCGTACCTCGGGTGGCGACTGCGCCTGGATCGGTGGCAACTCGATAGGCGATGGCCGAGAACTGCACCGGCAGCGACATAGTCGCTGCGATCGAGTGGATGGCGTCGACACCGGTGGCGATCGTGGTGGACAGCGACTGCCCGGGCGTGCGGCGCACCGTCCGCGACACGATGGGGGTTCGATGGGGACTGTCCAGATACGTCAGAATTGCGCGTGCACCGTGCGCACCCGCCCCGACCCCCAACACCAGTACCGCCCGGAGGGAGGCGAGCACCGGCTCCAGCGGCAGGTAGGCGCCGAGCGAGCACACATCGCCCTCGTGCGAGCCGTAGCCTTGCAGCAGC
>NZ_NOYB01000008.1:0-53741 GCF_002258235.1 Rhodococcus sp. 06-470-2 | reverse complement strand
GGATCACGGGTGTCGATCCGCGACGCGATCCGCATGGCCTCGCACGCCCACCACTACCTGACCATCTTCGACGACCACGGCCGAGCCCTGTACCTCGGCCGCTCGAAACGCATCGCCTCCGCCGACCAACGCATCGTGCTCATCGCCCGAGACCGAGGCTGCAGCTTCCCCTCCTGTACCCGCCCTGCGACCTGGTGCCAAGCCCACCACGTCACCGACTGGAACACCGGCGGCTACACCGACATCGACGGATTGACCTTCGGCTGCGACATGCACCACGCACTCGTCGGCACCGGACCCGGCAAGTGGGCCACCACCAAAACCGGAGCCCGACATCGCTACCCGGGCCGCACACTGTGGCACCCACCCGCCGGAATGGACCCCACACGCCGAGGCCTGATCAACCACGCCCACCACCCAGAAGAAGTCCTCTACCCACCCGACAACCACAACGACCCCGGCGACGAGGAACCACGACAACCCGCCTGACGGTCCGAACCAGTCTCGGGGCACAGTCCTGCCTGAAGCCAGCGCAACGCGCGGCCATGTCGAGCGTGCGCGCACGTCCGGACGGGCGGCGTGCTGTAAGCCGAGAGATCGACCCAGCTCGAGAGGTGGCTCCAGTCGACGCCCACCCTCGAATCCGTCGCCATCCGAGCAACATTCAGGCCCGGATGCGCCGGATGCTCGGTGTCGTACGTTGCTTCGGCGGTCCCGCTATGCGGGGAAATCCGCACTACGAGAGAGTATCTCGTTCGATCGTATGTCGCTCAGGTTCTGTTCCAACGCGTCGATGACGGCGTCGTACCCGCTGTTGCCCAGGATCAGTCGGCGTGGCGGCGGGTCCTGGGTCATCGCTGCGATCACCGCATGGGCACCGCGATGCGGATCTCCCGGTTGCACCCCGTTCATGTCGACGAAGGCTGCCCGCACCTGTTGCACCATGTCGTGGTACTCCGGAATCACCTCCGCGACCGGCTCTTCGGCGAATCCGGCGTACGCGTTCGTGCGGAAAGCCCCTGGTTCGACCGCCAACACGGAGATGCCGTGCTCGGCGACCTCCTGGCGCAGCGCATCGGTGACGGCCTCGATCGCGTATTTCGTGGCGCTGTAGTAGCCGAATCCGACCGCCGCCACGAGTCCGGCCACCGAGGACACGTTGACGATCCACCCGCTTCCGCGGGCGCGCATACCTGGTAGCACTGCGCGGGTCACGGACAGTACGGCGAAGAAATTCAGCTCGAACATCGCCCGTATCGAGGTCTCGCTCATTCCCTCGATCGATCCGTACCAGCCGCGGCCGGCGTTGTTGACCAGCACGTCGATACCGCCGAAGTGCTCTTCGGCTGTTCGTACTGCTCGTGCAACCTGTTCCGCGGCGGTGACATCCATGGGCACGACGAGAACGCGGTCACCGTACTGGTCGGCCCACGACGTCAGTTCCGCCGGACGCCGGGCGGTGAGTACCACGCAGTCTCCCGCCTCCAGCGCCACCTCGGCGTAGGCCATGCCGAAGCCGCCCGGTGTGCCACCGGTGATGAACCATCGCTTGCTCATGGCTCGATCACCAAGCGGTCGATCAGCGCGCCGTCCAGCGTGAAGCGGTAGTGCAGGTCGACGACTCCCCCGGGGAAGTTGCCTTCCAGGTGCTGCACGACGTCGACCGTCGAGCCGGTCGTGGTCGCCCCGGTGACCTCTGTTGTGTAGGTGTATTCGCTCTCGCTGACCGAGGCAGTCAGCCATGCCTCGATCTCGTCACGGCCGGAGTGGTCGTGGCCCTCATCGGTCACCACGGCGTCCGCGGTGAACACGGTGAGCGCTCGCGCGCCCTGTCTGGCGTCGAGTGCGGTCATGAACGTCTTCACGTTGTCCGGGAGTCCATCCCATTCTGTTGTCATGACCCCACGGTGATGCTTCCCCCAAGGGGAATGTCAACACTGGGTCTGCACCGGTATCCGTGCCCGACACTCGGTCCCGGCTTCCTGTTGACCTTGCCCTAGGGGGAAACTTCACGATGGGCCCAACCGACAACGCGAACGGTGCTACGGACAGGAGGACGCCATGGGCGCACAGGTCTCGATCGGCGACTTCGCAGTGATGACCAGCCTCAGCAGAAAAGCGCTACGCCACTACCACGAGATCGGGATCCTCGAACCGACTCTCGTCGACGCACACACCGGTTACCGCTTCTACGACACCAGCCAGGTCGATCACGCACACATCATTCGCCGATTCCGATCGCTCGGCATGTCCATCCCGGACATCAAGGCGCTGCTGAGTGCAGACGACGCCGCGGCCCGCACCGCGATCCTCACGAGTCATCTCGAACGGATGGAGATGCAGCTACAGCACACTCGCGATACCGTCGGCGCGCTGCGCGAACTACTCTCGCCCGTGCACGCACCCGCCGAGATCGAACTGCGCCTCGAGCCGGCCCTCGCCGTGTGGTCCATCGGCACCACCATCGAGGTCGCCGAGATCGACAGCTGGTTCGCGGTGACGGTCGGGAAACTGCGAGATGCAGTCGCGGCGAAAGGCGACGACTCCGAGGTCGTGCCGGGCGGCCTGTACGACCGGGCACTCTTCCTCGAATCCCGGGGCGAAGCAACGCTGTTCGTCGCAGCTCCAGGATCGGCGGACCCTCCGGACGGTATCCGGGCCCAGGTCCTACCCGAGACCCAGTTCGCGGTCCTCACACACTCCGGCGGTCACGAGGGTATCGACCGCAGCTACGCGGCCCTGGGGACGTACGTGAACGAACGACTGGTGAGCGGCCGAGGACCGATCCGCGAACACTACCTCGGCGCAACGCCATCGGAGCCGTATGCGTTCAGCGCAACCGAAATCTGCTGGCCCATCTTCGGTACCGCTCCAACGTCGGAATGATCCTCGCCGAGTCGGGTGGGGACAGGCCCTGGACCGAAAGCCGTTGACTCTGATCAGCGGACGAGTTCGTAGCGGGCGAGCCACAGCCCGGGCAGTACCTGAGTGTCCTCGGTGTGCACGAAGCCGAAGGCCTCGTACAACGTGCGTGCCGGTGGATTGTCTCGCCCGGTGGCCACACGCACGCGTTGTGCGACAATCGATTCCAGCATTGTGCCGACCAATGCCCTACCGATGCCTCGCCGATGGGCGTATGGAGCAACGACCAGGCGGTCGATCTCAGCCTCGGACCACGCTGCAGCCCCGAGGATGTCGTGCTGGTCCTGCGCGACGAGCCAGTGGACCTGCGCAGCGCACAGATCGTCCACCGACTCGTGCAGCAGCGGGATTCGCTCGTCGCCGATCAGTCGCGCCTCGACTGCATACGAACTCTTCTGCACCGCGAGAATCCGTTCGGCGAGCCCCCGATCGGCGGCAGGGTCGACGCGGACGATCTCAATAGCGACTACCGGCGGGTGCAGGCAGAGCGTCCAGTGCCGCAAGGTGATCCGGGCTCAAGGTCAGCGTCGCCGCTCCTGCGTTCTCGTCGAGACGCGACGTGCGTCGAGTACCGGGAATCGGCACCACGTGCTCGCCCTGCGCAAGAACCCAGGCCAAGGCCACCTGTGCAGGCGTCGCACCGAGGTCGTCGGCGACACCCGCGATGGCGTCGACGATCACGAGGTTCGCATCGAGGTTGTCCTGGCTGAAGCGTGGCAATCGCGATCGGAAATCGTCTGCGGCAGGGGTGGTTCCGCGGAAGTTGCCGGTGAGGAATCCGCGGCCCAACGGTGAGAACGGGACGAACGCCGCACCGTTGTCCTGCGTCCACTTCAGCGACGTGGCAAGGTGATCGCGTGTCCACAGCGACAACTCCGACTGCACCGCCGAAATCGGATGCACCTGCTGGGCTCGATCCAGCTGCTCGACGCTGAATTCCGAGACCCCCAGTGCACGCACCTTTCCTGCCTGCACGGCCTCAGCCATCGCGCCGATGCTGTCCTCCACGTTCACTTCTGGGTCCGGACGGTGGAGGTAGTACAGATCGATATGGTCGACGCCCAAGCGGCGCAGCGAATCGTCGATGGCCTGCCGAAGGTGATCGGGCTTGCCGTTGGGGCCCGAAATGACGGGTTCACCGGCGTCGCCGACGTGGGAGACGAGACCGCCCTTGGTCGCGAGGATCACCTCGTCACGCCGGTTCCCGATGGCTTTTCCGACAACTTCCTCGTTGGTGAACGGCCCGTACACATCGGCCGTGTCGATGAAGTTCACACCCAGATCGAGGGCATGACCGATCACTCGATCGGGGCTCTGCGTCTGATCGTCGGCCTTGTATGCCCAGGTCATCCCCATGCATCCGAGGCCTATGGCACCGACTTCGGGGCCGTCGTTCCACAGGGTTCGGGTCGGTACGGTGCGTGCGCTCATGCACTCGACGATAGAGAAGAAAAACCGTTGTCGCCCGCATTCGATGGGCGGCTAGCATCGCCACATGGCTCTTCCACACTCGAAGGTGTATTTCGGCGACCGTCTGGTCGACGCGCAGGACGCGACGCTCGGAGTGGCAACTTCGGCCGTTCTGTACGGTCTCAGTGTCTACACCGTCTTTCCGGTGCAGGTGGACGGTGATCGGCGTACCGCGTTTCGGTTGCTCGACCATTATCAGCGGCTGGTCGAGTCGTGCAAGATCATCGGCATCGACACCTTCGCGTCGCAGTGGACCTTCGAGAGGTTCGTCCAGGCGACGCGCGACGTGGTCGCCGCCAACGCTCCGACGACCGAGGTCTACGTTCGGGCCACCGTCCACGTGGACGAGTCGATTCCTGGAACGCGCGTGCGGGGCCTGCACACCACCGTGTCCATCTTCCTGTACGACGCCACCCCCATCGTTCCGCAGAACGGAATGCGTCTGAAAACGAGTGTGTGGCGACGCATCCCGGACAACGCCATTCCCTCGCGCGCCAAGGTGAACGGAGCCTACGTCAATTCTGTTCTGGCCAAACAGGATGCGATCGACAGTGGCTTCGACGACTGCATCTTCCTCGACATCAACGGTCACGTCTGTGAGCTCAGTGCCGCGAACATCTTCCTCGTCCGTAATGGAACGCTCATCACCCCTGACGTCACCAGTGACATCCTCGACGGCATCAACCGTCGGACGCTCCTGACGCTCGCGCGTGAAGAGGGGCTGACGGTTCAGGAGCGCACCGTCGACCTCACCGAGCTGTACATCGCCGACGAGGTCTTCGTCTGCGGCACCTCGGCGGGAGTTGCCCCGGTGTACGAAATCGACGGTCGCGCAATAGGAACGAAGGAGTCGGGCCTGGTGACGCTCACCCTGCGAAAGCGTCACCAGGCCGCGCTCACCAGCGACGAAGTGCACGGCTGGGTGAGTGTGCTGTGAGTGCTACGCCGGACAGGTGGAGGTGAGTCCGGCGATCAATGCTTCGGAGGCAGGCTGTTCGAGTGGATCGGCGGCCGGGTTGGGACCGGCCGTGGTCCAGGCCATCGATACCTGACGCTGACCGTCCGGGCTCGAGAACGCGTAGGTGCGGTAGCCGAAGCCGTTGCCGCGGTTGCCGAACACCAGCTCACCCGAACCCGGGTTGCACGTGTCTCCGCCCAGCAGCAGACCGAGTCCGTACGTCGACGGCGTCACGACCTGCATCTCGTCGATAAGGTTCTGCGGGATCAGTGTGCCGTCGAAGAGTGCTCTGAAGAAGGTGTTCATGTCGCCGACGGTCGAGACCACGGCGGCACCGGATGACCAGATGCCGGCGTCGTAATCGGTGACGTCGGTGTAGGTTCCGTTCTCGAGGACATAGCCGTGCAACGCGTTCTCGTCCAGAGCGGAATCGGTGGGGTACGTCGTGTCGGCCATCTCCAGCGGATCGAAGATCCTGTCCTGCAACGCTTGTCCGATGGACTTGCCGTCCAGTTCGGCGACGATCCGTCCGAGAAGAACATAGTTGGTGTTCGCGTAGCTGAACTCCTGGCCTGGCTCGCTCGTCCAGGGCATGGCCAGAGCCTGCGCGATCAACTCGTCGTCGGCGACGGCGTCGTTCGCACGGGCGGCAATCTGCTCCGCAGAGTCGAATCCGGTGAAGTAGTCCGGAACCCCACTGGTGTGATCGAGCAGTTGACGGACGGTCACCGGCTTGGGTAGCACCCCGGGAAGCAACTCGTCCACCTGCTGATCGAGCTCGAGTTTCCCCTCGTCGACCAGTTGCAGCACGACGGCCGCAACCATCGCCTTGGTGACGCTGGCGATCCGGACCGGGTCGTCGGCCGACGCCGCCTCGGTGCCGTCGCGCTCGACGAGCCCTGCGGCTCCCGACCACGAACTCTCGCCGTCGCGTACCTGCGCGACCGCGGCGACGGAACCGGCGTCGACCAGTGCGTCCAATGCTGCCTGAACGTCGTCGGTCTCGATGGTTCCGCTCGAGGGTGCGGTGGTGCTCGGCTCGACGGTCGACGGCTGATCGGTCGACGAGCACCCGGCGACCAGCAGGGACGTCGACACTGTGAGGGCGGCGAGGATTCGTAGCTTGCTCATGTCGTCGACGCTAACGACGCCCCGCAGATGATTTCAGTGTCAAATGTCAGTGATTTTCGATGAGTCAGCGACTCACCTGGCAGAAGTTGAGATGGTTCGAGAAGGGGTCTATGACTGTCATGGTCGGCCCGCCCGGCGCGTCGTGACCGATTCCCGGTCGGCTGCGTGGGTTGTTCTTCTGGAGCAGTTCGGCATTGAAGGACGCGACATCGGTGATCGGTATCCAGACGGAGGTTCCCGGAGTGCCGTCGCCGTAGTGTTGGGACAGATCCAGGGTGCAGTCCCCGCGCGAAAGACGGATGTACAGCGGCAGATCCGGCTCGAATCGATGTTCCCATTGGACCGAAAAGCCCAGATAGTCCAGATAGAACGCACGCGCTTCGACGTCGTCGAAGATGCGCAGAATCGGAACAGCCGGGCCGAATGCCGTCATGGCATCGAGTGTGGCACGTTCGGTGCCGCCTACACCAGGGCTGCGCTACTGCTTACCCGAATCCAGCAGCACCTCGGCCGCAGCCTTTGCTGCAGTGGCAGATTCGGTGAGTTCGGTGATGGCTGCGGTGGTTTGCGCACCTTCGGCGAGCAACGCGATCTGCAGTCCCACCGACGGAGCGCATCCGGCTTCGACGGCCAATCGAGTGACGTAGTCGATGAAGTTCTTCTTGTGCTGCTGTGCCGCGTCGGCGACCTCGGGCATGGTTGTACCGAGTTCACCGAACGAGTTGATGAAGGCGCACCCGCGGAAATTGTCCTCCCGGAACCAGTGGTCCAGAAAGTCGAAGATCGACAGCAGTTTCCGACGAGGTGACTCGTAGGCAGCGGCCTCGGCGTTGATGCCGTCGTTCCACTGCCGAGTACGACCACGAAGAACCTCGGCGACGATGGCGGTTTTCGAGGGAAAGAGCGAGTACAGGCGCTTGAGGGAGATACCGGCCTTGGCACGCAACTCGTCCATCCCCACCGCCTGGATACCGCGCGCGTAGAACAGTGCGTCCGCGGCGTTCACCACCTGTGCGCGTCCGATTTCCGTACTGGTCATCGCATACCCCTTGCCGAGAGAACCAACGTTCTCTACTGTAGTCCACATGCGCAGAGAACGACCGTTCTCCCGCTCGATGATCAGGACACAGGAAGGCAGGATCATGGCGTACATCAACGTCGGAACCGAGAACTCCACCCCCGTCGAGGTCTACTACGAGGATCACGGCTCCGGTCAGCCGGTCGTCCTCATCCACGGCTACCCACTCGACGGCAACTCCTGGGAACGTCAGTCACGGGCGCTGCTCGACGCCGGCTACCGCGTCATCACCTACGACCGCCGCGGCTTCGGCCAATCCAGCAAGCCGACCGTCGGATACGACTACGACACCTTCGCCTCGGACCTGGACAAGGTTCTGACCGAACTGGATCTGCGCGACGTCATCCTGGTCGGATTCTCCATGGGCACAGGCGAACTCGCTCGGTACGCGGCGAAGCACGGCAC
Organism: Rhodococcus sp. 06-470-2; assembly: GCF_002258235.1. Taxonomy (NCBI): domain Bacteria; kingdom Bacillati; phylum Actinomycetota; class Actinomycetes; order Mycobacteriales; family Nocardiaceae; genus Rhodococcus; species Rhodococcus sp. 06-470-2. The sequence continues at coordinate 45,777 of NZ_NOYB01000008.1, read as the reverse complement.
GGATCGCGTCGCGAAGTTCGCATTTCTCGCCTCACTCGAGCCGTTCCTGCTGCAGACCGACGACAACCCAACCGGAGTTCCGCAGTCGGTGTTCGACGGCATCGACAGTGCCGCGCGGGAGGATCGCTTCGCCTGGTTCGACAATTTCTACAAGGATTTCTACAACCTCGACGAGAACCTCGGGAGCCGTATCAGCGAGGCGACGGTACGTGCGAGCTGGAACACCGCGGCCAACAGCGCGCCCGTGGCCGCCTACGCCGTCGTGCCCACGTGGCTCGAGGACTTCCGCGGCGATGTGGAGAAGGTACGCGAATCGGGCAAGCCCACGCTGATTCTGCACGGCACGGCCGACAACATCCTGCCGATCGATTCCACCGGCCGTCAGTTCCACAAGGTGTTCCCGGAGGCCACGTACGTCGAGGTCGACGGCGCACCGCACGGACTGCTGTGGACGCACTTCCAGGAAGTCAACGACGCGCTGCTCGCGTTCGTGAAGTAGAGGCAAACGCAGAAAAGGGACGGCGAAATCGCCGTCCCTTTTCTGCGTCGGACTAGACCGCGACGACGCCGTCGTGGTCGCTGTAGACGATCTCGCCCGGGGTGAAGGTGACGCCGCCGAAGCTGACCGGCACGTTCTTCTCACCCGAGCCGGTCTGTGTGCTCTTACGCGGATTCGTGCCCAGTGCCTTGACGCCGATGTCGAGCGTGCGCAGGATCGCCGAGTCGCGCACCGCGCCGTTGACGATGACTCCGGCCCAACCGTTGGTGACGCCCCGGCCCGCGATGATGTCGCCGACGAGTGCGGTGTGCACGCTGGCGTCGCCGTCGACCACCAGAACGCCACCGTTACCGGGTTCGCTCAGAGTCTGCTTCACCAGCAGGTTGTCCTGGAAGCAGCGGATGGTGGTGATGGGGCCCGCGAATTCGGTGTGCTTGCCGTACTGGATGAACTGGGTGTCGCAGCTGCGGATGTCGGGACCGATCTCGTCGGCCAGATCAGCTGTTGCCTTGAATTCCACAGGTGAAGTCATGCGGCACAGACTATCGCCCGGACATCAACCGCGGCCGTGACGGCGTTCGTAGTCGTTTCGAGTGCGGTCGGCGCGGCTCTGCGCCTTCGCGTTGATCAACTGCGGATCGAGGCCGTGGATCAACAAGCGATGCCGCCGGTAGACGTTCATCAATGCGATCGCGAAGTAGACGAGCGGAATGAACAGCAGGGCCATCATCGCCAGCGACATCCACAGCGGTCCCGGGATCAACAAGAACAACAACAGCAGCGGGATGACGGGCACCGTGAACCGCGCGATGTAGCGGACCTGCGCTCCGTTGCCCACCAAGTCCTTGCGTACCCACTCCTGCATGGACTCGGGCAGCGTGCGACCGAACGAATACCCCAGAAATTGCAGCGGGCTCGGCTTCGTACGTTCGGTGGTCATCGCGCAATGCTAGTCCGATCTTCGTTGGTACATCTCACCGTTGACTGCGGATTATCTCATATGTGACGATAACGTCAGTTGAGTCGGTGGCATCGAAACGAGGACCTCCACTGTGATCGATCGCAGAACGCTGCTGGGCACTCTCAGTGCCGCGACGATCTCCGGGGTTGCCCTCTCGACCTTGACCTCCGCCATGGCATCGGCGTCCCCCGGCCTCACGTCGGCCGGGCTCGTCGACGTCCACTCGCACATGGTTCCCGACTTCTATCTCCGCGAAGCTCTCGCGTCGGGCATCGTCCTTCCCGACGGCATGCCGAAGTGGCCGTCCTGGTCGGTCGATGAGCACCTGCAGATGATGGACGGCTGCGGCATCGACAGCGCGATCCTGTCCGTCTCCTCGCCCGGTGTGCACTTCGGTGACGACGGAAAAGCGGCCGAACTGGCTCGACGGGTCAACGATTTCGGAGCCGGGGTGGTCGCGAATCGGCCCCGACTCGGGTTCTTCGCGTCCTTGCCTTTGCCGAACGTCGTCGATTCGACGGTCGAGGCCATCCGTGCGCTGGACCAGCTGCGGGCCGACGGAGTGACGGTGATGTCGAACGCCGGCGGAATGTATTTGGGCAACGCCGCTTTGACGCCACTGCTGGTGGCGCTCGATGCGCGATCGGCGGTCGTGCTCGTACATCCGACGTCACCGCCGAATTCGGGGGCAGTATCGCTCGGGCGTCCGGCACCGATGATCGAATTCCTCTTCGACACAGCACAAACCGTCGTCGACCTGCTTCTGCTGGGCGTGGTCGATCGATTCTCGAACATTCGCTGGGTGTTCACTCACGGCGGCGGAGTTCTACCACTGCTGGCGGACCGAGTCGATTTCTTCCGAACCCAGGTGGGTCTGGGGACCCCGACCACGCCGGATGTGCTGCAGCGCTTGTGGTTCGACCTCGCCGGAACTCCTGTACCGAGGCAGCTGCCCGCCTTGCTGTCCACCGTCGGCCCCGATCGTCTGGTCTACGGCAGCGACTACTGCTTCACGCCGATCGCCGCGGTACAGGACCAACTGCAATCACTCGACGCCGGTGCCGCGAACGGCGGACTGGACAACTGGCGAGGGACCACATCCGGCAACGCTCGCCGACTGCTCGATCGCTGATCCGAAAGAGGTGGACACTGCCGATGAAAGCGCAAGCACTGCAACCGATCGCCGAGCACTGGGACTGGCAGATCGATGCCGCCTGCCGCTCGATGCCGGTCTCGATGTTCTACCCGCCGTTGGGATTGCGAGGATACTCGCTGAAAAGCCTCGAGCGACAGGCGAAGCTCGTGTGCGAACGATGCCCCGTGATCGCACGCTGCCTGCAACACGCGCTCGACTCCGACGAAAAGCACGGAGTCTGGGGAGGATCGACCGCACACGAGCGTTCTGCGATGGTCCGCGTCACCCCTGACGAGCGGCGTTCGCGACAATGACATCACGAAGGTACTGCGCCAAGCCGTCGGCGATGTCGTTGTAGTGCTTGGCGAATCGCTCGTCCGCGATGTACATCTCCGCCAGGTTCACCTGCATCTCGTAGCCGCAGTCGTAGTACCGCTCGATCGATGCCCGGTGACGCTCGGCCAGTTCCCCGGCCTCGGTGGACTCCGGCGACACACCCCGCTGCATCGCGGCAGCGAGATCCGTTTCCAGTAGATCCGTCTCCTCTTTGACGGCCTTCCAATCGTCCTTGGTGAACGACGCCGTCCGCTGCTGCGACTGCTTCCACTCGTCGGTCTCGCCCCAGCGTTGCTCGGCTTCCTCGGCGTACTCCTCGCCGGGCCAGTTGTCGCCGAAGATCTCTCGCTGCTCCTCGGGAGTCAGTTGCATACCCATCTTTTTCGCCTCCATCATCTTGTCCACGGCCGCAGCCATTGCGTGCAAGTGATCGATCCGCTCGTTCAGTAGGTCGCGCTGTCGGCGTAGATGCGCCATGGCATCGACCGTAGGATCGTCGAGCAACGCCGCGATGGCGTCGAGCGGGAACCCGAGTTCGCGGTAGGTCAGAACCTGGTGCAGCCGTTCGACATCGGCGGACGAGTACGTCCGATAGCCCTTCGGCGTTCTGCCCGACGGCACCACCAACGCGATCTCGTCGTAATGATGCAGCGTTCGGACACTGACACCCACCAACTTCGAGACTGCCCCGACCTGCAAGCCGGCCGAACCGTTCGCGGAAGAATCACTCACGAAAGACACTGTGCCGCCTCCCGTGACGTGAGGGTCAAGCTACGAGCCTCGCGGGTCGTTCCGCAGGGTCAACTCTTAGCGGATGACGCGCTCGCACCCGGAGGTCGATTCTCCGGCGAGCCGCTGCCCGAGCCAGTCGTACGCTCCGGGACGGCCGTTGGTCTGCGCCAGAGAATGGTCCCCTGGAATCTCTTCGAGCCGGACCGACGCCCCCGCTGCGCACCACTGGTCCTGCACCGCCTCGGCACCCTCCTTGGGAATGAGGAAGTCCTGCAGTCCCTGGTAGATGTAGATCGGTGCGTCGGGCTTGCGCTGGCCCATGCGGTTCTCTTCGACGATCGCCTTGGTGATCGGATGCTCGAACACGTCGGGGACGTTGGAGAGGTTTCGCTGGTCCAGCAGCAGCAGTCCCGTGTAGGACAACACGTCCACGCATTGATCCTTCTGCGCCAGAGCCAGTCGCTTGCCGTTGTCGTTGGCGAGCTGCCGCATCTCCGGGTACTCGCGGGACAGGCCGATGGCCGCCGCAGTGAACAGACCCGATCCGATCTGGCCGTTCAGTGACGTCTGCAGAATCTTGTAGTCGGTCGGCGGGCCACCGAACGCGACGCCGGCAATGTTCAACTCCGGCGCGTATTCCGGAGCCAACTGCGCGGCCCAACCCGAGGCGATGGCACCGCCGGAGTAGCCGGTTATGCCGATCGGAGCGTCCGCAGCCACCCCCGCGCTCTGCGATGCGCGCAAGCCGTCGAGCACGGTGTGCCCTGAAACGAGACCGGCCGAATAGGCCTGTCGAGGACCCTGATAGTCGGTGACGACCACCGTGTAGCCGCGACCGAGCAGAATTCGAACCTGATCGATCTCCTTGTTGTTGCCCCGCGGCAGTGTGTACGACGGCGCGCACTGATTACCGAGCGAGTCCGTTGCCTCGTTGTATGCGACGACGGGACGATCTCCGGCTCCTGACCACGGCGCGGTGGGCGTCAGGACCGTCGTCGCCGCCGCGATGGGGCGGTTCTTGGAATCGGTCGAACGGAAGAGCAACTGAACGGACGACGCCTCGGGCGTCACCGCGACGTCTCGACGGTTCAGCACCGTGCCCGGCTGCAGGTTCTCGTACCCGGCCGGGGGATCGAACCACGCATCGCCCAGGGGGGTGGGAAGGTACGCAGCGGGGTCCGAAGGGGGAGCGACGAAGTCCTGAACAGGATCGGCTTGAGCCGGGCCTGCCAACGACAGCATCAATGCTGCGGCTCCGGCCAGAACGAGTGCCTTGCGCATGTGATTCCCACCCTGTAGCTCCGTACGCCCCGACGTCCGGTAGACCAGTGACCATCGTGCCATACGGTGGCGCAATTTCGGGTCTGTGAACTGAGCCAGCAAGCAGGTAGGTTGTCTGTTACTCCGAACACTACTCACCAGTAGGGACCCGTCCATGCCAGCACCGTCAGCTGCGACCTTCACCCGGCTCGCCGATCTCATCGCCATCCCCGACGCCGAATCGCGGCCGACGAAGACCATCACCGAGGTGTTCACCGGCAAGGAGCTGGCGACCATCCCGGTCGGTACCGCCGCCGATGCGACCGCCGCGATCGCGCGCGTTCGCGCAGCTCAGGCTGCCTGGGTCAAGCGGCCCGTGTCCGAGCGCGCCGAAATCTTCCACCGCTACCGCGACCTGGTGCTCGCCCACCGCGACGAGCTGATGGACATGGCGCAGGCCGAGACCGGCAAGTCCCGCGCCGCCGCTCTCGAAGAGGTTCTCGACATCTCGATGACCGCGCGGCACTACGCGCGCACCGCCGCGAAGCTGCTGGCTCCGAAGAAGGTCACCGGCATGCTGCCCGTGCTGACCAAGACCAGGGTCCGCTACCAGCCGAAGGGCGTCGTCGGAATCATCGCCCCGTGGAACTACCCGATGACCCTCGCAGTGTCCGACGCCATCCCGGCACTGCTGGCAGGCAACGGCGTCGTGCTCAAACCCGACAGCCAGACGCCGTACTGCGCGCTCGCCTGCGTCGAACTGCTCTACAAGGCCGGTCTGCCCCGTGACCTGTTCGCCGTCGTTCCCGGCCCGGGTTCGGTGGTGGGAACCGCCATCGTCGAGAACACCGAGTACGTCATGTTCACCGGCTCCACCGCTACCGGCCAGCTCCTGGCCGAGCAGGCCGGGCGTCGACTCATCGGATTCTCCGCCGAGCTCGGCGGCAAGAACGCGATGATCGTGGCCAAGGGTGCCAACCTCCGGGAAGTGTCCGACGCGGCCGTGCGGGCCTGCTTCTCCAACTCCGGCCAGCTCTGCATCTCCATCGAACGTATCTACGTCGAGAAGTCGATCGCCGCGGAGTTCACCGAGAAGTTCGGTCAGCGGGTGCGCAACATGAGCCTCGGAGCCGACTACGAATTCGGCATCGAGATGGGCAGCCTCATCTCCGAGGATCAGATCAAGACCGTCTCGGCCCACGTCGACGACGCCAAGGTCAAGGGCGCGACCGTCGTCGCCGGAGGCAATGCGCGCCCCGACATCGGCCCGCTGTTCTACGAGCCGACGCTGTTGACGAACGTCACCGAGGACATGGAATGCGCGGCAACCGAGACCTTCGGGCCGCTGGTGTCGATCTATCCCGTCGCCGACGTCGACGAGGCCATCGAGAAGGCCAACGACACCGAGTACGGACTCAACGCCAGCGTGTGGGCCAAGACCAAGGCCCAGGGCGAAGCCATTGCGGCACGGCTGCATTCGGGCACCGTGAACGTCGACGAGGGCTACGCACCGACGTGGGGCACCACCGGTGCTCCGATGGGCGGCATGGGCGTATCCGGTGTCGGACGCAGGCACGGTACCGAGGGCCTGCTCAAGTACACCGAGTCGCAGACCATCGCGACGACGCGTCTGCTCAATCTCGGTGGACCGCGCGGACTTCCGCCGAAGCTGTGGGCGAAGATCATGCCGCCCTTCGTCAAGGCGCTCAAGTACATCCCGGGTCGGTAGAACCGGGCCCGGCGACGTCGGGCGACGAGGGACGGTCTAGGTCGTACGCAGGACCGAGATGCTCAGGGCCCTGGTGAAGATCGAGTCGGTGCCGACTCGATCGAACATCGGCCACGACTGCCGATCGATTCCCTCGTCGTCGAATGTCGCCACGGGGATGTCCCACACTGTGGATCCGGTTCCGACGTCGATCCCGCGCAGCACTTCCGGTCCGAACAGAGTGGCGACGTCACCGTCGAGCGCACCGACCTCCGCGAAACCTCCTGATTCGCGACTCCACAGCGTGTTCCCGGTGTCGAGGTCGATTGCGGATTCGGCGGCTGTGTCGTCGTTGCGCAGCAGCGCCACCGAACCCGTGACGGCGTATGCCAGTCCGTTGGTCGACAGGAACGCAGCGGCGGGTCCGGTGATCTCCGGCGCAACAGCCCAGACCAGATTCTCGTCGGTCCACACGGGATCCGGATTCGGCGGCCGATAGCCGCCCGTCCCGAGCAGCAACGGGCTCTGCTCGGCGGGTGCGTCGAACGTCAGCCGCTGCAGGGTCACGGAATCCGTTGCAGCGAGCACGGATCCGTCGGCGTCGACGATCTCCGAACCTGTGACCACGGTGGGATCCGAGCAGTCCGTCCGCACCACCCGCACGTTGCCGTCGCTCGACGCGGTGCCCGAGCGAGCGCAGTTCGGAGCTGTTCTGGACCACCGGTTCACCCCGGTGGCGAGGTCGAAGGCGAACACTCCTCGGCCGTCGTCGAACAGCCCGATCCCGTTCTCGGTGTGCAGCGTCGAGGCGAACTGTGTGTTGGGTGAGGACGTGGAATCGAACTGCACCGACCAGTCCGCGTCCACGTCGTCCGCGGTGCCGCGAGACACCGTCGGCCGGACGCCCTCGCGGACCGCCCGAGAGGTGTACACGTGGCCGTCTGCGGTGGTCAGACCGGTGATCGGAAACGCTGCGTCCCGAGTACTCGATTCCCCGGATTCAGCGTCGACAGTGAGGATTTCGGAGGTCGTGCCTGCGGAGCCGCGGTAGCAGACGACCTGCCCGTCGACCAACTCCTCACCGCAGCCGACGACGTTCTCCGCGGGGGTACGCCACCGCACCGCACCGTCGGCGATGTGCAATCCCACCAGGGTGGCGTCGACGAACTCTCTGCCGTCGAGGCGGCCGACGAGCGTGACGACCGTCGAGCCGTCGGAGATGGAACCGGATTCCGTCGAATCGGTGTCGCTGCCCTGAACGGGATCACGAAACTGACCGCCCTCGACACCCACATCCGAGGGAGTGAGAGTCCAGCCCAGAGTCGGAGCAGGTCCTGTTGCACCGTCGATGGGAGTGCCGGCCGTCGACGCTCGTTCCTCGGTTCCGCACGACGCGCAGGCAAGCGCTGCTACCAGGACCGCGGCGGCGGAGACCTGGAGACGACGTGTCATGAAAGATCCTCCCGCCTGTGCAGAACCGAAAGATGGTGGACGGTTCGGTCTTGGAGCATAGAGAACGAAAAATCCCCGCACTCCCGGTGGGGGTGCGGGGAACTTTCGTCGACGCGCGAGCCTAGTTGACGCTGTGTCCGTTCAGTCCGGCGTGTGCGTAGTGATTGCGACTGTCGGGAATGTGGTTGTCTCCCAACACCCGAGCAATCTGCTGCTCACTGAGTCCGAGGCGACGAAGCCGCTCGCAGACGGCATCGAAATCGAGCATTCTCGCGTCGAGTTCCTGCTGCAGTGCAATCACTTCGGCGCGGATGGTCTCGGCCTCGTCCAGTGCCGCCAGCGTGTCCTTCGGCTCGGGTAGCAGCAGGGCGAGCAGCCGGTCACGTGCGTCGGTGCTCAGCCCCTCGAAGGGGCGCTGCCCCGGCTGCGCCTCGTGACGACCCTCGGCGCGGCCGCCCTCGAAGCGACGGTCGGTCTCGTACTCGGCGGAGACGTAATCCTGGGTGGCACCGAAGGAGGGAATCTCGGCGAGCTGGTCCTGCGGCTCATCCTTGGGTCCCTGGGCAGGGGTCGACGCGATGTCGATCGTCTGGCGCAGTGGGCGATTGGGAATGAAGACGACCGCGATCAGCGTGACGATCGCGACGAACCCGGCGATCATGAAGATGCGACCGGTCGCATCACCGTACGCGGTGCGGATGACTTCGAGGACCGGAGCAGGCAGTGAGGTGAGATCGAGCGATCCACCGCCGCCCGACGAGCTGTCGACGCCGAGCTGGGCCAGGCCGGCTGCGGACTTGTCGGCCACCCGGGTTGCCAGCAGGGAACCGAGAACCGAGACGCCGATCGCGCCGCCGAAGGTGCGGAAGAACGCAACAGTCGACGATGCCGCACCGACGTTCTGCACACTGACCGTGTTCTGCACTGCGAGAACGAGATTCTGCATCAGCATGCCGGTACCGAGGCCGACGATCGTGATGAAGATGCCGACCGTGACCAGGCTGGTGGCGTGATCGATGGTGCCCAGGAGCAGGAATCCGATCACCAGCAGGATGGATCCGGTGACGATGAACGGCTTCCACTTTCCGAACTTGGTGATGAGCTGACCCGAACCGACGGAGGCCACGAGCATGCCGAACACCAGTGGGATGGAGAGCAATCCGGCTTCGGTCGGGGTGTAGCCGCGAGCGGTCTGGAAGTACTGGCCGAGGAAGGTGGTGGCTCCGAAGAGGCCGACACCGACGGCGATGGAGGCGATGATGGCCAGGCCGGTCGTTCGCTCGGTGACGATCTTGAGCGGGATGATCGGCGACTTGTGCCGAGCCTCGACGACGACCGTCAGGATCAGCAGCAGAACTCCGCCGCCCACCAGGTAGGCAGTCTCACGGGAGATCCAGGCGTAGTAGTCCGCCTTGCCTGCGAACGAGACCCAGACGAGGAGAACGGAAACGCCTGCGGTGAGCAGGAGTGCGCCGAGCCAGTCGATGGAGACGTTGTCCTTGCGGACGGTCTTGATGTGCAGGGTCTTCTGCAGCAGTCCGAGGGCGATCACGGCAAGCGGCACGCAGACGAAGAAGCACCAACGCCAGCCGAGGGGGCTGTCGACGATGACGCCGCCCAGGATCGGGCCACCGGACATCGACACGGCCATGACCGCTCCGGTGTAGCCGGAGTAGCGGCCGCGATCACGCGGCGAGACGATGGTGCCGATGATGGCGATGACGAGTGCCGTCAGACCACCCATGCCTATGCCCTGGACGACGCGGGCAGCCAGCAGTACCGGCACGTTGTGTGCGAAGCCGGCGATCAGGGAGCCCGCGACGAAGATGACGATCGCGCTCTGGACCAGCACCTTCTTGTTGAACAGGTCGGCGAGCTTGCCCCAGATGGGAGTGGAGGCGGCGTTGGCCAGCAGGGCTGTGGTGATGACCCAGGCGTACGCGGTCTGCGAACCCTTCAGATCACCGATGATGGTGGGCAGCGCCGTCGAGACGATCGTGGTGCTCAGCAGCGCGGTGAACAGCGCAGCCAGCAGGCCGGTGAGTGCCTCGAGGATCTGGCGGTGCGACATCGCGTCGGGATCGACGACTGCCTGATTGGGCGGAGTTTCCGCAGATGTAGTCATGTTCTATCTCGCAATCGATTCAATGCGGACCACGTCCTGGTGCTGGGCGTGGGCGTCTTCGTTGAAGGTGTCGTTCAGTTTGCGGATCGAGTCGAGTGCATCGAGTGCCTCGGACTCGCTCCAGCCGCTCAGCATCTCTGCCAGGCGACGTGCGCGTCTGTCCCAGATTTGTTTCAGTCGAACCTGGCCGACGTCCGACACACAGACCCGGGACGCCCTTCGGTCGTCCGGATCGGGATGCCGATCGATGTAGCCGAGGTCGACGAGGTCCGCGATCTGCCGGCTGAGGGCGGACTGGCTGACGCAGAGCCTGCTGGCCAGGTCGGTCTGTCTGCATTCGCCCTCGGTCGCCAGGATGGCCAACACTCCGGTCAGCGCCTGCGGCAGGGGTGAATCCTCGACTCCGGTGGTCACGGCCCGCTTCAGCGTGCGCCCGAAGAGGAAGACCTCTTCGACCAGCGACTCCGCTGTAGTGGATCGAACTGCCATGAGTGCTCCAACGATGAGTTCCATTTACTTGCTGTCTGCAACCATATATATACATACATGCGCTAAGCAAACATTATTCCTGTCTGGTGGGTCACAGGGTTGGAGCCGGATCGCGATCGGCTCCTCGGATATGGATTCGTGCCTCCGATCGCAGTCGGAAATCCGAAACTGGGGAGTCGATCCGCGGTCGGGGTGGGCGATACAGTCCGGGCATGGACGTTGTGCGCGCGATGCCATTGCTCACGGTCACCGATCTCGATGCGGCGCTGGACAGGTACGTCCAGGTCACCGGCATGGAGGTGGTGATGAATCACGGGTGGATCGCCACGCTCGCGCCGTCGGGTGACAGTGCGGCGCAGCTGAGCCTGATCACCATCGATCCCACCGGGCCGGTCAACCCGTCGGCGTCGATCGAAGTGGACGACGTGGACGCGGCGTACCGGGCAGCGATGGACGCCGAACTCGAGATCGTCTACGAGATCACCAACGAGGAGTGGGGCGTACGCCGATTCTTCTTTCGCGACTCCGACGGCAACGTGGTGAACGTGCTCTCGCACATGTGAGATCAGGCGGGGTACAACAAGTCTCCGCGCCGGATACCGCGAAGAGTGCGGGTGGCCACGGTGAACCAGGCGGCGAGCAGCAAGAGGTACAGGGCAACGGCCAGAGCCTGCACCGCACCGAAATTCAGTGCATGTCCCAGGGCACTCGCCCCGGTGACGCAGGTGCCGACGGGAAAGGTGAACGACCACCACGTCAGCGAGAACCCCAGGTTCCTGCGCGCCGCGTGCACGGTGAGAGCCGTGGCGAGCGCGAACATCAGCACACCGAAGCCGCCCATGATCAGCCCGTAGCCGATGCCGAAGACGTGCAGTCCGACGGCGATCGAGGATTGTGCGCCGGTGAACACCGTCGATGCGTCGGTGCCGAGCAGGTTCGCTGCGGTGATCGACTGGCCGATGAGTCCCAGCGTGATCCACACGGTGGGAGCCGCGTCGACGGGCGGGAGACCGCCGTGCAGCAGACGCCCGTAGATCAGAGTCAGCGTGATCATCCCAACGATCAGCGACAGCCCGAACATCGCGTAGCAGGCGCACAGCAACGCCAGCCGCCATTGGCCCTCAGGTAGGTGCGGAAGCAGCAACGCCCCGGTCGACGCGGAGACCATCGGCGGAACGACGGGCATCAGCCATGCGGGTAGGGCTGTGACCTGCTCCCGGTGAACGGAGGTGATCATGCGGAAGGGAACCACGACGCTGGTGAGCAGACCGGTGATCGTCCCGGCGATCCACAGACCGGCGAACAGCGCGGTCGCCGCGGTGGATCCGAGCAGGTCCGTACCGAGGAGGCCTGCTCCCGCGCCGACGGTGAGCAGTGCCATCGGCGGAGCGCCGTAGAACTGCACCATCACCGGGTGCCGGGCATAGGTGACAGCTCGGTCGCGGTGCCCGATCCAGTGCATCGCGAAGGCCACACCGATCACGACGAGCGCCGTAGCTGCGCAGACCCAGACTGCGACCGCGAACACGTGCAGAGCCGGGGACTGCACCGGCAACGTCGCGGCCGCGGTGGCCACGATGCCGGTCCCCATCACCGCGGCGAACCAGTTGGGGGTGATGTGCTCGAAGGGCTGGCGGCGCACCACGCGGGTAGGAGCTGTCACCGTCATGTGTTCAGCCTGCGGGGTGCCGTGCCGGCTCGGTAGGCACCGGTTCAACACTCAGTCATAACCCAGGGTTATGGCTGCGTCTTCGCAGCCACGGTGAGCAACTCCGCGGCCGGTCCCCTCGGCGCGCGGCCGGACGGCCAGATCGCCCGCAGTTCACGATGCAGTGTCAGTCCTGGAATCGGTACGCGGACCAGGGTCCCGGCAGCCAGCTCGGGAGCGACGGCCAGTGAGCTCAGCACGGCTCCGCCTATTCCCGCTCCGACCGCGGACTTGATCGCCGTCGTCGAGGAGACCTCGAGGAGCGGCGAGGCCGGTTGCCCGAGACCCGCTGCTGCCAAGGCGCTTTCGTAGGCCGAGCGCGTCCCCGACCCGGCCTCCCGCGTCACCAGGGCGGTGCCGACGATCTCGGTGGCCGACGGCGCAGTGGCGGCCCACGAGTGGTCCGGTGCCACCACCAGCACCAGTTCGTCGGTGGCAACGGTACGGTGATCCAGAGCCGTAGGGACACTGGGGCTTTCGATGAAACCGAGGTCGGCGGTTCCCGCGAGCACCTTCTCGGCGACCACCGTCGAGTTACCCGAACTCAGCGTCGGCACGATGTGCGGGACAAGCGTGTGCAGCGTGACCAGCCAGCGCGGCAGTAGATACTCTGCGACAGTCTGACTCGCGGCAATCTGCACATGGCCGATGCGTTCGGCGTGCAACGTGGCGATGGCCGTCGCCAAGTCCTCGGCGGACCGAACGACCGGCGCAGCCCAACTGGCGACGAGCTCACCGAGTTCGGTCAGTACCGTTCCGCGCGCGCCCCGTGTCAGCAATGGCGCGCCGACGCGGCGTTCGAGGGCACGGATGCGCGCACTGGCCGCCGGCTGCGACATGCCGTGGGCTCTGCCCGCTCGCCCGATGCTGCCGAGCTCGGCCACCGACAGCAGCAGATCGATGCTGGTGAGATCGGCAACGTGAGGGGGAAGTGGCACGAGGCGAGCCTACGGCGGGGCGAGTCAGTACTCGCTGAACAGGTCCAACTCGCCGTCGGGCTCGGTGGTGTCCGCGGACTCGATCGCATCTTCCGTGTCTTCGAGATCGTCAGGCTCACTGCGCTCGTGCAGCACCGATCCCACCAGGGCGGTGACGTCGATGGCTGCGGGGTCGGGGAGGGGATGTCCCTCGACGAAGGCGAGTCGCTCGGCCGACAGGTAGGCCAGGCGCACGGCCTGGACCACGAGTACGCGCCGTAGACCCTCGGAGACCTCACCGCGTTCGCGGGTGACCGCAGCCAATCGCGAAATCGTCTCGGCACGACGGGCGATGCGGATGTCGGGGTGCCCGCGCTCGCGGCGGGTCTGCTCCGAGATCAACGATCGACGCAGCGACGCCGGGAGTGCGATGGGCTCCGAGACCGGTGGGATCTTCTCGTTCAGGATCGCCTTGTGTCGAGACTTGTCGATGGCCTCGAGGTACGCCGTGTACTCGTGAGCGTTCAGATCACGCTCGGCTGCGCGGAATCGTTCTGCGCCGTCGGACTTCTTGAGATCCTCGTACTGCCACAGCGGCCAGATCTCGATTTCCGCGACCTCGAAGACGTCGAGTACCCGCATCGCGACGGCGTCGGTGCGCTGGTTGGTCAGGTGACGCTGCACCCGAACGCTGAGCTTTTCCTTGGTCTGCCCCACGTAGATCGGCTCGCCGTCGTAATCGTAGAACGCATACACGCCCCACTTGGCCGCCGACCACACCCGGCCCTGATCGTCCCTCTCGCTCAGCACTTCTCGCAGGGCCGCGCGAAAGGACTGCACATCGTCCGCGGGAAGAGTGCTCTTGCGCGGCGCGACGGCAGACGACCGCAGCGAGGACTTACCGTGACTGGACATGCGCCGCAGCTGTATTCGATGCATGCATCGTTCCGCTGACCAGTGGCATCAGGTAGTGCTCCGCGAGCCACGTGACCACGGGAACGCACACCGCATCACCGAAACCGAAGAGCGCCTGGTTGTTTCGCAGACCGTCGAGTGTGTACTCGCCGGCACCCATCAGGCGAGCGTATTCGAGCGGCGTCATCCAACGCACCTGCAACCGGCCGTTGCCCATCTTCACCACCGCCTGCTTCGACGAACCGCCGCGGGCGGTACGAAGGCAGCCGGAGATGTCGTCGGGCCGAGCCTCCCAGACAGCGACGCCGTTGCGGGTGCGACGGTAGGCGGTGCGGTAGCTGACCTTGCGGGACTTCTTCAGAATCTCGATGCGCTGCAACTGAATCGGCGACAACGACTGCACGAACGCCGCGGTACGGGCTGTGTCCCACCACCGATCGTCTCGGTAGTCCATGCGCTCGACCACATCGCCGAGGCCGCTGGTCAACGGAATCGGCGGACTCGGCAACGGAGCGCGGTGCGTCAGCAACGTCGAATCGCCGTACACCGCCTGCAACCAATCCGGCCGCAGCTCACTGTTGGGATCGCGGGCATCCTCGGGGGGATTCTGCGCGCCGATCAGGAACAGGCGTGGCCGCGACTGCGGAACGAAGCGTCGAGCATCGATGGTGAGCACATCGACCGAGTAGCCGAGCTCGTTGAGTTCTCGCACCGCTGCGGCCAGATCGTCGCCGCCGTGACTGGTGGCCAGCCCGACGACGTTCTCGAGCGCCACCACCTTCGGCCGAGCGGCACCGAGCTCACTCAACACCCGCGTGAAATGCCGGAACGTCGAGGAGTTCTTGCCCGCCAGACCGGCGCGGCCCCCGGCCAACGACAGGTCGGTGCACGGAAACGACGCCCACGCCAACGACAAATCGTCGGGCAGGTCGTCTCCCCGGGTGTGGGCAACATCGCCGAGTTGAAAATGGCCTGCATCGTCACCGAAGTGCTGGCGATACATGTGGTGCTTGTCGCGCTCGATGTCGTTGGCCCACGAGACCTCGAAACCGGCCTGCTCCAAGCCCATTCGCACCAAGCCGATACCGGCGAAGAACTCTGCGACAGTGTGGATGCGGCCGAGCGCAGGTGCCGAGGATCCACCCGGCACCACAGTCAACTTCGGCATGCACTCAGGCTAGTACAGCGCACCGACACGGTTGTGCCTACCGCCGGCTCACGCGGTGGTCGCCAGCGCCGCGGCCAAGCCGAACGCCACCACCAGCAGGCAGACGTGTGCGGCCGCTCGTCCCACCGAGTGCTCCACCGTAGATCGGTGTGCTGCGACGGTCGGCAACCACGTCCCACGGATCCGGTGAGCCAACGCGACCAGGATCACCGTGGCGAGAACCTTCGCGAGAACGATTCGGCCGTAACCGGTCTCGACCACGGCGCCGAGGCTGTCGAGCTTCAGAACCGCGTCCAGCACCCCGGTGGTGGCCACCCCGACGACGCACCAGAACGCGACCCGCGAATAGACCGGCAACAGAGTCGCCCACGCCGATTTGCTCCGTAGACTCAGCGCCATCGCACCCAGTACACCGAGCCACACCGACGCGCACAGCACATGCACGGCAACGGCGAAGGATCCGAACGCGAACTGCGACATGTGACCGGTGATCGGCCGCGCCACCAGGGCGAGGGACGCCAGCACGATCACCGGAATCGGAGACCAGCTCGCCCCCGACCGATACCCGGCCACCCCGACGGCGCACAGAGCGAGCGTCAGGATCACCGTCGCCGAACCCAGACGGCCCACCGAGATCGAGGTGGCGAACGTGGTGAAAGCGCTCGGCGACAACGTCAGTGGCGTACGCCCGGCCGAATCGGCTGCCGCAGCGGCCAGCAGAACGAACTCGGCCACCGCCCACAGCCCCGACAGATAGCCGATCGCGCGCCACATCACCAGCGGGTCGACGGCGGGGCGTCGGGACTCGGAACTGGCGTCCAGGACAGCGAGAACTCCGAACCCCAACACCACCGAGCCCGACGCCACCGCGATCACCCGTAGCCACGACGACCCACCGGGAAAGGTGGGGTACGCCAGCGCGAATGCCGCCGCGACCCCCAGCAACGCCGCAGCTGCGGCGGCGAGCACCAACCGAACGCTTCTCTCGCCCACCGCAGCCACGTCGGTACTACTTCTGGGTCTTCGGCTTGCGCAGGGCGAACCCCAACGCGCCCGCGAAGGCCAGAACCGCGACCACGATCAACACGATGTGTCCGTAGCCGCCGAGGAATCCGCCGTCCGACTCCTCCGAGGTGCCCGACGCGTCGGCCGGTGCCCCGGGAGTGCCGGAACCTTCCTGCGTCAGCGTGAACGTCGCCGTGCCGCTCACGGGATGACCGTCGGCCGAGGTGATGCGGTACGCGAGGGTGTACTCGCCGATCGGTCCCAGTTCACCGACGTCGACGACGACGCTCTGGCCCTCGATGCGTGCGTCGCCCTTCGACCAGATGTTGCCGTCGGGCCCGACGACGTTGAGCGTGGCGAACTGCGACTGCGGCACCTCGTTGAACGACACCGACGCCGTCGCCGGAGACGAGTCGAGGGAGGAGCCGTCGGCCGGGCTGTACCCGGTGACCTGCGAATGCGCCGACGCGATCGGTGCGGCGATCAACAGCACCAGCAGTGCTGCGGCCGAGACGAGCAGTGCCTTCGTGGAAACTACGAGCGATCTCACGAGCGCCGCGCCCTGATCGTCGCGCCGATGCCCAGACCTGCGCCGACGGCTCCCAGTACGAGTCCGACGCCGGCGAGCCAGCGCGCGGTGTTGTCCTCCGACGTCGTCGACGCCTCCGCTGTTGCGGTGGTCTCGGTGTGGGTGCTGCCGTGCGCATCACCGCCGGCCGCGGCCAGAGTCAGAGTGGGAGCGGGCAATTCGGGCTCGCTACCGTCCTCGGTCATCGGCTCGTCCCAGTTCACGACCTCACCGTCGGTGTAGGTCTGAGTGGCCGGGAACGAGACGGTCTCCTGCTCGGGCAGCGGTCCCGCGGAGAGCAGGAACTGCTGGAACTGGCCCGGGCCGACCTCGGAACCGGGGTTCGCCGTCCACGTCACCGACACCGCCAGATCGGCCGAGTCCTTCTCGACGGTGGACGTCCAGCCCGGGATGGGCTGCGTACGAGCAGAATTCAAGCCAGGCAGGGTCACCTTGACCGAACTGGTCGAGGCAGTATCGGACTCGGTGGGAACGCGGAACGTCAGCACCGAGTAGCCGCCCTGCGCGGCGTCGGGTGCCGAGACGACGACGTGTGCGGACGCTGCGCCTGCGCCGATCAGCAACGCGCCGACGGTGGCTCCTGAGACGAACAGGGCACGGGAAAGAGAGCTCTTCATGGATTGGGTCATTTCTGTGCAGAGATGTGCGGGAAAAGGAGTGTCGGTCAGTAGATCGACACCGGGGGCCCGCGACGAGAGATGACCCAGTCGAGCGCAGTGCCGTCCACCGACGGAACCGCAACGGACATGGAGACGCGACCGACGGCGGAACCGTCGGGCAGGGGAGTGAGGAGGGCGAGAACCGCTCGGACGATGGAGGTGATCGGGCCGTAGATGCGCTCGGCCGCGGCGATCGTGAATCCGGCGACGACCGAGGCGACCGCGTGGAAGGCGATCATGGCTGTGCTGGGAAGCAGGGAGTGTGCGTGCATCTGAGCTGCGCTGCCGAGGCTCAGCGCGATGTGGGCGACGAGTTGGCCGGTCAGCAGAGCCGGGAGCAGCAGAACGGTCGAACGCCTGGGCAGGGCTGTCATGGCACCGATACCGATGCCGACGACGATCAGCAGGGCCAGGGCAGAACCGTCGGGCCAGTCGCCGCCGGCCATGCCGTGTGCGGCCACCGCGAGCGCCGCGGTGACGATACCGACAGCTCCGCCGCGAAGCGGGGCGGCGGAGCTGTCGGTCATCGGTTCGTTCAGGGGTCAGCGCACGCCGAGACGGGCGAGCAGATCGGCCTCGATGCCGTCGAGCTCTGCGGAGATAGCGGCGTGTGCGGTCTTGCGGCGAGCGGGCGGCATCTGCTCGGATGCGCGGACAGCGGTGGTCAGATCGTCGAGACGCTCGCTGATCGCGGCACCGAAGCTCTTGGTCTCGGGATCGGAGTGGCGCGCACCGATGGTGCCGAGCGACTTCTCGGCACCGGCGATCCGTGCGCTGAGCTTGCCGCCGTGGCCGGTGTACTCGCTGAGCTGATCGGGTGCAACACCGAGCTGCTGCGCCTTGCGGCTGTCGAGCTGCGCACGAACGACGGTCGCACCGCGGTAGAGGATGGGGGCCAACACCGGAATCAGCAGCCGGGCAATACCGAGATACTTGCGGATCTGAGCCACGCTCAGTGTTCCCTGCATCGCAGCTTTCTGCTGAGCCTTGAGAGCAGAGACCTGCGCCTTCTCGACGTTCTTCTGCGACTTGGCCTCCACCGCGCTGAGCTTGCGCTGTGCCTTCGCGATCGCCTTCAACTGCTTGCGCTCGTTCTTCGCGCCCAGCTTCGCTTCGAGTGTTGCCTTGTGCTTGAGAGCTTTGGCCTCTGCCTTGCGAGTGGCACGACCCTTACGCTTGCGAAACAAACCCATCGACAAGGCTCCTGACATGTGCTGCTGGGCGGGAAAAGTGCGTTCCACACACCTTATCGGGCGGTGGTGTTCGCAGGCTGACGGGCGGTGATCTGCACCGGCTGTCGGAGGGCTGACCTAATGTCTTGAAGTGTGAACGGTCGACGAGCTCCTGCACCCGTGCTGCTCGATGCCGGATCGTTGACGCGGTGCAGGCACCGGCTCTATCTCGACACCGCGTACGGATCGTTGCTGCGCGGTGAACCCGAGAACCCAGGGGTGCGGCAGCGTCGAGAAGCAGCTCAGGCCCACCGGGAGAACATCCGCGCGCAGCTGGCCGTGGACGATCCGATGCTGTGGACCGAGATCGACGAGCCCACCGCCCGAGACGCTGCCGACGCCACCGTCGCCGCCTGTCGGGACGGAGTGGAACGCATCTGGAACGCGGTACTGCCCCTCGAACGCGACACCGGTCGACGCGGGCGCAGCGAACTGCTCGTCCGCGACGCGTCCGGCGGCTACATCCCGGTGATCGTGGTCAACCACAAGGTCACCGACCCCGGCCGCGGCGCGCGCACCACCCCGCTCGATCGATGGTCTCCGGCGATCGACGAGACCCGCAAGGTGCGCAGCCAACTCCGCGACCAGCTCCGGCTCGCTCACCTGTATCGCATGCTGGCGCACGAGGGCCTGGCCACGGCCACGCCCGTCGGCGGCGCGGTGGGCTACAAGGGCGAATGCATGCTGGTGCACGATCTCACCTCGGTCCTCGACGAATACGACACCCGCTTCGCAGACCGGCTCTCGGTGGCACAGGGCACCGCGTTCACTGTTCCCTCCCAGGTCAGTGAGTGCCGATCCTGTTCGTGGTGGTTCGACTGCAAGCCGCAACTCGAGGCCGTTCGTGACGTTTCGCTGGTGGCCTCCGGTTCCCGCGCAGATGTGCTGCGCAGCGCGGGCGTGCGCACCATCGACGAGTTGGCGCAGTGGACCGGCCCGGCACCGGAGGAGTGGCCTTTCGGAAACTTCGACGACGCCGTGTCCGCGGCGCTGGCCTGGCGAGCCGACGTGCCGTTGCTGCGGCGCTCGGAGACCGTGACGGTGCACCGCGCCGACGTCGAGGTGGACGTGGACATGGAGAGCTATCAGGAACACGGCGCGTACCTGTGGGGCACGCTGCTCACCGAAGCGGGTGGCCCGCCGCCGACCTATCGCGGCTTCGTCACCTGGGATCCGCTGCCGACCGTGGACGAGGGCCGCTCGTTCGCGGTGTTCTGGAACTGGCTGATGGACACCAGAGCCGACGCGGCCGCGCGCGGCAAAACCTTTGCCGCGTACTGCTATTCACGGCAGGCGGAGGACAAGTGGTTGCTCGATTCGGCCCGCCGCTTCGCCGACGTTCCCGGGGTGCCCACCGAGGCGCAGATCCACGAGTTCATCGACAGTGAGCAGTGGGTCGACATCTATCAGGCCGTCAGTGATCAGTTCATCTGCCCGAACGGCAAGGGTTTGAAGAAGATTGCGCCGGTGGCAGGATTCGCGTGGCGTGACGACGAGGCCGGCGGCGAGGCGTCCATGGGCTGGTATCGGGAAGCCGTCGGATACGACGCGGAGCCCGACCACACGCAACGCGAGCGACTGCTCGTCTACAACGAGGACGATGTTCTGGCGACGAAAGTGTTGCGCGAGTGGATGTCCGACCGTGCGGAGAAGGAGATCCCGACGGTGGCGGACCTGCGCGCTCGCGCGTGACCCCGCACCGATCGGCGGGGCCACGCGGAGTGGTCGGTGGTTACCGCGGTGCCATGCGGATCGCGCCGTCCATGCGGATGGTCTCGCCGTTGAGGTAATCGTGCTCGGCGATCATCTGGACCAGCTGCGCGTACTCGGTGGGCTGAGCCAGGCGCGACGGGAACGGCACCGACGCCTCGAGGCCCTGACGGTATTCCTCGGTGACGCCGGCCAACATCGGAGTGTCGACGATGCCGGGCGCGATGGTGTTGACGCGGATGCCGACCTGCGCGAGGTCGCGGGCGGCAGTGATGGTCATCGCGTGCACGCCGCCCTTGGAGGCGGTGTAGGCGATCTGGCCGATCTGGCCCTCGAACGCCGCGACGGACGCGGTGTTGATGACGACGCCGCGCTGGCCTGCATCGTCGACGGTCGACTGTGACTGCATCCGGTTCGCGGCCAGCCGCATCACGTTGAACGTGCCCAGCAGGTTGATGGTGATGACGGTGCGGAACAGCTCGAGATCGTGCGGTCCCTTCTTGGACAGGATGCGCCCGGCCCAGCCCACGCCTGCACAGTTGACGACGATGCGCAGCGGCACACCGGATGCGACGATCGTGTCCAGGGCGGCCTCGACCTCGGCCTCGCTGGTGACGTCGGCGGGCAGCAGAGTCACCCCGGCCGGGACGCTGTCTCCGGCGCGCTCGATGGACTGCGGCAGATCGAGCCCGAACACGGTGACGCCTGCGGCGGCCAGACGAGCGGCCGTTGCGGCACCGAGGCCCGACGCTCCACCGGTGACAAGTGCTGCTGTTCCTGAAATCTCCACGTCGTACGATCCCCTTCGCTCACGGTGGCGGGCCGCGGCACAGGCAGCGACCTCGTAGTCGCTTGCACCATAACCGGCGGGACACCTCACCCACCTTCAGGCACCCTGGATGGGACCTACTTGATCCCGCTGCGCGCGAATCCGGCGATGAAGTACTTCTGGAAGAACAGGAACAGCAGTGCCATCGGCACGACGTTGATCAGTGCGAACGCCATCGTGGCACCGTAGTCGCTGTTCGCCTGGCCCTGCAGGTACAGCAGGCCGATGGGCAAGGTGAACAACTCGTTCTCCCGCAGCGCGATCAGTGGCCACGCGAAATCGTTCCACGATTGCAGCAGGCTCATGAAGGTGAGGACAGCGATCAGCGGTCCCGACAGGGGCAGCACGACGCGCCGGAAGATCTGCCAATGCCCGGCACCGTCGAGACGCGCCGCCTCGAGCAGCTCACGCGGAATGCCGAGCATGAACTGGCGTGCGAGGAACAGCCCGAACGCCGACGCCGAACTCGGCAGGATCACCGCCCAGTACGTGCCGTACAGGCCGAGGCCGACGACGATGCGGAACAGTGCCACCATGATCACCTGCACGGGCAACACCAACGTGGCCAGCGCGATGAAGAACAGTGGCGTCGAGAACCGAAACCTCAAGTGTGCAAACGCATATCCCGCGAGCAGGCTCGTGACCACGGTGATGATCGTGACCACGACGGCGATGGCGATCGAGTTGCCGAGCCACGTCGCGACCGGGAACGAGTCGAACACGCGAGTGACGTTCTCCCACGTCACCTGGCGCGGCCACAGGCGCAGTTCGCCGCCGCCCAGCAACTCGCCGCGAGTCGAGAACGCCACGGCGAGCATCCAGTACAGCGGAGCGACGGTGATCAGGCCGATGACGGCGATGACCACCGTGCGCAGTACCTGTGCCCGGCGAGCGGACGCGTTCCTCGGCCCACTCATTCGACCAGATCCTTCGTTCGGCTCGCGCGCCACTGTGCGGCGGCGAAGACGAGGGCGAACAGGAACAGCACCATGCCGATCGACGCGGCGTAGCCCTGATCGCGGGTGACGAACCCCGTCTCGTAGGCGTAGGTGACCAACACCGATGTCGCCCCGCCCGGTCCGCCGCCGGTGAGAACGAAGACCAGATCGAACACCTGGAACGAGTAGATGACGTTGAGCACCAGCAGGAAGAACGACGTCGGACCGAGCAGCGGCACCGTCACGTTCCGGAAGCGTTGGAACGCGTTGGCACCGTCCAACCGGGCCGCCTCGTACAGATCGGGACCGAGACCTTGAAGGCCGGCCAGGTAGATCAGCATGTTCAGCCCGGTGCGCCACCACACGGTGGCGATGACGATCGATGCGAATGCCGGCCCTGGAGACGATTGCCAGTCGATGGCGGGCAGACCGAGGAACCCGATCAGATTGTTGAGCACACCCGAGTTCTGGTCGAACACCAGAATGCCGATCAGGCCGGTCGCCACACCGGAGACGGCCATCGGCAGGATCACCAGCGAGCGCCACAGCGGCCGGGCGGGCAGCGCGGAATTGAGCAGTACGGCCGCGATCAGACCGAACAGCATCGACAGCGGAGTCACCAACGCGGTGAACAGCAGAGTATTGATCAGTGCCCGCCAGAACAGCGGATCCTCCACCAGGCGTGCGTAATTCGCTGCGCCGACGAACTCGCCTGCACCGAATCCGTCCGTCTGCTGCAGGCTGACGACGAACGCGGCGACGAGGGGAACGAGCACGAACACCGCCAACAGTGCGTAGCTGGGGGCGAGAAACCCGGCGGCTGCGAACGCCTCCTTCCTGGCCCCGGCGCGCTTGGTCTCGGCTTCGGGCCCTGGCCCGGTTTTCTGCCCGGCCCGGGTGATCGGTTCGGCCGTCATGCGCCGGTGACCTCGGCTATTCCGCTCTGCAACGCGGAGACGGTGGCAGCGGCATCCTGCGAACCCGCGAACGCGAGATCGAGCTGCTCCTTCAGAACCGGGATGATCGCCGACATCGACGGGGATGCCACCTGAGCTGCATCCTGCGGCTGCACGGTGGTCGCCTGTGCCGCGAAGATCGGAGCCAGTTCCGAGCGAACATCGAACTCGAGGTCGGAGTTGAGCAGGTCGTTGCGCGTCGGCAGCAGTGAGGCGGCACGGCAGAAGTTCCGCATCTGCTCCTGCTGGGTGACGAACTCGAGGAACGACGCCGCCAGCTCCGGCTGAGAGGTCTGCGACGTCGCCACCAGTGCGTTGCCGCCGAAGTCGCCGCCGCCCCGGCGATCTCGCGGCGCGTAGGTGGCCGTCCAATCGAAACTGGCCGTGGCATCGGCGTCGGGCAATTGGAACGCACCCGACCAGACCATGGCCACCGACTGCGAGAACCAGGCCTCGCTGGCGTAACTCGACGACGCGATGGTGTTGTTGGCCGGCACGTAGCTCTTCGAGAAGAAGGACGACGAGAATTCGACGGCCCGTCGAGCCTCGTCGGAGTCGATCAGTGGCGTCTTCTGGTCCTCGGCCAGGAAGGATCCGCCGGCCTGGAACAGCAGGCTGAGCCAGCGGGTGACACCGTTGCCCTGCCAGTTGTAGGCCCACGGGTACTGGTCCGCCGGCAGCGAGGAACGCAGTCGGTCACCGATCGACGCCAACTCGTCCCACGTCCAGGCGTCGTCCAGCGTGGTCGGAACCGAGTCGATACCGGCCTGCGACAACAGGTTTCGGTTCACCAGAATTGCCGAGGTATCGGTGTGGTGCGGCAGGCCGTAGGGAATTCCGCCGTTCTGCACCGCAGCCCACGCCGTCGGCGTGAACTGATCACGTGTGTCCGTTTCCAACAGCGGCGACAGATCCAGCAGTTGGCCGCGGCCTGCATACGCGCCGAACGTGTAGTACGGCACGCGGAAGATGTCGGGCGGATTGCCCGCCTGGAGCTGGGCGTCGATGTTGGTGAACATCTGCTCGTACGGCACCGCGTTGAGGGTGATCGTCGACCCGGGATTGGCCGCCTCGAACGCGTCGATCGAGGCTCGGAAGCCGGCCAACTCGGCGTCGGTTCCCCACGTGGTGAACGTCAGCGTGCCCTCGGCCTGGTGCGACGGGCTGGACTTGACGAAACCGCACCCCGCCAGCAGCAACGGCACTGCGGCGGCACCGGATCCGATCAGGAAGGATCGACGATCGAGAGGCATTGCTGGGCTCCGTTCATCGGCTGCCGGTGCGGCAGACCAACTGGTCCGCCGCAGGGTAACCACGACGGTCTGCGCCCAAACCCGGCCGTCAGCTTCGGTTGCGCCCGGTGTGGTCGTACTCGACTCGGTGTGCACCGTCGCCCAGGTCGTCGAGCAGAATCGTCGCCGCCACGGGACGGCCAGGAGGTAGGAGCCGGACCGTCACCGCGCCTGCTTCGGCGGCATCGAGTGCGCTCGACGCGGCGGCCACGATGCGTTCTCGGGCGTCGTCGTCGAGAGCGTTCGGAGATCGGTCGTCGAGCAGCATGACCTCCACCCCGCGGGCCCGCGCAGACCTGGCCGCGCGAGCGAGGTCGGGTCGAACGAGACCGCGGGCGCGCAGGGTGTCGCGAAGTTCGGCTTCGAGCAGCCGACACGCGAGGATCTCCTCGTCGGTGGGATCGGGACCGTCGGCGATGCGCTGCAGCAGCGGACGGGCCAAGGCGTCGAGACTGGCCAGCCGAGCGTCGCGTTCCTCGAGAACTGCCGCCGCGGCAGCCTGGGACGCGATGCGCACCGTCGACTGCCTGCGCAGCTCGAAAATTGCCGCGGCCAGCGGACGGATGGTGAACGCGAAGAACGTCGCCATCAACAGCGGCGCGATGTTGATGGCGCTGAACGAAAGTCCGTACAGAAATCCCTGACCCGTCACGACCGCCCAACCGATGGCCACGGACATAGTCAGTGTCAACCCGACCCACGCGGCCAGCGTCCGACCGCGGACGCACATGAAGGTGTAGATCACCAGTGGCATGCCCAGCGGCCACGTCTGCAGGCTCCCGTTCAGTGGTACCGGCACCACTGTGAAGACCAGGGCGGCTGCCACCGGGCCCGATAGGGTCATCAGTACGGTCGACCGCAGGCTCGGTGGGTCACCCGGCGCGCGGAGCAACAGGATGACCGCGGCCGAGAGCACCAGCACCGCCGCGTATTCGGGCCACACCGCGGACACCCCGGTCAGGGTCGTCGATGCACACACCAGGCACGCGAGGATGAAGAATCCGGCAACCGCATATGCAGCTGCCGACTTCATCGACAGCAGATCGCGAACGTCCTCGCCGTTCATCGCTTCCAGCCCAATCGCACGATGGTGCCTGCGGCGGAGGACACGATGTCGGCAGATCCGCCGTCGAGCTGCCGCATCCGGCCCTCGATGCTGACGGCGACGCCGAGTCGGTGGGGCGGCACCGAGCGTCGATCGAAGCCGATGCCGTCGTCCATCACGGTGATCTCCACCGTCGACGGAGCCAGCCGTGCTGTGACCGACCGTTTCGATGCCTGTGCGTGAATCAGACTGTTGCGCAACGCTTCGGCCAGTGCGGCAGCGATGGCTCGTACTGTCTCGACCGGGTACTGCTCCGTCCGCTCCAGCAAGTCGTCTTTCACGGTGAATTCGATCGACTCGTCGACCGTCGTTGCGGCAGACCGGAGCTGAGCCAAAACCTCGTCGGCCGAGAACGTTTCGAGGACGATGCCCGTGGTCAGGTCATCCAGATGCATCAGAGCCGAGCGGGCCTGACGCGCCAGGCTGGGAGTGCGGCCGTGGCGAGTCACGGCGAGCAGTGAGGACATGACCTCGTCGTGGATCAGCGCGTCCAACCGTTCGCGTTCGACCTCGCGCGCGGTGGCCGCAGCCGCCCGGGCTGCGTCGTCGTGTGTTGTGGAGATCGTCGCGTCGAGAATGCGTCCGGTACGTACCGCGGCCAGTGTTGCGGCGACGAACACCGTGCAGAACATCATTGCGAAGCAGATCTCCGCGACGATGTTGCTGCGGGGGAACGGTTCTCGCACAGCTTGATTGGAGAGCTGTACGAGAACGACGCTGACGGTCATGTGAACGAACGCCGGGACGGGGTGCCACACCGTCGCAGCAGCAAGTGCCGCCACGCCGGGAAATGCCGCGAGAAACGTTCCCCCCTGATCGAACGTCACGCCGTCCCAGGCAGTCCACCACAGCGCGGCCATGACCGGGAACGCCAGCGCGGCGATGGATCCGGCCGTACGAATCACTCCGATGCTGGGGTGAAATGTGGAGGCCGCGAAGGCGAAACCGGTGCCGAACACGACGGCCACTGTCGTCGGAGTCCACCACCCGGGAACGACGTTTCCGGTGCGTGCGATATCGGGAATCAACAGCAGCAGGTACGCCCCGTAACCGACACCGACGAATCGGCCGGTGATTCGGATCAGCCGATCGGTCGAGTGGTGCGCCGCATCGGTCGTGCTCACCTGCTGGTCGTCGTCCATGCACCCCTCCCGGGAGAGGAGTGTAAACCAAGGTCAGGCTTGTTCGATGGTGGTCTGCTTCTCCGATTCACGTGCGGCCCGGGTGCGGGAGCGTCGAACGAACACGGCGACGACGACGGCGGACATCACGACAACCGCTGCGGCAGCGATGTACGGGGCTGCGGTGCCCGGCATCAGGCCCTCGAAGAACAGGACGGCACCGAAGACGAAGAACAGGATGGCCGCGCCGTACTGAATGATGCGTTCCGGCAAGTGCTTTCCGAGCACTGCGCCGACCACGATGGCGAGTGCATCTGCCGCGACCATGCCGACCGTCGAGCCGATCCACACGCCGACCCAGTCGTTGTCGGCGGCGAGAGTGACGGTGGCCAGCATCGTCTTGTCGCCCAGCTCGGCGAGGAAGAACGCCGAGGCGATCGCGAGGAACGCGGATTTGGTGACCCGGGAGGCTTTCGCGCCCTCGTCGTCGGACAGGGAATCGCCGCGCAGCGTCCAGAGTCCGAAGATGACGAACGCGACGCCGCCGACGATGGAGATCAGCTCGGTGGGAATCGATACCCCGAGGAAGTGGCCGACCGCGACCGAGACCAGGTGCACGACGGTGGTGGCGACGGTGATGCCGCCGATGACGACGTACCACTTGTAGCGCAGGGCGAATGTCATGGCCATGAGCTGGGATTTGTCACCCAGCTCGGCGACGAAAATGACAGCGAAACTCAACAGTAATGCGGACAGCACAGAAGACTCCTCGGTCGTCGAACGGACCGAAGGTCTCGCCCACCGGAAGAACCGGTTCAGGTGCCGGGTCGCAGTTTTACGACCAGTATGTCGACACGTTGATTGGGGGCTACTCCCCTTCGCTGTAGACGACTTTAAGTGCCGTTTCGCGAATTGTCCAATGCGCCAATAAGTTTGGGCACCCGAAAAATCGTGTGCGGGGAGCGGTCAGGAGGCGAGGAGCATTGCCAAAACTGCGGTGTCGGGATCGCTGATCGGATCGAGGCCGACCCGGCTGACCATCGAGGTCACGGTGCCGTCGGATTCGGCCTCGACCCACGCCGCCCGGTGATCGAGGCCGAGATGCGGAAGACCGGGGAGCAGAACGCAGCCGGACGCCGCGCCCGCACACTCCGGGAGTGTCGGTGTCGTTTCCGACGGTGGATGCAGCATCAGCAATGCGGCGGGTTGCTGCGCGGCGAACCGTCCGGGAGCCAACGCGAAATCTCCGATCACCGGACCCTCGGCGACGACCAAGCCGACCGTCCCCGGCGCGGGGTCGTCGGGCAACTCCTCCCGCACCCCGAACACCGTCGACGTCGCCAACAGGCCCGGCATCGAGGCCACCCGCACGGCGAGGGCGAGAAATTGTGCCCATTCCTTGGTGGTGTCCGGCCAGCGGCCGGAGATCACGAATCCGCGTAGCAGACCGGCGGCGTGAAAAGGCGAGACACCGATGAGATCTCGATCGTCCATTGCGCATTCCTCCCAGACAGGTACAGGGCTCGAAGCCGGGTACACGACGTTGGGTAGGAAGAGAATGACGTGAAAACGGCTGGCACACAAGATGGGGAGAGTGCCAGCCGAAACGTAGCCGCCCCCGGCGCTGCCGGGCATTCGCGACGCTCGACCACGGGATCGCCTCGATTCGGGCGATCCCTGCGGCCGCGAAGGCATGACTCGTTCGACGAGACAGGGCCACCGCAATGGATGCGGTGGCCCTGTCTCGCAGTTGTTCGACTGTCGGCGATCTCCTCGGTTACGGGAAGATCAGACCCGGGGTCTTCGACGTCGCGGCCTCGAAACGAGCCTGGACGTCGGCCCAGTTGACGACGTTCCAGAACGCCTTCACGTAATCGGCCTTGACGTTCTTGTACTGCAGGTAGAAGGCGTGCTCCCACATGTCGACCTGGAGCAGCGGGATGATGCCGAGCGGCACGTTGGCCTGCTGATCGTAGAGCTGGAAGGTGAGCAGCTTCTTGCCGAGCGAGTCGTAGCCCAGAACTGCCCAGCCGGAGCCCTGCAGGCCGTTGGCGGCAGCGGTGAACTGTGCGCGGAACTTGTCGAACGAACCGAACTGGTCGTCGATCGCGGCAGCGAGCTCACCCTCGGGCTTGTCGCCACCGTTGGGCGAGAGGTTCTTCCACCAGATGGAGTGGTTGACGTGGCCACCGAGGTGGAACGCGAGATTCTTCTCCAGCAGGAAAATGGCTGCATGATCGTCGTTGTCACGCGCTGCGGCGAGCTTTTCGACCGCGGTGTTGGCGCCTGCGACATAGGTGGCGTGGTGCTTGGAATGGTGAAGCTCGTTGATCTCGCCCGAGATGTGCGGCTCGAGGGCGGAGTAATCGAAATCAAGGTCGGGCAAGGTGTACTCGGACACGTGGTTCCCTTCTCTAACGACGCCGTACCCATCGTGTGATGCGGGCACGTTCGTCCTACTGCGGATCATTCGTAGGGTTCAACCCAATCTCATTCCTACCCCCAGTGCAACAGTTGTAACCGAGATGCTTTTCTCGGAATAATTTCGCGTGAACGAGACAGTCGAATTGTTCGGCTGTGAATCCGCTCCGAATATCACGAAACAGTTGCGCATCGGCTGCGGATTGGTCCAATACATGAACGGAACCTAAACTCCAGGGTGTGGATGGGGACCGACCGAGCCGGAACACGGTCGACGAGTCCGTCGCCGTACAGCCGGTGATCGCGCCCCGAGTGCAGATGGACGGTGCCGACCTCCTTCGCGTCATCGCCGTCCTCGCGGTGCTCTACTCGCACATCTCGTTCTATCTGCTCGACGACGTCGGCGGCGGCTGGTGGATGATCGACGTCGTCGACACCGTCCTGATCCAGGACGCCGGCCTCAACATGCACCTGTCGTTCGTCGGCGTCAGCATCTTCATGCTGCTCACCGGCCTGCTGATCACCCGATCCGCCATGCGGCAATCGCGTCGGGACTTCATGGTCGCGCGTCTCGCCCGCCTCGTCCCGGCCCTCTGGTTCGCCATCGCGATGGCCGTCATCCTCGTCAAGCTCGGACTCAACGGAATGTTCAGCGGCCAACCCGGCATCACCAACGGGGAGGCATTTCTCAGCTTCTTCCTCGGCGGCTTCTTCCTCCGGCCCGAGGTCGCCGTCCTCGGTGTCACCTGGACCCTCGTCGTACAGATCGTGTTCTACCTCTACTGCATCTCCATGCGCGGAACGCTGCGCACCAGGCCCATCGTGGTGCCACTGGTCGGCGCAGCACTGTGCGCGCTGGTGATCGTCTACAACCTCTACCTCCCGCAGCCCTACACGATCCCGTTCCTGACCAAGGTCGCGGGCGTACTCCCGACCCTGTTCCTCGGCCAGATCATCTACCTCGGATGGGCACGACTGATCACCTGGCGATGGGTCGTCCTCGGCGTCATCGTCCAGATCGAAGTGATCCGACTGGCCATCGAAGTCCACACCTTCTGGATGGGCGGCACCTACCTCTGGACCCTGCTGGTCGTCACCGGCACCGTCCTCGTCCTCGCCCGATACGACGGACCCATCACCCGCTGGCCCGTCGTCAAGTGGATCGGCACCCGCAGCTACGCGATCTACCTGATCCACACCCTCGTGCTCTACCGCATCTACGCAACCGTCGAACCGCACCTGGGCCCCACCGCCGCCGTCCTGGCATTCCTGGCCGGCACCGCCGCACTCGCCGAAATCATCTACCGCTGGATCGAACTGCCAGCCGCACGACACATCAGCGCGCACTACTCACGCCTACGCACCCGATCCGCCGCCTGACCGAGCCCCCCATGGGCACTCAATGTGACATTCAGTGGACTTTTGGGCAGTCGATGTCACGTTGAGTGGACTCGGGCGGGTCGGTTTCTGGTCGGTCAGAGCTGCGGAAGAACCTCGGATGCGACGAGTTCGAGGTGATCGAGATCGGTGAGGTCCATGGTCTGCAGGTATACGCGGGTCGCGCCGATGGCTCCGAAGCTGCCGATTTTGTCGACGAGTTCGGCCGGGCTTCCTGCGGCGCCGTTCTCGCGTAGTTCGGACACCTCGCGGCCGATGGCGGCGGCGCGTCGTGCGATTTCTTCTTCGGTGCGGCCGCAGCAGAGGACGAGGGCGTTGGAGTAGACGAGGGAGTCGGGGTCGCGGTCGGCGGCTGTGCAGGCTGCGCGGACGCGACCGAACTGGGTCTCGGTGTCGGCCAGCGAGGCGAAGGGGATGTTGAACTCGTCGGCGTATTTCGCGGCGAGTGCCGGGGTGCGCTTCTTGCCTCCGCCGCCGATGACGATGGGCGGGTGCGGTGTCTGCACCGGCTTGGGCAGCGCGGGGGAGTCGGTGACGGGATAGTGCGTGCCCGCGTGCGAGAAGGTCTCGCCGACGGGTGTGTTCCAGAGTCCGGTGACGACGGCAAGTTGCTCTTCGAGTCGGTCGAAGCGTTCGCCGAGCGGCGGGAACGGAATGCCGTAGGCCTTGTGTTCGTCCTCGAACCAGCCCGCACCGAGCCCAAGGTCGACGCGACCACCGCTCATCGCGTCGACCTGGGCGACGCTGATGGCCAGCGGCCCCGGGTAGCGGAAGGTCGCGGAGGTGACGAGGGTGCCGAGCCGAATCGTCGAGGTCTCGCGGGCGAGCCCGGCCAGGGTGATCCAGGCATCGGTGGGGCCGGGGCCGCCGTCGCCGCTCATCGCGAGGTAGTGGTCGGACCGGAAGAATGCACCGTAGCCGAACTCCTCGGCAGATTTCGCGACGCGGAGCAGTTCGTCGTACGTGGCGCCTTGTTGCGGTTCGGTGAAGACGCGCAGCTCTGTGGAAGTCATGTTCGCCAGCCTAAACAGCGGATTATCGGAAGCGCAGACGACGGCTGTGTCAAATCACCATCGATCCACAGGCGGAGTTGGTATTCGGTACACCGCGAGACCGACTCGGAGCTTTGACCTGTGGATAGAAACCGGCACAGGCCCCGATTCTGTGGATCGATCTGTGGATACTGTGGATAACTCATGTGACTCGAGTGACGCAGGTCATAGCGAGACGGCGCTTCGGTCGACAGGACACGGGTGGCAGGCCCGCGCGGACGCGTGACAAGATCGAGGTGTGTCGCATCCCGAGCAGTCTCCCGCCGTCACCGTCGATCGTCTTCCGGTGCCGTTCCCGACGGCGGCCATCCTGCTCGACGTGCGCGAGGACGACGAGTGGCAAGCCGGACACGCACCCGACGCCGTTCACATCCCGATGGGCGACATCCCATCGCGCGCCGGTGAGATCGACAACCAGTCCGAGGTGTACGTCGTCTGCAAAGCCGGTGGTCGCTCGGCGCGCGTCGTCGAATACCTCAACCGCGTGGGATACGACGCGATCAACGTCGACGGTGGGATGCTCGCCTGGCAGGCCGCTGGTCGACCGATCCAGCGCGACGACGACCACGAAGCGAGAATCATCTAGATGTCGGCACCGCAGGGACGCGCTCAGGCGTTCCAGGTCTGTGCCCGCTGCAGCACTCGTTGGGCTGTCGGCGCACGGCCGGGTACGTGGTGCCCCCGCTGCCACGGAGTACTGCTCTCGCCGGTGTCCACCAGGGCACCCGCGCACGGTGCCCGAAACTTCCGATGGGTAGCCCGACCGGCGATCTCGTCGAGTAGAGCCGAGCGCCGCAGCCGATCCGTATCGCCGACCCCGACGCCGCACTACACCTCGACACCTACCTGGGGCTTGCGCGACGTACCCCGCGACCCCGAGGCCGATCGCAGCATCGGTCGCGTCGAGCGATACGCAGCCAACGCTCAGAACCTGGTCCTCGTCACCGCGATGTTGCTGGCGCTCGCCGCGTTCGCCGAAGTGTTCAGGTACGGGATCCTGCTGCACAACCGAGTGCGACTGATTTCGCCGATCACCCTGGCCGTGTCCGACGCCTTGGTGTACTTCGCTCAGGTCGGTGCACTCCTCATCGGTCTGGCGGCGCTGATCACCTCGTCCTGCTGGCTGATCGACCGGCGCAGACGTACCTTCGCTGCCGCCGGCTCCACCGATCCGCGCTCGGTGCGCACGATGTTGCTGATGTCGATGCTGCCGTTCGTCCGCATCGTGATGCCAGGGGTCTACCTCACCGAGGTGGTCCGCCTCAGAGGCGGTGCCGATGCCGACGTGCACCGCGAACTGACACTGGTTCGCATCTGGTGGGCGCTCTGGGCAGCGAGCAATGCGCTGGTGATCGTCCAACTGTTGTGGAACCTGCGTGATTCCCTTCAGGCCCGCGCCGACGGAGTTCTGTTGTCGGCGTTCGTGGCACTGGTGGCCGCGGTCTCGGCCGTATCGACCCTGGCCGTGATGCGCCGGCTGGAAGGCCGCACGCTGCGCGGCTCCGCCGTGTCACGACCGACCCGCTGGGTGATCGCCACCGGCACCGGGCAGAAGCCGAAGCAGCCCGAACAGCAGCAGCCCGAACAGAAGCAGCCAGAAGAAAAACAGCCCGAAGACAAGGAACCCGAGTACGAATCCGAGGCGGTGACGGCGTCGTGAGTCCCGATCGTCGTGGGCCACTGGTCGTCGCGCATCGAGGTGCGTCCGCGGCCAAGAAGGAACACACTCTCGCCGCCTACGACCTCGCGCTGCGCGAGGGAGCGGACGGCGTCGAATGCGACGTGCGGCTCACCAAGGACGGGCACATCGTGTGCGTGCACGATCGCCGGGTCGATCGAACCTCCAACGGCACCGGCATCGTCAGCGAGATGGATTTCGCCGAACTCGCCCGACTCAACTACGGCGACGCCGACGAACCCGCCGAACTTCTGACCTTGCACGACCTCATCTCGCTCGTCCTGGACTGGACCAGCAAGCCGGTGAAACTCTTCATCGAAACCAAGCACCCCGTGCGGTACGGCTCGCTGATCGAGAGCAAGGTTCTCGCCGAGCTGCACACGTTCGGGATCGGGGCACCCGCGTCGGCCGACCACTCGCGCGCGGTCATCATGTCGTTCGCGCCATCGGCCGTCTGGCGCGTACGGCGGTCGGCTCCGATGCTTCCGACGGTGCTCCTCGGCGACAGCTCGCACTACCTCGGTGGGGGAGCGGCGACGACCGTCGGGGCCACCGCTGTCGGTCCGTCGATAGGTGCGCTACGTGAGCACCCGGCCATCATCGACCGCGCAGCAGCGTCCGGCCGGGCCAGTTACGTGTGGACCGTCGACGAGAAAGAGGACGTGGAGCTGTGCCGCGAGCTCGGTGTCGGCTGGATTGCCACCAACCATCCCGGTCGAACGCGAGCCTGGCTCGAATCGAAGAACGTGTAGGTTTTCGGGCGTGGGTAAGAGCAAAAGAAACAGTGGACCGAAGCAGGACAGCAACCGCGCAGCGAAGCTGGCGAAGCGGGAAGCGGAACGGGCGAGCATCGAATCGGCGTCGACGCGCCCGTTCGAAGGCCTCGCTGCCGAATGCGACCTCGTCGCGCTGCGTGAGTTCGTCCCGTCGGCGACGGCAACCGCGCCGATCACCGTGGACGGTCGCACCATCACGCTGGCAACGGTACTACCCGGAGCCGTCGCGGCACTGGTGCGCGAAGACGGGGGCACCGTCGAGGGATTCGTCGGCCTACAGGTTCAGACGCAGTCGAAAGACGTTGCAGCAGATATCAGTAGCGCATTGGGTTGGGTGTCCACCGCGTCCGCGGGTGAGTCGCTCGAAGCCGCGAAGATCACCGACGCCACCCCCGCATTGACCGATGTGCTCGACGCGTCCGCGCTGCTCGAGATCACCGTCCATCAGGACTTCAACTGGTGGATCCCCGAAAGTGCCACTCCCGCAGCCGATGTGGCTGCCACCGTGGAGCGCGCGAACCAGGCGATCATGCCCTCGGCGCGGATCGAAGCCGACGGCGTCGTCGCGGCGTGGTGGGTGGATGCCGGCGACAAGGCGCACATCCGGTGGGTTCGTCCGGAGAGTGAGGACGACGTGATGCTCGCTCTCGCGCGGCTGCACGCTGCGGGTGATCTCAACTTGGGTGAGGGCTCGCGCTACGCCGGTTCGTTCCGCACACATGGACTGCTGGTGCCGGTGTTCGACCTCGATCCCGAGATGCACCCCACCGAATGGGCAGCGCCCACAAAGGAATTCGGCGAGAAGCTGGCCGAGGCTCTCGCTGTCGACGCTCCGCTCACGGCAGCGCAGCTGCGCTCACGTGACGGCTTGCGCGGTCGTCAGGTCACGTTGCGCTGACGGCTCCCGGCCGGGATGTGCGGCCGAGAGGAATTGCTCGGAAAAGCACATCGGGTGGCCGCCCGGACAAGAATCCTTGTTCGGGCGGCCACCCGTATGAGCGCGCTACTTGCCCAGACGTGCGGCGGGATCTACAGCGATCCGCCGGCGACGGTGGGTGCGCCCGAGTCGGCCGTCACGCTGGTGTTCATCTCACGGGCGACGAACTGCTCGAGATCGAACAGGTTGTGGCCCGCGCGATCGGCGATGTTGAGCAGCGTCTTCATGCTGGCAACTTCCTCGACCTGCTCCTTGAGGAACCACTGCATGAACTGCTCGCCGAGGTAGTCGCCCTCTTCGCGTGCGGTGCTCGCCAGAGCGATGATCTGCTCGGTGACGGTCTCCTCCTGCGCAAGCGCCAGGGCGATGGCCTCACGGGGATCGGTGAAGACGGACTTCGACGCGTCGACGCCGGTCAGCTCGACCGTGATGTCGCGATCGAGGAAGTACTGCACGATCATCATCGCGTGGTTGCGCTCTTCGACCGACTGCGCGTAGAAGTGCTTGGCCAGCTGCGGCAGATCGACATTCGCGAAGTACACAGCGGTGGCGATGTACTGCTGCGAGGCGTTGAACTCGTTGCGAATCTGGTCGCGGAGAAGTGCATGGAACTTGGTGTGGCTGGTTTCTTTGATGTCTACGCTCATGACGAGGACGATATGCCTGGTCAGAGGCGTTGTCATCCAAGTCGAACCTTATTGAGGCGAACGTAGCCTAATACAGTGAATCCTAAATGTCCGCTCTGAGCAGGGCGCAAACTACGCTCTTCCGGCTTCTTTCGGGGCATTGGTGGCGCGGATCACCGTCGAGCCGATCTCGCGTGCGACGTACTGCTCGATGTCGAACAGGTTGGTTCCGGCCCGGCGAACGATATTGAGCAGACTCTGCATCGCCGCCACCTCCTCGACCTGCTCGGTGAGGAACCAGTGGATGAACTGCTCGCCGATGTAGTCGCCGTCGGCCCGGGCAGCGCGCGCGAGCGCGGTGATCTGCTCGGTCACCGTCGACTCCTGAGTCAGTGCCAGTTCCACCGGTTCGACGACCGACCGGAATGCCGTCACCACGTCGTCGATGCCCGACGCGTCGACCTTGAGCCGATTGTCGATGAGGAAACGGATCATCATCATCGCGTGCCGACGCTCCTCGGCGGATTGAGCGTAGAAACGCGTGGCCAGCTGCGGTAGATCGTTGCGGTCGAACCACACCGCAATGGCGACGTACTGCTGCGAAGCGGTGAACTCGTGCCGGACCTGGGCGCGCAGAAGGTCGTGGAACGACGTACCGGGGGCGGCGGGCTGGGCAGACGGCGATGTCATGGTCCTCAACCTACAACCCAGGGTCGTTCCGCAGGCTCCTCTCCCGCCTACCGCTCACGCCTGCCGATCAGGGGCCGCCGGTCAGCAGTTCCGGCGGGATCTCGCGATCCTGTGCGATGGCGTCGAAGAATGCCGGCGCGCGAGTGTCGTCCCACAGCAGAACGTTTCCGACGTCGGAGTCCTGGAATCCGCCGACCGGCACCGTCGTGGTCACCGGGCCGCTGCGCATCGCCCAGGCCAGCGCGGCGAGGTTCCAGATGTGATCTCCCTCGTCGACGCTCAACGACGATACGGTGTCGGACACCAGCGGCCACAACCGCAGTGGGTTGAGGAAAGTCGAAGCGCTCGTTGCCTTTTCCAGAAGGGCCGACATGAACGCGCGTTGATTGTTCATGCGGTCGATGTCGGCCAGTGCCGTCGCGCGGGATCGCACGAATCCGAGCGCCTCGGCTCCGGTGAGATCCTGACAACCGGCGGCAATGTTGATGCCCGCCAACGGATCGTCGATTGCATTCTGCACGCACACGTTCACTCCACCGACCGCGTCGACGATCCCGGCGAAGCCACCGAATCCGAT
The DNA here is from genome assembly GCF_002258235.1 of Rhodococcus sp. 06-470-2. Taxonomy (NCBI): domain Bacteria; kingdom Bacillati; phylum Actinomycetota; class Actinomycetes; order Mycobacteriales; family Nocardiaceae; genus Rhodococcus; species Rhodococcus sp. 06-470-2. Next base: position 8,781 of record NZ_NOYB01000008.1, on the reverse strand, counting down.
CTCGGCGTAATGATCGATGTGCACACCGGTTGCACCCTCGACCGTCTGTACCAGCAGTGGCGGCCCACCGAATGCGAAGGCCGCGTTGAGCTTGTCCTGGCCGTTGCCCGGAATCGACACGTACGAATCGCGCGGCAGGCTGACCATCGTCGGCGCGCCGCTGCCCTCGGGGATGTGAATCAGAATGATCGTGTCGGTGCGGCTCGGGCCCACCTCGCCGCCGGTCGCGAGCGCGGCTTCCTGCTCCGGCGTCAGGCCGGCCCGCGAATCCGACCCGACGAGAAGCCAGTTGGTGCCGGGGGTGTCGCCGATGCGCCCGGGATACGAGGTGAGGGCGTCAACGCGCGTCAACGAACTGTCGACGTAGTAGACGACACCTCCGATACCCAGCACGAGAACCAGCAACACGATCAGGAAGCGTCGTCCCCAGCGTCGGCGCCTGCGCGGCTTCGCCGCTTTCGGTGACCGAGAATCACGTTGCGGCCGAACAGGTTCGGGACGACGTAGCGCCCGCTGCACAGGCGGTTGCCTGCGCTCCTCGGTGAACGGCTCCGGCTGCTGACGCGGCGCGTATCCGGTGCGACCCGGTGGATCGTCCTGCGAACGTGAGTACTGACGCGTCGAATTCGCCGCATCCGCTCGAGCCGGATTCGACTGTGCTGGATACGACTGTGCCGAACGAGGTTCGGGTGCCTGCGACCAGGCCTGCTGAGGGCTGTCGCGTGGAACCGGTGTCGGCCGAGGTGGCCCGTCCGGCCCGGGAATGGGGCGGCCGTCGCGTCGGATGAACTCGGTACCCTCCGGCGGCGGCTGGCCCGGTCGATACCCACGTGGGGGCGGCTGTCGGCCGGGCGGCGGGCGGTTGGGCCGTGGCTGGGGCGGCTGTTGCCCGGGTGGCTGCTGACGGGGTCGCGGTGGACCCGGAGGCTGCTGCGGGGGTGGACCTTGCCGGGGCGCGGGATCGGGACGACCGTGCCGGCCGGGCGTGGATCTGTCCGCCGGCGGCGTTCGGTTCGGTGGCGGCGTTCGACCGGGAGGCGGCGTGCGCCGGTCCGGCGCGCCGTGCCGTCCATAGCGATCGTCGTCGTTCACGAATCGACTGTAACCGTCGTCGCGGGAACAGCGGTCTTACTCGACGTCCGATTCACGGGAGCCACGACAGATGTTCGCGCAGGAGGGCGTAGCCGACGAAGGCGACGATGTCGATCAGAGCGTGCGCGATCAGCAGGGGCCACAGTCTGCCGGTGCGCTGCCAGTAGCGGCCGAACACCAGGCCCATGAGGAAGTTCCCGACACCACCGCCCACACCTTGATAGAAGTGATAGCTGCCGCGCAGCAGCGACGAGCACAGCAGGGACGCGTTCTCGCTCAGACCGAGTCTGCGCAGGCGAGAGATCAGGTACGCCACGACGATGATCTCCTCGGCACCGGAGTTGGCCAGCGCGTACAGAATCAGTGCGGGCACGCGCCACCAGTGGTCGTCGAGGGCGCTGGGAACGACATTCAGGTTGAACCCGAGGGCGTTGCCCACCAGATACAGCGCCAGGCCGGGCAGCCCGATCAGTGCGGCCAGTCCGACGCCGTGACCGAGGTCGATCTTCAGCCGCGGACGGGCCAGCCCGATCGCTCGTGGTGCGAGATCGGCTCGCCACAGCAGGTACAACCCCAGGGCACCCCAGGCGCACAGACGCAGGATGCTCAGCAGCTGGAACAGCAGATCGATCAGGCTGAAACTCGACCGCGACGAGTTCAGCGCCACGGTCTGATCGGACAGGGCAGCGGTCTGCAGCGCGTCCTCGACGAGCGAGAGGATGCTGCTCATGCCGCTCAGGCCGAACGTCACCAGCAGGACGATCGCGATCTCGACCTTGATGGTGGTGCGTTCGCGGGCATCGGGCGGGGGAGCCGTGCTCGCGGGCGGCGGTGGCGTCAACCAGCTCTTGAAGTCGATCACCGCACGAGTCTGCCCTGTTTCGTGCGGTGAGGTGTCAGCCGCGGGCGCGCAGTCCGTTCAGGAACGGGCAACCGGCGAGAACGCGAAGCGCTCGACTGAGGGAGAGGACGTCCTGGACGGGCTCGGTGAATCCCAGCCGGACGTCGTTGTCGCCGCATTCGCCCTCGATCCGCAGTCGAATGCCGTAGCGATCGATGCCCAGCGGCCGGATTCGACCCTGCCGCAGCGACGGCGGGAGGCGTCGGGCCAATTGGGCCAGCAGGTCCGGGTGGTCGGCGTCGAGGTGCTCGAGCCAGCTGGTCTCCATCTCCCAGAAGGGATCGGGTTCGGCGGCCAGCAGTGTGTCGACGTCGACCGGCTCCGCTCCGGTGCTGTCGGCGACCACGGCGGAGGTGACGATCAGACGCATCAGCGAGGTGGTGTGGCCGACGTCGAGCAGGGCCGGATGCGGATGCTCGGCGGCCACCGCTCCGGCCATGGGTCGCATCAGCGATTCCGGAACCGGACGTAGATCGCCCCGAAGCCACACCAACGACCGCACCGGCTCACGCAGGGCGAGCGGCGCGTGATCGGTCAGTTCGAGGACGGCGGGCGTTCCGGCACGGGAGGACTGCCCGGTGACCGCACTGTCGAGGGAGTCGGTGGGGACGGCGAGGATCATCTCCCCGTTGGGACGAAGGTGGTGCAGGGTGGTGATCACCGGGCCGCTGCCGTCGATGGCCAGGGCTGCGCCCTCGGCGCGCATGCAGGCACTGCGCACGCGTTCGGCGGTGGTCGGTCCGGTGGTGGTTGCGCCGAGCATGGGCTCCTCCGATGCGATCGGTCAAGCGAGTAGGTGAGGCAAACCTAAGTTAGCGCGGTGTGGCGAGGATCGCAAGACCCAGGCCACGGGAGTGGAGCCTGCGGAACGACCCAGGCCCCGGGAGTGGAGCTTGCGGAACGACCCAGGCCCCGGGAGTGGAGCCTGCGGAACGACCCAGGCCACGGGAGTGGAGTCTGTGGAACGACCCAGGGCCGGGTCTACCGTTGAGGCGTGCCGATTCCGCTGACCCTCGGTGTGCCACACCGACCCGACCCGAACGCGCTCGTCCACGGACTGCTGCAGCCGATCTGTGCCGACGCCCACTCGCTCGCCGCTGCCCCGCGTGGATCCGAGTACGGCCCGCCCGTCGTGCGGGCTTCGACCCTGCTCGGACTGTCCGAGTCGGACGACCTCGGGCGCATCGCGGTGCACCTCGACATCGACCCCGACGAGCTCCGGGCCGGTAGGACCGGCGGTTACGAGGCCGTACGGTTCCACGTCGACGCCCCGGTCGAGCACCTCGCCGATGCGCTCACGCTGCGGTTGCCCTCGCCGTTGGTCGTCTTCCCGATGTTCGATGCGATCGACGTGGCCGAGACCGCGGAGGCCGTCGTCCTCGCCCACCGGACTCCGGGGATCGACGTCGGCGACACCCCACGGCGCATCGCCGACGTCCTCGCGGTGGTCTCGCACGCTGATGTGGGCCTCGTCGCCCGCGCCGAGTCCGGCGACGATGTGCTCGCGATCCTTGCTGCGACGGTGGCGTCGCTGCGCGGGGACGACATCGCCTCGGCCCTCGCCGCTCCGAACGTCGCCGCACTGCGGGCACTCATCCCCGAGGCTGCCGAGGCGGTGCGCGAGGTGCTGCTCGGAATCGAGATCGCCGACGCTGCTGCCGCCCGCGCCCGGCTCGTCGACGTCGGTTTGATCGCTTCACGGACGTCGACAACGTAACCTCGAGGCGTGCCTCGCATCGCTTACTTCGGCCCATCGGGAACGTTCACGGAGATGGCGCTTGCTCAGTTCGAGAGGCTCGGAACGTTCGGCGCAGTCGGTCTGGACGGGGCGGTAGAGCGGATATCGGCGTCGAACCCGCCGTCAGCGCTCGAGGCCGTGCGATCGGGTGCGGCCGACGCGGCCGTGGTCCCCATCGAAAGCTCCATCGAGGGAGCGGTTCCACCGACGCTCGACGCGTTGTCGGAGGGCCGCCGGTTGCAGATCGTCGCCGAGACCGAGATCGAGGTGGCCTTCACCATTCTCGGCGGTCCCGGTGTCACCCTCGATTCGGCCCGCACGGTCAGCGCCTACCCGATCGCACTCAATCAGGTGCGCCAGTGGCTGCAGGCTGCCATGCCCGACGCCGTGGTGCAGTCCGCGTCGTCCAATGCCGGTGCAGCAGAAGATGTTGCGGCCGGAATGGTCGATGCCGCGGTGTCGACGCGGCTCGCCGGTGAGCGTCTGAAGTTGCCGCAGTTGGCCGACGGGATCATCGACGTGGAGGGCGCAAGGACTCGCTTCGTGCTGGTGACCGCGCCGCAATCGGTGCCTGCGCGCACCGGTGCCGACCGCACCTCGGTGGTGCTCGAACCGCCGAACGATCCGGGCACACTGCCGGCAGCGTTGGCCGAGTTCGGAATTCGCAACATCGACCTCACGTTCATCGAATCACGGCCCACGCGTTCACGATTCGGAACGTACAGGTTCTTCGTCGACTGCGCGGGTCACATCGACGACCCGCTCGTCGCGGAGATGCTGGCCGCATTTCACCGCAAGATGCCCCTGCGCTTCCTCGGATCCTGGCCCACCACAACGGGAACGGGTGGATCGGTACCGCCGCCGATCGACGAACACGTGCAGTGGGTAGCAGACGTTCGTGCCGGACGCGGTGATCTGTGATGGGCAAACTGATTCTGGTCCGGCACGGTCAGACGACGGCCAACGTCGCGAAGGTACTGGACACCTCACCGCCGGGAGCCGAACTCACCGAGCTGGGGCACCAGCAGGCCGAGGCCTACGCGCGGACCTGGATCGGACGCGCACCCGCGGTGCTGGTGTCCTCGGTTGCGTTGCGCGCCAAGCAGACTGCCGGCTACATCGAGCGAGCTACCGGGGTTCCCCTGCTGGTGACCGAGGGAATCCAGGAGACCTTCGCGGGAGATCTGGAGGACCGCGACGACCCGGATGCGCACCGGGAGTTCACCGAGATCTTCAGTCGCTGGCACGCCGGAGATCTGGCGGCGACCGTGCCCGGAGGCGACAGCGGACATTCGGTTCTGGAGCGCTACGTCCCGGTGCTCGACGGCCTCCGCGCGCAGTACCTGGGTGACGACACCGCAGGCGACGTCGTCGTCGTCAGCCACGGTGCCGCAATCCGACTGGTCGCGGCGGTGCTGGCCGGCGTCGAGGGCACGTTCGCGGCCGACAACCATCTCGACAACACCCACACCGTCGAGCTGCTCCCGCTGCCGGACGGTGGATGGTCCTGCGTCCGGTGGGGCACGTTCCTGCCACCGTTCGAGGGCAAGGGCAGCGACAAGGCCGACAACCCGATCAGTTAGCGAGAAGGCCCTGCGCCGATGCGATCAGCTCGGTCAGGGCAGCGGTAACTCGGCGATCCGTTGCGCCGGTCAGTGAACTCCACGACGTGCCGTCGGCGGCGAGGGCGGAGGTGGCGAGGATGCGTCCGGCTCGGGTGTCGAACAGGGCGACCGGTCTGCCGGCCACATGGCGGGTGCCGTTGCTGCGGGCCACGGCCGTGATCTCGGTTCTGCCTGCGCACGTGGCCATCGCCGACGCCAGAGCCGCGGCGCGGTCGGGCACCATCCCGATTCCGCGTAGCCGAGACGCGGTTGCTCCGACGTCGGTCGGTGCCGCATCGAGTGCTTCGGCCAGCAGATCGGTGGGCGCATTGATACTGCCCGGGTCGAATGCGACAGCCGAGCCGATCGACACCGCGAGGTCTCGGGCCGGATCACCGTCGACGGCGCGGATGGTGACCACGTCGTCTCGCCGCACCGCCGACACCGTCATCCGACCGTCGGATGCAACGCAGATCCGAGTGGCCGGAACGGGCTCGGCACTCTCGACGTCGAACACACGGACCGAGACATACCAGCGAGGTTGTTCGAGAACTCGCATCCACTGCCGAAGATCCTCGTGGACGCGGCCGCCGGCCGACAGTCCGGCCGAGTCGAGGGAGCAGCGGCCACGCTCCAATGCGGAATCCCACGCAGCTGCGTCGTCGAAACGTGGGAACACGTTCAGGACGACGGGTAGCTCGACGATCGACAGTTCGTCGACCAAGAAGTCCATCTCGTCCGCACCGAGTGAGGCGATCGGCAATGTGTGGCCCACCGGCACGGTTCCCAAGTCGATCAACGGCCGTTCCCGTTGATGTCCGGCACGGTCGGATCCGCGCCGATGACGGACGGCGCGACGGTGCGGCCGTCCGCGAAGTGCTCGAACTGCTTGAGGTAGTCCGGGGTCTGGTGTTCGTCGTCCTCGGCCTGCCCGCGCGTGCCGGATGCCGGGGCGCCGGCCGCGCCCGTTCCGCGCTGAGCGAGGCCGCTATCGGCCGGGGATGGTGCGCCGAACGCCGTCGGGCCGCTCTGACCTGGACCGGCCGGCATCGAACCACCACCTCCTGGCCCCAACGCCGAACCAGGGAGTCCTACGCCACCGCCGAGCCCACCTGCTCCACCTGCGCCGCCGCCGAACGACACCGGACGCGTGGACGCCGGACCGACGGCAGGAGATGCCGAAACGCCGGGCGCGAATCCACCACCGGCCCCGACGCCACCGGACAGTGCACTCGACCCGATGTTGGAGGCGGCGGTGGCCACGGTCGAGACGCCGGTACTGGCGATGGAGGTGGCAGCACTACCGATCTGACCTGCCGCCGCGGCAACACCGGGATTCTGGGTTGCGGCCATCAAACCGCCGATCGCGGCCTGAACCGGCGATGTCATCAGCGCGCCGTCGGCGAATCTGCCGAGGCCGGTGCCGGAATCGGAGACGATGGCCGGCGGCCGGTCGAACGTGGTCTGGACGATGCGGTGCGAGGAGACCAGCTCGAAGCCCTCCATCACCATCGCGGCGCGGATGTCGAGCAGTCGATCGGCCACCTCGGCCGCCTCGTAGCTGCCGTTCATCACGCCACCCGTCGAGGCGGCGGTGACCTTGGCGGCCTGCACGGCTCCGATTTCGACGAGCGAGGGCATGGTCGCCAACGCGACACCGTACGAGGTGCCTGCCGCCGGGGCCTCGACCGAGAGCGCCGCGGCCTTGACTGCCGTGGCGGCAGTCCAGGTCGCGAAGCGGCCGAGCGCAGCCTGAGCGAGCAGTGCCGACTCGCCTTCCCAGCCTGCGGTCAGTGCCGCGGTGACGGCGGCGATACTCGCCGATGCCTCGGTGAACGCCGCAGCGACCGAACCCCACGCACCGCCGGCGACATGCAACGGCACCGGTCCAGGACCGAGCAATCGCGTCGAGTTTCCCGTCGCCGTGCGTGGCAGCCACACCACACCTGTCACTCCGAGCGTCATCTGATGGCCCCCATGATGTTCGAGCGTTGTCTGCTGCGGTCGAGTTCGGTGCGTCAGATACCGGGTAGGCCGGGCAGGCCCCCGGCGGTGTCGTCGTCGGTGGCCACGTAGTCCGCGGCCTGTTTCCGCAATTCCTCGGCTGCCCGGAGCAACTCCGAAATACCCTGTGCTGCAGCGGGTCCGAAGGTATCGGCCGCGGTGCCGAAGAATCGTTCGGTCAGCAACGAAACCTCGTCGGTGCCCGGTGGTAGCGGCCGCACGGGGATTGCCGTCGCAGTGACAGCTGCCTGCAAGCGAGCGGCGACGGCATCGAGTTCGGAGGCGGCGAGCTGCAGTGCCACCGGATCCACCTTGATGACGGTCATGAGCCACGCTCCTTGATCGAAGAACTTTGCGCTGTCGGTAGGTAGGACGCCGCCGTGTTCGGTTCGGTTCCCTCGACGCGAGAAAAATTCAGACGAACTTCCGGGCCACCGAGCCCACAGTCCATGCGCCGCCGCGACGGCTGACCGCCGTGCGCGTGAGCGGGGAGACGTCGATGCGCCAGAACGAGGACACCGGGGCCGCCAACACCAGCACCACCACGGCTCGAACGACGGCAGGAGAGGTCACCGCCAGCGTGCGGCCAGGCGTCGATCCGACAGCACTCAGCCACGTCTCGACGCGAGAGAACAGCGCGACGAGGGACTCGCCACCCGGCGGAACGAACGCCGGATCGCCCAACCAGGCCATCGCGTCGGCGTCGGGCAGATCGGTCATCTCGAGACCGGCCCACCGGCCGTAATCTATGTCGGCCAACGCGGGTTCGACCGAGATGTCCGAGCCGAAGATGCGCGCCGTGGAGACCGAGCGGGTTTCCGGGCCGGACAGGACGCGGTCGGCTCGGGGAATGTCGGTCACTGCGGCAAGGTCCCGCAGACCCGCGTCGTCGAGTGGTTCGTCGCCGGGAAACCGGCCGGTGCGCATCGCGTCGGTTCTGGCGTGGCTCACCAGGATCAGTCGGGTCACGGGCGCAGTCACTGGGTCATTGTGGCGCAGGCACCGTGTGGTTGTGGCGTAGGCACCGGGCCATTGCGGCATCGAGCTGCGGTGGATCGGGACAGCGATTGACACAGCATCGCGATCGGTGCCACAGTTCGCAGGTTAGACGCGATGTACGCAGGTAATCCGTTGAAAATCCGGAGCGGTTGCGCCACTGTGATCGACGTCGGGCATATGTCCGAATTCGAGAGTCAGAAAACTCGTTCATCGCATGGCCGTCCCCGTTTTCGAGCGGGGACTACGGGACGCATATCCCAGAAGGACACACCATGGCAATCATTCACGCACCCAGTAATACGACGGAGTCGGCTGCCCTTGCCGTCATCGTCGCCGCAACGATTCTGCTCGCTTTCGTCGTGCTCTACCTCGTCGGTTTCGATCAGGGCGCGATCTCCCGCAGTGGCATGTACATGCACGAACTGATGCACGACGGCCGCCAC
>NZ_NOYB01000049.1:0-59624 GCF_002258235.1 Rhodococcus sp. 06-470-2 | reverse complement strand
CTCCAACGCCTCGAAAAACCGCACCTTCAACCCAGCACATGCCACGATCCCCGCAACTCCCTCAAATCGAGGGTGTTGCGGGGATCGTTAGAACCCGCCGATTCGACGGGCGGGCCGTTGGTGTGTGCGGGGTGAGATCAGCGGACGGTGTGCACGATCAGAACATCGCAGGTGGACTTGCGCGCGGCGTCCGACGGAACCGAGCCCAGCAGGCGGCCGGTCAACGAGTTCAGGCCGCGGTTGCCGACGACGAGCAGGTCGCCCTTCACCTCGTCCACGAGTGCCAGCAGCGACTCGACGGGAGCACCGACGATCGCCTTCTCCTCGATGTTCTTCGCACCGGCCTTGGTGGCGTGCTCGCGCGCCGTGCGCAGAATCTCACGCGTCGGTGCCGATCCGGTGATCTGATAGGCGTCCTCGCGCAATGCGTCGGCGGCAGCGGACGTGTCCTTCGGATCGGCAGGGTAGTACGCGCAAGCGATCACCAGGGTGGCATCGGCGTCTCCCGCGAGAGCCGCGGCCTTCTCCACTGCCCGCAGTGACGATTCGGAGCCATCGGTCCCGACGACGACGGTGCGGTAGGCGCTCATTCATTCCTCCATTTGTCGGTCACACACAGATGTGACACTTCTGGTCGAACTCGATTGGTGCAAGTCACAGGACCGAAAGACGTGGTCCGGGGACTGATTCGCTGACATTAGCCGGAACCGGCCGATCGGCACGTGAACTTGGGGAACAACACGATCCGCGCCACTCACATACATTGGTTTCCATGCCGATTCCCCGCCCGCCACTGTCGAGACGGGCCATGACTGTCGGTGCCGCCGTGATTGCGGTTCTGGCGCTGGTCGCCCTCGCATTCGTCTTCCTCCCCCAGGATTCGAGCGCCGACACATCCACGCGTGAAGCGCGCATCACGCTACCGGACGACCCCGGGTCGACGGGCACCGTCGACATCGACGCTCGTCTCTACGTACCCTCCGTCACTCCCGCGCCGACGGTGCTGCTCGCCCACGGCTTCGGCGGCAGCAAGGACTCGGTCGACGGGGAGGCACGTGATCTCGCTGCTCGCGGGTACACGGTGCTCGCCTACAGTGCACGCGGGTTCGGCGACAGCACGGGTTCGATCTCGCTCAACGACCCCGATCGCGAGGTCGCCGACGCACGCGGACTCATCGACTGGCTCGCCGAACAACCGGAGGTGGAACTGGACGCTCCCGGTGACCCGCACGTCGGAGTCGCCGGCGGATCCTACGGCGGCGCACTGGCACTGAGCGCAGGCGGCACCGACCCCCGGATCGATTCGATAGCCGCAGCGATCACCTGGAACGACCTGGGTCAGGCCCTGTTTCCCAATTACGGCGTCACCTCGGTCGAAGGCCGAGAAGCCCTCGGCGACATCGCCACTCCCGCAGCTGCCGAGTACGGCGGACCCGGCGTCCTCAAGCGCGGCTGGGCCGGAGTGTTCTTCGGAGTGGGCGCAGCGAGTGCACCACCCGGCGGAAACGGCGACGACAGCACCGATTCCGGCACCTCCGAGGGCACCTCGGCCTGCGGACGATTCGCACCCGAATTCTGCGACGCCTACACCGAATCCGCCGTGACCGGAATCCCCAGCCAGCAGTTGCTCGATCTGCTGACGGCTCACTCGCCGGTCGCGGTGGCGTCGAACATCACGGCACCGACGCTGCTGGTTCAGGGCACCCAGGACACACTGTTCGGTCTCGACCAGGCCGACGCGACGGCACGTCAGATCGCCGCAGCCGGTGGGAACGTCACCGTGCGATGGTTCGACGGTGGCCACGATGCAGGCGGAACCGACGGCACGAGCGATCGAGCCATCGCCGACTTCTTCGACACGACATTGCGGGGCACCGAGGCCCCCACCGGCACCGACGCCGAGCCGTTCGTCTACTCCACTCAGCGGGCAGCCGACGAGCGCGGCGGCGATCGTGACCGCCGAATGACGGCTCCTGCTTACCCGGGACTGACCCCCGCGTCCGATCCCACGCAAACCCGATCGGTGACGTTCACTCCCACCGCCGAGAACCAGTCGATCATTCGTCCACCCGGAGCATCGCCGTCGGCGATCTCGTCGGTACCCGGTTTGGGCTCGGTGCTCTCGACCCTCGGATCGACCGGGGCCGGAGCAGCCCTGACCGCGGACCTGCCGGGCCAGTCGGCAACGTTCACCAGCGATCCCGTCGAGTCGTCCGTGACGATCACCGGTGCCCCGCGGGTGAACCTGCGCGTGGCGTCGCTGGCGTCACCCGATCAAGCCGTTCTGTTCGCGAAGCTCTACGACGTTGCGCCGAACGGCACGAGAACGCTTCCGGGCGGGGCGGTCTCGGCGATCCGACTGCCCGTTACCGAGGGCATCGATCCCGTCGACGTCACGGTTGCGCTTCCTGGCATCAGCTACACCGTGCAACAAGGTCATCGCCTCGAACTGAGCATCTCCACCACAGATCAGGCCTACGCCGTTCCACTCGAGCCGGCGCAGTTCAGTGTGGCCATGACCGACGACACCATCGCGTTGCCCACCGTCCCCGCCGAGGCCAGCGCCGACAGCACCGTTCCGGTGGCACCACTCGTCGGCATCGGAATCGTCCTGCTGGCGGTCGCCGGTGCGATCGTCGCCGGAATCGTGCGAACCAGACGTCGCGCAGTCGCCGAAGTGGACGAGGACCTCATCGACACTCCCCTGGTGATCACCGATCTGGCCAAAACGTATTCCAACGGCTTCCGCGCCGTCGACGGCGTCAGCTTCGAGGTGAAGCAGGGCCAGGTTCTGGGTCTCCTCGGGCCGAACGGCGCAGGAAAGACCACCACCCTGCGCATGCTGATGGGCCTGATCACGCCCACCGGCGGCGACATTCGAGTCTTCGGCCACAAGGTGACCCCCGGAGCCCCGGTGCTGTCCCGGTTGGGCTCCTTCGTCGAGGGATCCGGCTTCTTGCCGCACCTGACCGGAACACAGAATCTGCGGCTGTACTGGGAAGCGACAGGTCGCCCGATCGAGGACGCTCACCTCGAGGAAGCCCTCGAGATCGCCGACCTCGGCACCGCGATCGAACGCAAGGTCAAGTCCTACAGCCAAGGTATGCGGCAGCGGCTCGCGATCGCCCAGGCCATGTTGGGGCTGCCGGATCTGATGGTCCTCGACGAACCGACCAACGGACTCGACCCACCACAGATCAGGACGATGCGCGATGTGCTGATCAACTACGCGAAAACCGGTCGAACCGTGTTGGTGTCGAGCCATCTGCTCGCCGAGGTGGAGCAGACCTGCACCCACGTGGTCGTCATGAATCGCGGATCGGTGATCAGTTCCGGTACCGTCCGCGAACTGACCGCGGCCGGCGGACAGACGGAGATCAGGGTCGACGATGCCACCCGCGCGCAGTCGGTGCTCGACGCCTCAGGTCACGACGGCGCGGTGATCGTCGACGACGGCACTGTGACCGTCGACCTGACCGATGCGGATGCCGCAGTCGTCATCAGAGAACTCGTCACCTCGGGGGTCTCGGTGCGCGGATTCTCGCAGTCGACGCGCCTCGAAGACGTCTTCCTCGACCTCGTCCACCGAGACAACCCAGGGTCCGACACCAGCAAGGATCGCGCATGAGCACCACACACGCAGACGGGCGCGCTGCCGGGTACACCGGCGGCAGCACCTTGCCGTTCCGTACCGAGTTGCGCAGGCAACTGGGACGTCGCCGCACTCAGCTGGCCATCGGCTTTCTGGCCCTGCTTCCGGTGATCCTGGCCATCGCCTTCACCGTCGGCAGCTCGAATGCGGACTCCGATGCCGACGGGCTCATCGAGCTCGGCACTCGCGGCGGTATGAACTTCACGGTCTTCGCTCTGTTCATGTCGGTCGGATTTCTGCTGATCGTGGTGGTGGCCCTGTTCTTCGGCGACTCGGTGGCAAGCGAAGCGTCGTGGTCGAGTCTGCGGTACCTGCTGGCCATTCCCGTGCCCAGGAGTCGACTGCTGACGCAGAAGGCTCTGGTGTCGGCGACGCTGTCCGGCGTGGCTATCGCCGTGCTCGTCGGGGTGTCGCTGTTGATCGGAACCGTGCTCTACGGAGCCGAATCACTCATCACCCCGCTGGGTGAGGGACTGCCCTACGGCACCTCGCTGGTGCGGCTGCTGATCGCAGTCGCGTACATCGGCATCAACCTGCTGTGGGTGGCCGGCCTGGCGATGCTGCTGTCGGTACTCACCGACGCCCCGCTCGGGGCCGTCGGTGGTGCCGTGATGACGTCGATTCTGATGCAGATCCTCGATCAGATCACGGCGCTGGGATCGCTCCGCAACTACCTTCCCGGGCACTACGCGAACTCGTGGATCGACGCTTTCGGAACGAGCATCGACTGGAACGACATGGTGGTCGGATCGTTCTCCGCCATCACGTACGCGGCAGTGTTCGGGTTGATCGCGTGGCGACGTTTCGGCACCAAGGACATCACCAGCTGAGGCGGATCACTTCTTCGTGAGCGCGGGCCCGAAGACGCCGGCGGGAATGACGCCCTGGCCGACGATCGACTCGCGCCACGGCGTCGCGATCGAGACCAGCCGAGCAGCACCGTCCTCGCCGAGGGCGGCCCAGGGCGCAACAGCGAGGTCGTTGGTGATGTCCTCGACCAACGTTCGGAGATCCTTGCCGTCCTGGGTCAGTGCACCGTCGGACGAGAGCAGCTCTCGATCGGCCAGAGACGCGACCGCCGCGTCCCACTGCTCGGTCGACCACCCTCGACGCTTGCGGGCGAACTCCTTCTCGAAGCCGTATCCGGTGGCGGTATGGGTGATCAACGCTTCCAAACCGCTCAGACCCGCGGTCTGCAGCGCTGCGATATGCCCGTCGCCGCGGTATTCGCGGATCAGTGTCAGTGCGTGCCAGAGCACCAGATGCGGTGCTGTCGGCCAGTCGAGCTCTGCATACGCCGCGTACAGGGGTCGACCGTCGTCACCGGGAATCCCCCGGGCCGCGATCGATGCCAGGTCCGCGGCCTCGGCCATGTCCGCGGATTCGAGAACCTCGGGGCCCAGCAGTCGACCGAAGGCGGCATCGAGAGTGGCGTAACGGATGGCCATGATCTCGTCGGGTGACGTGACGTCCCAGGCCGCCGGGATGAGCGGTGCCACAAGCTCCCGATTGAAGTTGTAGAACGTGGCGGTCACGACGCCCGCGCCGACGCGCCCCAGTGGTGCAGCTCGACCCGCGAAATAGCAGGCCCGCGGCGCCAACCCGGTTGCAACCAGAGCATCCTGCGTCTCCGGAAGGAAATAGGTCATCGAGTGGATCAATTCGAGCGCGCGAGAGGTGCGGCCGGCGGTGGTTGCGTCCATCACTGAACCGTAACCGAACCATCTCGAACCACTCCGCAGGCTCCACTCGCGTCACTGGCTCATTCCGCTGGCTCCACTCGCGCCCCCCTGGCTCATTCCGCTGGCTCCACTCGCGCCCCCCTGGCTCATTCCGCTGGCTCCACTCGCGCCACCCGCCCGACCTACTTGAGGCCGGCCGCGTCCATGCCTCGGAGCTCCTTCTTCAGATCCTGGATCTCGTCGCGCAGCCGGCCGGCGAGCTCGAACTTGAGCTCACGTGCCGCGTTCATCATCTGATCGGTCATGTTCTTGATCAGATCGGCCAGCTCGGCGCGGGGCATCGACGACACGTCCTGACCCTCGTACACACCGGTGCTGACCGACCTACCCGCCTCGCCCTGTGCTCGCCGTCCGCGGCTGGCGTTGCGACCGGATCCACCGACCTCGACGACGGACTCGGTGTCCTCGGCCTCCTGGTACACCTGGTCGAGAATGTCGGCGATCTTCTTGCGCAGCGGCTGCGGATCGACGCCTCGCTCCTTGTTGTACGCGATCTGCTTCTCGCGTCGACGCTCGGTTTCCTCGATGGCGTAGGTCATCGAATCGGTCATCTTGTCGGCGTACATGTGGACTTCACCGGAGACGTTTCGCGCGGCACGGCCGATGGTCTGAATGAGACTGGTGCCGCTGCGAAGGAAGCCTTCCTTGTCGGCGTCGAGAATTGCCACCAACGAGACTTCGGGTAGGTCGAGTCCCTCACGGAGCAGGTTGATGCCCACCAGTACGTCGTACTCGCCCAACCTGAGTTGCCGGAGCAGTTCGACGCGGCGCAGCGTGTCGATGTCGGAGTGCAGGTAGCGGACACGAATGCCCAGCTCGAGCAAGTAGTCGGTCAGATCCTCCGACATCTTCTTGGTCAGCGTGGTCACCAGCACACGCTCGTCCTTCTCCGCGCGTTCCCGGATCTGATGGACCAGGTCGTCGATCTGCCCCTTGGTCGGTTTGATGACGACCTTGGGGTCGACGAGTCCGGTGGGACGAATCACCTGCTCGACGAACTCTCCCCCGGTCTGGCCCAGCTCGTACTTTCCCGGAGTTGCCGAGAGGTAGACCGTCTGACCGATGCGCTGGGTGAACTCCTCCCATGTCAACGGTCGGTTGTCGGTCGCGGACGGCAAGCGGAACCCGAAGTCGACGAGATTGCGCTTGCGCGACATATCGCCCTCGTACATGGCTCCGATCTGCGGCACCGTCACGTGGGACTCGTCGATGACCAGTAGGAAGTCCTCGGGAAAGTAGTCGATCAGCGTCGCGGGCGCGGTGCCTGCACCACGGCCGTCGATGTGCCGCGAGTAGTTCTCGATACCAGAGCAGAACCCGACCTGCTTGATCATCTCCAGGTCGTATTGCGTCCGCATCCGCAGCCGCTGAGCCTCGAGCAGTTTTCCTTTGCTCTCCAGCTCGGCGAGCCGATCTTCGAGTTCGGCTTCGATGTCCTTGACGGCTCGTTCCATTCGCTCCGGACCGGCAACGTAGTGCGTGGCCGGGAAGATGCGCACCGAATCCACCTGCCGAACGATGTCGCCGGTGAGCGGATGCAGGTAGTACAGCGCTTCGATCTCGTCGCCGAAGAACTCGATGCGAATCGCGAGTTCCTCGTAGGACGGAATGATCTCGACGGTATCGCCGCGGACCCGGAACGATCCGCGGGTGAAGGCCATGTCGTTGCGGGTGTACTGCACGTCCACCAGCAGCCGGAGCAGCGCGTCACGCTGTACTTCGACGTTGACCTCCAGCTCGATCGACCGATCGACGTACGACTGCGGGGTGCCGAGACCGTAGATGCACGACACCGACGCCACCACGACCACGTCTCGGCGCGAGAGCAGCGATGCCGTCGCCGAGTGCCGCAGACGTTCGACATCGTCGTTGATGGACGAGTCCTTCTCGATGTAGGTGTCGGTCTGCGCGATGTACGCCTCGGGCTGGTAGTAGTCGTAGTACGAGACGAAGTACTCGACTGCGTTGTTGGGCAACATGTCTCGCAGTTCGTTCGCCAATTGCGCCGCCAGCGTCTTGTTCGGTGCCATCACCAGGGTCGGGCGCTGCAGCTTCTCGATGAGCCAGGCGGTGGTGGCCGATTTGCCGGTACCGGTGGCACCGAGCAGGACGACGTCCTTCTCGTCCGCCTTGATCCGCCGTTCGAGCTCGGCGATGGCGGTCGGCTGATCGCCTGCCGGTATGTGTTCGCTGACGACCTCGAACGCCGGTCCGGTACGCTCGATTGCGCCCACCGGACGGTGTTCGGAGTGCGCGACAACGGGATGTTCGGATGCAAACGCCATTTCACAAGCGTAGACGCGACCACCGACAAGTTCCGTCGGACAGACCCACACGCTGGTTCCCGGTAGCTTCTACAGGCATGGTCGCTCACACGTCAGCCGGTGCGCACGCCGTCGTTCATGCCCCCAAGCACGAGACGTTCGACCTCGTCGCCAAGACGAACGTGGATCCCAAGGGGTTCGTCCGTGTCGTCGACGAATACCGCGTCGAGCCGTGGGGGCTGTACATGGCCCGCCCGTCGGATCACGCCCATTTCGACTACCTGGAGTCCTGGTTGCTGCCCGCGCTCGGGCTCCGAGCCTCGGTGTTCCACTACCTGCCTGCACACGCCCGCGATCAGGACTACTACGTCGACATCGGCGAGTACACCGCCGGCACCACCCGATGGACATCCGTCGACCACTATCTCGACCTCAGTGTCCGTACCGGCCGCGATTACGACCTGCTCGACGTCGACGAGTTGTTCGACGCTCGGGTGGCGCAACACGTCGACACCCCGACGGCCGAGCTGGCACTGGCCAGATCGATCACGGCCATCGAAGGTCTGACGCGACACCATTACGACCTGAACGCGTGGCTCGCGTCCGTCGGAATGCCGACCGAGTGGAACGGTAAACCGTCCTGATCCACCGACCAGGGTTCTCAGGGTCCAGGATCAACCCGACCCGATTCACGCAGACCAGTTCGTCTCCTCCGCCCACTGCCATGCCCGGCGGTATGCCACATCGAACCACGGTGCTTTTGCGTTCTCGTAGGCCTCGATCGCCGATGCGAAGTCCGTGATTCCGGCAGCGGCCTCGGAGGCGCGTCGCTTGATTCCGGAATACTCGGTCCTGATGCTGTCGTCCGCCCGCAACCAGTCCCGGAACAGCAGGGCGAACCTCTGATTGGGCCAGCCGTCCACCCGGATGTGGACGTTCGCCGGTCGGCCGGGGTCTGCACTGCCGTGAAAACGCTTGGACCACACGGCCGGATCGGCTTCGCCGCCGATTCCGTACGCGGGCTTGGGATGGTCGAAGTCGGCGTCCTCTCGCCGCGGGAACCCTGCCACGCGCAACTGTTCGGCTACGGAATCGGCGTCGTCGAGCCCGCGCACGGTGATCTGGATGTCTATGACGTCCTTGGCGTCGAGGCCGGGCACTGCGGTGGATCCGATGTGATCGATACGGACCGCCTTGTCGGAACAGGCAAGAGCCAGGCGCGAGACGATCCGTCGGGCCTGCAATTCCCACGCGGGGTCGGCCGTCACCTGTTCCGGATGAACACGCGCGATGACCCCCTCCCTGATGTTGCGCTCGAAGGGAATCAGTCGGTCGTTCCACAGGGCTCGGACGTCGTCGTCGACGCTTCCCGGCGCACCGGTGTTGTCGATCCACACGTCGGCCGCGGCTCGGCGCGCATCATCGGTTGCCTGCGCTGCGATCCGCGCCCGGGCGTCGGCCTCGGGCATGCCTCGCTGTCCCGTCAGACGACGCACCCGTTCCTCGGCGTCGACCCACACGATGACCACGAGGTGAAAGAACGGGCCCATCGATCCTTCGACGAGGAGCGGAATGTCCTGCACCACTACGGCATCCGACGCTGCTCCGTCGATGATCTCGGCAGTACGCGCACCGACCAACGGGTGAACGATGGCGTTGAGCTTCTTGCGGGATTCCTCGTCGCCGAATGCCTTGGCCGCCAATGCCGGACGGTCGAGCGAGCCATCGGGTGCGAGAATGTCGGTTCCGAAGGTATCGGTCAGTTGTTGCAGCCCAGGTGTTCCCGGCTCCACGACTTCACGGGCAAGCACGTCGGAGTCGACGAGCACTCCCCCGAGTTCGGTCAGCACCTTCGCAACGGTCGATTTTCCGGCACCTATTCCACCGGTCAGTCCCAGTCTCAGCATGCACCCAGTCTGACACTCGAACACGCCGAAGCACACCAGCCTCAAATGCACCGGTTTCACAGATCCGTCGGTTATCTTCGACGAGCGCGACCTCGATGTGCCGACCCACAGCTATTGAAAAGGACAACCATGCGAAGCAATCAGATCCAACCGGGTCGGCACCGCCTTGGCATGGATGCAGGCGTTCATTGCATTCTGATCCCGGAAGTAGCCTCGGCGTTGGCCGACCATCGGCGCAACTGGTTCACCAACCTCCTGACCCCCGCCCGCCACAGCTTCGCGACCATGCGCAAGCGCACGGAGAGCGTCGGCCAGTGGAGTCCAGCCACCGCCGCGTAGTTCGCACTCCCCCTCCACCATGGGCCCGGTTCATCCGAACCGGGTCCATCGTCGTTTCCGCAGAGTTTTCGATCACCCGATTCGAACGAGAAAGCCCCGGTTCTCGTGGAGAGAACCGGGGCTCGGCGTCACACCCTCACGGGTGGACCACATCTATCAGGCGTTGCCCGACAGCTTCTCGCGAAGTGCAGCGAGCTGCGCATCGCTGGCCAGCGACCCACCGGTCGAGGCCGGAGCCGACGCTGCGGGAGCGTCGCCTTCTGCATCGGCGGGAGCCTGACCCGACTCGGAGGAGTAGTTGGTGTTGGCGGCTTCGGCAGCTTCGTCCTTGGCCGTCTTCTCCATCTGAGCGGTGTGCATCTTGTGGCGACGCTCTGCCTCGGCGTAGCGACCTTCCCACTCTTCACGCTGCTTCTCGTAACCTTCGAGCCATTCGTTGGTCTCGGAGTCGAAGCCTTCGGGGAAGATGTAGTTGCCACCCTCGTCGTACGAGTCGGCCATGCCGTACTTGGACGGATCGAACTCTTCTGCGTAGTCCTCGTTGGCCTGCTTGAGGCTCAACGAAATCCGGCGACGCTCGAGATCGATGTCGATGACCTTGACGAGTGCGTCGTCGCCGACACCCACGACCTGGTCCGGAACCTCCACGTGGCGCTCGGCCAGCTCGGAGATGTGCACGAGGCCCTCGATGCCCTCTTCGACTCGCACGAATGCACCGAAGGGAACCAGCTTGGTGACCTTGCCGGGCACGATCTGGCCGATCGCGTGGGTGCGAGCGAACTGGCGCCACGGATCTTCCTGAGTTGCCTTGAGCGACAGGGAAACACGCTCGCGGTCCAGGTCGACGTCGAGAACCTCGACGGTGACCTCGGTGCCGACCTCGACAACCTCGGACGGGTGATCGATGTGCTTCCAGGACAGCTCGGAGACGTGCACGAGTCCGTCGACGCCACCCAGGTCCACGAAGGCACCGAAGTTGACGATGGAGGACACGACGCCCTTACGGACCTGGCCCTTCTGGAGCTGGTGCAGGAACTCGCTGCGGACCTCGGACTGGGTCTGCTCGAGCCATGCGCGGCGCGACAGGACCACGTTGTTGCGGTTCTTGTCGAGCTCGATGATCTTGGCCTCGATCTCCTTGCCGACGTACGGCTGGAGGTCGCGGACGCGACGCATCTCGACGAGCGAAGCGGGGAGGAAGCCACGAAGACCGATGTCGAGGATGAGTCCACCCTTGACGACCTCGATGACGGTGCCCTTGACGGCCTCGTCCTTCTCCTTGAGCTCCTCGATCGTGCCCCAAGCGCGCTCGTACTGAGCTCGCTTCTTGGACAGGATCAGACGGCCTTCCTTGTCCTCCTTGGTGAGGACGAGTGCTTCGATCTCATCTCCCACGGAGACGACCTCGTTGGGGTCGACGTCGTGCTTGATGGAGAGCTCGCGGGAGGGGATGACGCCTTCGGTCTTGTAACCGATGTCGAGTAGAACCTCGTCACGATCGACCTTGACGATGGTGCCCTCGACGATGTCACCATCGTTGAAGTACTTGATCGTGGCGTCGATGGCGGCGAGAAAATCCTCTGCGGAGCCGATATCGTTGACGGCTACCTGCGGTGAGGTTGTGGTTGAGGGCATGTGTTGAGTTGCTCCGGACGGGTTGGGTATCGGTTGATGGATGTTCGGTCGGACTTGGTGAAACGTGTGCAACACGAGCACATTCGGCGGAACCGTTGCCGGATCCGCATGCGCCGACGCCGGGCGGACCCGACCTGGACGCAGCATGAACACACTCGCGTTGAACAGGGTACGCGATGCCGCAGTACCAGCACAAACCCGGTTAGAGTCGGCGTGTGACCGATCTTTCCCCACCGTCGTCCACTCCCGGCCGCGGCCGAATCGACTCGGTCACGAGCGACCGCGCGAGTCGCCTCTGGTGGGATTCCGACGCCGAGGCCTACCACCGTACCCATGGCGCGTTCCTGGGGGTGACGACCGAATCCGGAGAGTTCGTCTGGTGCCCGGAGGGACTACACGAGGGCGACGTGCATCTGCTGGGCGACGTCGTGGGCAAGGACGTGCTCGAGGTGGGCTGCGGAAGCGCACCGTGCGCCCGCTGGCTCGGGACACAGGGTGCGCGCGCGATCGGTCTCGACATCTCGATGGGCATGTTGCAGCGCGGCGTCGATGCCATGGCCGCGGGCGGCTCGACGGTTCCGCTGGTGCAGGCCAGTGCCGAGTCCTTGCCGTTCGCCGACGAGCGCTTCGACATCGTCTGCTCGGCATTCGGTGCGGTGCCGTTCGTCGCGGACTCCGCCAATGTGATGAAGGAAGTGGCGCGGGTTCTTCGACCGGGTGGCATCTGGGTGTTCGCCGTCAATCATCCGATGCGTTGGGTGTTCCCCGACGATCCCGGCGTGGCCGGGCTGACCGCGACGATTCCGTACTTCGACCGAACCCCGTACGTCGAGTACGACGCGGACGGAACCCCCAACTACGTCGAGCATCACCGCACGATCGGCGATCGGGTGCGCGAACTGGTCGCCGCAGGCCTCGAGGTACGCGACATCGTCGAACCCGACTGGCCGGAGTGGCTCGACCGCGAGTGGGGTCAGTGGAGCCCATTGCGCGGGCAACTCTTTCCCGGCACCGCGATCTTCAGCAGCCGCAAACCACTCCGATAGACACCGCACTGCTCAACGCCGATGCACCCGGGCCTCGACGGCCTCGGTGAAGGCACTGGTCGACGCCTGTCCACCGAGGTCGGCTGTCGCGACCCCGGATTCGACCGTGGCGTCGACGGCGTGTCGGATCCTGCCGGCGGCTGCGGCCAACCGTTCGTCCCGATGCCGCGGGGCAAGCCATTCGAGCAGCATCGCGGCCGACAGGAAGAGCGCGGTCGGATTGGCTCGGTTCTTGCCCGCGATGTCCGGGGCCGATCCGTGCGAGGCCTGCGCCATCGCCTGGGTTTCCGAGGAGTTGATCGACGGCGCGGTGCCCAGCGACCCGGACAGCTCACCCGTCAGATCCGAGAGAATGTCGCCGAACATGTTCTCGGCCACGATGACGTCGTAGTCCTCGCCCCGTCGAACCAGGTGCGCGGCAAGGGCGTCGACGTGCTCCTCGGTGACCTCGACGTGCGGAAACTGTTCTCCCACTGCGCGGCACGCATCGCGGAACAACCCCGTCGTCATCGATAGCACGTTGGTCTTGTGCACGATCGTCAGTTGTCGATTGCGTCGCTCGGCCAACGAGAACGCTTCGCGTGCAATGCGTTCGCAGGCCGCGCGGGTGAACACTCCGACCGCGAGAGCCACATCGGGAGTGGGCATGAACTCCCCGCTGCCGACGAACATGTTGCGATCGGCGTAGAACCCCTCGGTGTTCTCCCGCACGACCACCAGATCCATCCGCGGGGACACCGCCCGTACGCCGGGCAGTGCCTTCGCCGGCCGGATGTTGGCGAACAGGTCGAAGTTCTTGCGAATTCGTCCGCCCGGGGTCAACTGCGATCGAAACGGTTCCGGATACGACGCGCTGTCGTGTGGTCCCAGAATCCAGCATTCGAGTGCGGACAGTTCTTCCAACGTGCTGTCGGGTATCGGCGTTCCGTGCTCGTCGATGGCACCGAGCCCCAGCGGCAGGTGCACCCAGTCGACGGCCGGTCCACCGGCGGCTGCGAGGGCCGCGTCGACCACCCGAATCGTTGCGGGAACGATCTCGTGGCCGATGCCGTCGCCGGTCATGGCTCCGATCCGTAGCGTCGTTGCATGGGGACCGTCCGTCTGAGACATCATGGCCTCCATGGTGCAGTCCGCAGAACTTCTCCTCGACGCCGGCCTCGACGCATCGGTGCGCCGCGAGTGGGCGGCGCTGTCCGACGCCGGCCTCCCGAGCCAGAACAGCCACCGCGGTGAGTCGAACCGCCCGCATGTCACCGTCGCGGTGGCGTCGTCGATGCCGGCCGCGGTGGACGATGGCGACGCGGTCCGCTTCGATCCGTTCGATGTGCGTCTCGGAGGACTCGTTGTGTTCGGTGGTCGATCGATCACCCTGGCGAGACTGGTGGTTCCGTCGAGCGAGTTGCTCGATCTGCACGCCCGGCTGCACGAGGCCGTGGGCGAACGTTCGCTCGATCACCTCGACCCCGGCCGATGGACACCGCATGTCACGGTGGCCCGACGGTTGACGCCCGAGGAGGCAGGAGCGGCGGTGCGCCTGCTCTCGGTAGACGTCGACGATCTGGTCGGATCTGCGGTCGCGCTGCGCCGATGGGACGGCGAGGCCAAGCGGGAGTGGCGAATCGGCTGATCCACGCACCCTAGAACCGGTAATCGCCGAACTGAGTCACCTCCGCGTGGGTATCGGGAGCGACACCTGCGACCACGAGGGCGTCGAGGGCCAGGAACAGCAGCACAACTACCAATACAATTGTCATGTCGCTAGCTTCCAACCTGCGGAGACGGTGCACGAGTGGCAGTAACGCCATATATCGACGACTTTCTGCCATACTTCTGTGCATGCTGAAACGAGTGGTCGTCGCGCTGATGCCGTTGACAGAACAGTTCGAGCTGGGCGTCGCCTGCGAGGTGTTCGGATTCGATCGCTCGGACGAAGGACTGCCCACCTACGACTTCTCCCTGATCGCAGGTGTCCCACAACCGATCCACACCCGCGTCGGCTACACCATCGACGTGCCACACGATCTCGACAGCCTCGACACCGCCGATCTGATCATCATTCCGGCGGGAGGCACCGAGGCGGCGGTCGACGGCAGCTTCGTGTGCGGCACCGAATACGACGCGTCCATCGAACCCCTGCTGGCCAAACTGCGCGCGGCGGTGGAACGAGGGGCGATGGTCGCGAGCCTGTGCAACGGTGCCTTCGTACTCGGCAAAGCGGGTCTTCTCGACGGCAGACCCTGCACGACGCATTGGCGGCACTCCGACTCGCTGGCCGCGAAATATCCCCTGGCACAGGTGGATCCGAACGTCCTCTACGTGGATGCCGGCAACGTGCTCACCAGCGCAGGCACGGCAGCCGGCATCGACCTGTGCCTGCACATCGTGCGCAAGTACCAGGGCAGCGTCGTGGCCAACGGGATCGCCCGCCGGATGGTCGTTCCTCCGCATCGCGACGGCGGGCAGGCTCAATTCGTCACCAGTCCGCTGCCCGCCACTCGCACCGAGACACTGGCTCCGCTGCTGGATTGGATGACCGAGAATCTCGACTCCGAGCTCACCATCGGTCGACTGGCGGCGCGGGTGAACATGTCTGCGCGAACCTTCGCCCGCAGGTTCGCGGCCGAAACCGGAACGACGCCGGCGCGCTGGCTCAACGACCAGCGAGTACTGGCAGCGCAGCAACTGTTGGAGAACTCCGATCTTCCGATGGATTCGATCGCCGAGGTGGTCGGCTTCGGAAATGCCGCGGCTCTGCGGCAGCACTTCGTGCGGTTGCGATGCACCACACCGAACTCCTACCGCCGCACGTTCCGCGCTGCCTACCAACCAGCCTGACCCGCCGCGCTCCTACACAGTCGGGATGATTCCGGCGAGTACCTGCGTTGAGACACAGCAGAAGCGCAATCAAACGAAAGGGACCGCGTGGCCACTCAGACTTTGACCCAGCAGAATTTCGACGAGATCGTGACGAGCAACGACGTGGTGTTGGTCGATTTCTGGGCGTCCTGGTGCGGACCGTGCCGCCAGTTCGCACCCACCTTCGAGAAGTCGTCGGACGCGCACCCCGACGTCGTGCACGCCAAGGTCGACACCGAGGCCGAGCAGGGTCTTGCTGCGGCAGCGCAGATCCAGTCGATCCCGACGATCATGGCGTTCCGCGAAGGAATTCTCGTCTACGCACAGCCCGGCGCACTGCCTGCACCGGCGCTGGAAGACCTTGTCGGTCAGATCAAGGCACTCGACATGGACGTCGTACGCCAGCAGATCGCCGAGCAGGCTCCCGCGGCGGAGTAGTTCGTCCCAGCCGTACATCGAGCGAAGGGCCGCTCACCGAATTCGGTGAGCGGCCCTTCGCCTGGCCATGGGTCGAATCAGTGTGCAGCGGCGTCCCAGCTGCGACCGGTGCCGACCGAGACTTCCAGGGGCACCGACAGTTCGATGGCCGAGGACATCTTGTCGCGTACCAGTGCCTCGACTTCCTCGCGCTCGGAGTCGACGACTTCGAGTACCAATTCGTCGTGCACCTGCAAGAGCATCCGCGACTTCAGCGTCGACTCCGCCAGCGATCGGTGCACGTCGATCATCGCGACCTTGATGATGTCTGCGGCGGTGCCCTGGATGGGCGCATTGAGAGCGGCCCGCTCGGCGACCTCGCGGCGCTGACGATTGTCGCTGTTGAGGTCGGGCAAGTAGCGGCGCCTGCCGTACAGCGTGGAGGTGTATCCCACTTTGCGCGCTTCCTCGACGGCGTTGCGCAGGTAGTCACGGACGCCTCCGAACCGCGCGAAGTACGCCTCCATCTGCTGCTTCGCCTCGTCGGTGGAGATCTTGAGCTGCGCGGCGAGACCGAAGGCGCTCAATCCGTAGGCCAGTCCGTACGACATGGCCTTGACGCGGCGACGCAGTTCGGGCGTGACCTCCTCGATCGGCACTCCGAAGGCCCTGGCACCGACGAAACTGTGCAGGTCCTCGCCGGTGTTGAATGCCTCGATCAGCCCTTCGTCGCCGGAGACGTGCGCCATGATGCGCATTTCGATCTGGCTGTAGTCGGCGGTGAGAAGCGTGTCGTATCCGGCCCCGACGACGAAGCCGTCACGGATGTGGCGTCCCGCCTCGTTGCGCACCGGAATGTTCTGCAGGTTCGGCTCGGTGGACGACAGTCGCCCGGTTGCCGCGACCGTCTGATTGAACGTGGTGTGAATGCGTCCGTCGTCGGCGACGGATTTCAGCAGGCCGTCGACCGTCACCTTCATCCGCGTCGCGTCCCGATGATCGAGCAGGAACTTCAGGAACGGATGCTCGGTCTTCTCGAACAACCCTTGCAGCGCATCGGCGTCGGTGGTGTAGCCGGTCTTGGTCTTCTTGGTCTTGGGCATGTCGAGTTCCTCGAACAGCACCACCTGCAACTGCTTCGGTGACCCGAGGTTGATCTGCTTGTCGATCACGCCGTAGGCGGAGTTCGCAGCCTCGTCCACCTGCGCAGCGAATCCGGACTGCAATGCGCGGAGGTGATCACCGTTCACGGCGATACCCGTTGCCTCGACATCGGCCAACACCGTCAGCAGCGGCAGCTCCATCTCGGAGAGCAGGGTGGTCGACTCGATGGCGGCGAGCTCGGCGTCCAACGCATCGGCCAGGTCGATGACGGCCCGCGCCTTGAGAATCTCGCCCTCCGCGAACGCCGCATCGGCGGTGTCCTCGGCATCGAGCAACGACATCTGGCCTTCACCCGCATCCTCCACCCGGAGTTCGCGTTTGAGGTAGCGCAACGACAGGTCGTCGAGGTTGAACGACCGCTGCCCGGGCCGCACCAGGTACGCCGCAAGGGCTGTGTCGGTGGTCAACCCACCGAGGGTCCAGCCGCGGCCACGAACTGCATGCAGAGCCCACTTGGCCTCGTGCAGAGCCTTCGGCTGCGCCGGATCGGCGAGCCAGGCGGCAAGTGCCTGCTCGTCGGATTCGTCCAGAGCGGTCGTCGTGACGAACGCGCCTTCCCCGTCGGCCGCAGCGATCGCCACCGACGTCGCGTCGCTGTCGAAAGGCCGACGCGGGCCGAGGATGGACAGCCCGCTCCGTCGGCCGTCGGCCGCGTGTTCTCCCAGCCATGCGGCCAGATCGCCGGGCGCGACAATGCCGCCGCGGACGTCGAAACCTTCTTCTGCTTCGGGTTCGACCGACGCGAGCGTCTCGAACAATCGGTCCCGCAGAATGCGGAACTCCAGGTCGTCGAACAAGGCGTGGATCTTCTCGCGATCCCACGGAGCCAGTTCGAGCTGATCGGGGGTGTAGGGCAACGGCACATCGCGGACCATCTCGGTGAGCTCGCGGTTGAGCACCACACTCGACAGGTTGGCCCGCAGTGCATCTCCCACTTTGCCCTTGACCTTGTCCACGTTGTCGACAAGAGCGGTGAGGGAACCGTATTCGATGATCCACTTGGTCGCCGTCTTCTCGCCGACCCCGGGAATGCCGGGGAGGTTGTCGCTCGGGTCTCCGCGCAGGGCCGCGAAGTCCGGGTACTGCGATGGCGTCAAACCGTACTTGGTGGCGACCTCGGCGGGGGTGAACCGAGTCAGATCCGACACGCCCTTGCGCGGATACAACACCGTGACGTTGTCCGTCACCAACTGCAGCGCATCGCGATCGCCGGTGACCACCAGAACGCGGTACCCCAGTGCCTCTGCCTGGGTCACCAGAGTGGCGATGATGTCGTCGGCCTCGAAGCCCGCCTCGGCCATCACCGGGATACCCATGGCCCCGAGTACGTCCTTGGTGATGTCGACCTGACCGGCGAACTCGTCGGGCGTCTTGCTGCGGTTGGCCTTGTACTCGGGGTACCGCTCGGCGCGAAAGGTCTGCCGCGAGACGTCGAACGCCGCCGCGATGTGCGTCGGTTTCTCGTCCCGCAGCAGGTTGATCAACATCGAGGTGAACCCGTACACCGCATTGGTGGACTGACCGCTCGTGGTCTTGAAGTTGTCCGCGGGCAACGCGAAGAAGGCACGGAACGCCATCGAGTGGCCGTCGATGAGCAGCAACGTGGGCCGCTCTCCGCCCGCTTTCGCATCGGTCTCGGCTGCGGGCGCTGCACTTTTCTCCGTTACTGGGCTCACGGTTGACCAGTCTAGGGAGACAGTCCGACAACTCGTAGCCGGATGCACGCGCCACGACGCGATCGCACTCGATGCGCACGCCGCGCACCGCGAAACACAACCGATACTTTCCGGAAATCTCAGTCGCCGATTTTGCGTCGTTTCAGCGGATAGAGTCCGACAATTGCAGGAAACCCACATACCCGTGGCACAACGACAACCGTCCGGAGGACGTGCGTGGCTCCAAATGTTCGATGGACCAGAAAGGTGCAACCGCCGAGGTTGCGCGCAAGATCTGCCGTTCGGCTCCTTCAGCGAACACTCCTACTCGCCGTTCTGAGTTCCATTGCCGCGCTGCTGTTCAGTGCGCCGGCATTGGCCCAGGAACCTACCCCCACTCCCCCGGCAGCGCCGGGGACCAGTGCCGAACAGGCACCACCGGCGGACGCGGTCAGCGTCGCCGGATCCCTGAACAACGGGGGCGAACGACTCGTCGGCGTCGACGTCGCGGCGCTCGACGCGTCCGGCTCCGAAGTCGCCCGTACCACCAGTGAAACCGGGGGCCGGTGGACCCTCGAACTGTCTCCCGGCACCTACACGTTCCAGGTGGTTCAGGAAACGCTCCCCGACGGCGTCAGCGTCCAGGGCGAGGTCCAGCGCGATGTGCAGGCCGGGCGTTCCAACACCGTCATCTTCTCGTTCGGTGAGGCCAGAACCGCCACCACCATTCCGTTCTACGAGAAGTTCGTTCGCACCACCGTCGACGGCTTCCGTTTCGGCCTCGTCATCGCGCTCGCCGCGGTCGGGCTGAGTCTGATCTTCGGCACCACCGGTCTGACGAACTTCGCACACGGAGAACTCGTCACACTCGGTGCCGTCGCGGCGTGGTTCTTCAACGTCAGTGTCGGCATACAACTGATCCCGGCCACGCTGCTCGCGATAGTCGTCGGAGTCGCGATCGGCTGGCTCAACAATGCCCTGATCTGGCGGCCGTTGCGCAAACGGCGAACAGGCCTCATCGCTCAGCTGGTGGTCACCATCGGCCTGGCGATCGCACTGCGTTATCTCATCCTGATCTTCTTCTCGGATCGCTCCGAGCCCTTCGACGATTACCAGGCGCAGACCGAGAACGACTGGGGTCCGTTGTCGATCACCAACGTCAACCTCGCCTGCATCGTCATCAGCATCGTCGTCCTGGTCGGCGTCGCGCTGATGCTGCAGCGCACCAAGATCGGCAAGGCCATGCGTGCGGTGGCCGACAACCGGGATCTGGCCGCATCCTCCGGCATCAACGTCGAGCGCGTGGTCACGTTCGTCTGGTGCCTCGGCGGCGGCCTGGCTGCCCTCGGCGGCGTGTTGTTCGGGCTCTCCGAACTCGGCGGTCGCGTCCAGTGGGAGATGGGCTTCAAACTTCTGTTGCTCATGTTCGCCGGCATCACACTGGGTGGCCTGGGAACGGCCTACGGCGCATTCCTCGGTTGCGTCATCGTCGGTCTGCTCGTGCAGTGGTCGACGCTGGTCATCAATCCCGATCTCAAATACATCGGAGGGTTGCTCGTCTTGATTCTCATCCTCGTCGTCCGTCCACAGGGCATCCTCGGCTCGCGACAAAGGATCGGGTGACCTTCACATGGATATCATCGGCGCACTTCAGATCTCACTCGCTCAGCTGGTCGGCCCGTCCGCCATCTTCTACGCCCTGCTCGCCATCGGCCTGAACCTGCACTTCGGCTACGCCGGACTGCTCAACTTCGGCCAGATCGGCTTCGCACTGCTCGGCGGCTACGGCGTCGGCATCACCACGATCACCTACGAACAGCCGCTCTGGCTCGGCATTCTGGTCGGTCTCGCCGCGGCAGGACTGCTCGCCCTGGTGCTCGGCATCCCGACTCTGCGACTGCGAGCCGACTACCTCGCGATCGTCACCATCGCCGCGTCGGAAATTCTGCGACTCGTGTTTCGTTCCACCGCAACGGATTCGGTGACCAAGTCGACCAACGGCATCACCGGCTTCGCCGGCCCGTTCACCAGCATGAGTCCGTTCGAGGGTGGCAAGACGTACAGCTTCATTGGCGTGCGATTCCTGGGTAACGACCTGTGGGCCATGCTCGTCGGCTGGACGCTGGTCCTGCTGCTGTGCGGGGTGGTCTACCTCCTGACGCACAGCCCCTGGGGACGTGTGCTCAAGGCCGTTCGTGAAGACGAGGACGCGGCCCGCTCGCTGGGTAAGAACGTGTTCGTCTACAAGATGCAGGCGCTGGTTCTCGGTGGTGTCATCGGCGGCATGGGCGGCGTGTTCAACGCACTGCAAACCCAGTCCATCAACCCGGACTTCTACTCGACGGCGCAGACGTTCTTCGCCTTCGGTGCCCTGATTCTCGGTGGTGCCGCAACGGTGTTCGGCCCCGTCCTGGGCGCGATGCTCTTCTGGTTCCTGCTGTCCATTCCCGATGCCATTCTGCGACAGCTGATCTCCGGCGACGACCCGGTGCTCAACCTCACCGGCGCGCAGGTCGGTGCCACGCGGTTCGTGCTCCTGGGAATTCTGATCGCCGTCTTGATGGTGTTCAGACCTCAGGGCATTCTCGGCAACAAGCGAGAGGTTCAACTCAATGCCTGACCCGAGCAAGGATGCCGCCGCAACAGCGGCACCGAGCAAGAAAGCAAGCACCCTCGAATCACGTGCTGCCAAAGCACTGTCGAGTGATCAGCGGTCGGCGTTGTTCGCCGGTGTCGCCAACGAGCCCGGATCCCCCAAGCCCGACGCCACCCTGGTGGTCGACGGCGTCTCGCGCACCTTCGGCGGCCTGAAAGCCGTCGACGTCGCGCACCTGGAGATCCAGCGTGGGTGCATCACCGGACTCATCGGGCCCAACGGCGCAGGCAAGACCACCCTGTTCAATCTGCTCACGGGATTCGATCGACCCGACACCGGTACCTGGTCGATGGACGGCCAGGAACTGGGTCGGATGCATCCGCACCAGGTGGCACGCAAAGGTGTCGTCCGTACGTTCCAGTTGACCAAGGCGCTGTCGAAACTGACTGTGCTGGACAACGTTCGGCTGGGCGCAACCGGTCAGCGCGGCGAGCGCATGATCAACACGTTCATGCCGTGGACGTGGAAGGCCCAGGAACGTCAGATCACCGAACGCGCCTACGAGCTATTGGGGCGCTTCAAGCTCGACGCCAAGGCCGACGACCTGGCCGGCTCGTTGTCCGGCGGCCAACGCAAGCTGCTCGAGATGGCGCGTGCGCTGATGACCGATCCGTCGGTGGTCATGCTCGACGAGCCGATGGCCGGGGTCAATCCTGCTCTGACGCAATCGCTTCTGGGGCACATCAAGTCGCTTCGCGACGACGGTATGACGGTGGTGTTCGTCGAGCACGACATGGACGTCATCCGCGACATCAGTGACTGGGTGGTGGTGATGGCACAGGGCAGCATCATTGCCGAGTCCACCCCCGAGGAGCTCTCCAACAACGGAGCCGTCGTCGATGCGTATCTCGGTAGCCATCACGATCAGGCTCTGGAATTCGATGCCGACGGCAATCCGGTCGGTGCCACCGCGGAGCTCGCAGAGGCACTGAAGAAGGCCGAGGCCGAGGAACTCGAAGCGGGAGGCGACCTCTCGGAGCCGGAGTTCGTACGCCCGGTGGTAACCGACGTGACCGAAGGCGGCTCGCACCGGGCCGAGGAGGACGAACGATGAGCGAACAGACATTGACGCCGGCAGAGTTCGCCGCGACACCCGAGGAGCACGCCCGCCTCGCCGAAGGTGCATTGCTGCGCGCCGACGGCTTGGTGGCCGGGTACATCCCGGGCGTCAACATCCTCAGTGAATGCAACTTCTTCCTCAACGACGGGGAGATCGTCGGCATCATCGGACCCAACGGAGCCGGGAAGTCGACCCTCCTCAAGACCCTGTTCGGGCTGGTTGCCGTCCGTGAGGGCAGCGTCAAACTGCGAGGTGACAACATCACCTCCGCCGAAGCGCACGTCCTGGTCACAAAGGGAGTCGGCTACGTTCCGCAGACGCAGAACGTCTTTCCGTCGTTGACCATCGAAGAGAACCTCGAAATGGGAATTTATCTGCGTCCCAAGAAGTTCGGCGAGCGATTCGAGTTCGTCAGCGAACTGTTCCCGCTGCTCGGTGAGCGCAAGAAGGTCAAGGCGGGCGCACTGTCGGGCGGCGAGCGACAGATGGTCGCCATGGGACGCGCACTGATGATGGAGCCGTCGGTACTGCTGCTCGACGAACCGTCGGCCGGACTGTCACCGATGTTCCAGGACGAGGTGTTCATCCGCTGCAAGAAGATCAATGCAGCGGGCGTGTCGATCATCATGGTCGAGCAGAACGCCCGTCGTTGCCTCCAGATCTGCGACCGCGGCTACGTTCTCGATCAGGGCCGTAACGCCTACACCGACACCGGTCCGGCGTTGATGAACGACCCGAAGGTGATCGAGCTGTATCTCGGCACGCTGGCAGGAAGCAAAGAGAAGAAGTAGCTCCTCGCAACGACGAAGGCCCCGGTTCGATCGACATCGAACCGGGGCCTTCTCGCTGCCGTCGAACGTGCGGCACATACGCAAGCCACTGGGCCCGAGTCCTGATCGAGGACTCGGGCCCAGAGGCTGTGTGACAGTTACAGATCACTCACCGACGACGATGTAACCGTCCGTCGTCAGGGTGTTGTCCGGTCCGAAGACCAGGTTGCCGTAGGAACCGGTGGCGGGCTCTCCTGCGTCACTGAAGTTCAGCGCGCCGGTGATTCCGTCGTAGTCGATGTCGGTTCCGGCCTTGACGAGCGGAAGGCACTCGGCGTAGCTGGTGCACTTGGTGCCGTCCTTGGTGACGCTGTTGATGTTGGCAGCGATGTCGGTGCCTGCCGTCGACTTGGCCTGCTCGGCCGCGAGTGCCGAGATGACCACCGCGTCGTAGGACTCGCCTGCGTAGTTGAAGTCCACCAGGGCCGGATCCACGCTCTTGAGGCGATCCTGGAATCCGGTGCCGACGTCGGTCAACGGGGTGGTGCCACGCATCGTGTCCAGCAGACCTGCTGCCACCGACTCTCCGAGGGCGTTACCCATGTTGCCGTCGACTCCGTAGACCAGCGTGCCGTCGGACGGTCCGATGCCGATCTCGTGCATACGGGTGATGATCTTCGCGGACTCCTCGAAGCCGATGATGGCCACGGCGTCCGGGTTGAAGTTCTTCACGCCGTCGACCTCTGCGTTGAACGACTGTGCGTTCGGGTCGTAGATCGTGGTCTGGATCTGGTCCGCCGCGATGCCGGCCTCTTCGAGGTTGTCCGCGGTGTTCGCGGCCAGGCCCGTACCGTACGGGTCGTTGAGCGCGAGGATGGCGACGCGCTGCGCACCGTCCTGGGCGATCAGCTGGGACAAGGCCTGTGCCTGCAGCACGTCGGTGGGTGCGGTACGGAAGTACTGACCCTTGTCCGGGTAGCAGACGAACTGGTCGGACGTGTTGGCCGGCGAGAACTGCACGACGCCTGCGCTGGCGATCTTGTCGATGACCTTGAGCGAGACCGAGGACGACGCCGCACCGACGATGACGTCGGCACCGCCGGCGAGCAGACGGTCGACCGTGGTGTTGGCGGTATCGGTCGTCGTGTCGCCCGAGTCACCGGGGATGAGCGTGACGGGCTGCTCGAGGACGCCACCGGCGGCGTTGACGTCGTTGACGGCCAACTGGACGCCGGCAACTTCGGGCGGGCCGAGGAAGGCCAGGGTTCCGGTCTCGGGGAGAAGGGTGCCCACCACCAGCGGTGCCGTATCCGGGGTTGCCCCGGCAGTGGCCTGCTCGGGCGTGCAGTCGGTGGAGACGGTCGTTTCCGCGGCTGCAGTGCCGCCGCTGGCACTGGTGGAGTCGGTCGAGCCCGAGTCGTCGCTCGACGAACAGCCGAACAGTGCGAGCGAGGTAACGCTCAGCACCGCAGCCGTGCGGACATAGGTCCGAATTGCCATCTAGGTTCTCCTTGAAATTGCTCGTCGATGAAGCGCACCTGAGTTACATGTCGCTCACGTGTGGGTCAGACGCTAATGCTCGGAGCTGATTCGCAAGGCCTAGAACGACGCTCGTGACCTGACTGTGACCTAGGGAGTCGAAGTTTTACGTGGCCGTAGCTTTCGAGGGCCGATCAGCTCTCTGCCACAGGCTTGTTCGCAGGGGTACCGAGCGTGTCGATCACGACCTCCGCGACGGCCTTCATCGTCGTCCTGCGATCCATGGCGGCGCGCTGAATCCACTTGAACGCCTGCGGTTCTGTGAGAGATTGCGATTCCATCAGGATGCCCTTGGCCTTCTCGATGAGCTTGCGCGTCTCGAGCCGGTCCTGCAGATCCACGATCTCGGATTCCAGCGCGGAGATCTCACCGAAACGACTGGCGGCCAACTCCACCGCAGGCATCAGATCGGCTTTGGTGAACGGCTTGACCAGATACGCCATCGCTCCGGCATCGCGCGCCTTCTCCACGAGCTCGCGCTGACTGAACGCGGTGAGAATGACGACGGGCGCGATGCGCTTCTCGGCGATCTCCGATGCCGCATCGATTCCGTCCCGACGCGGCATCTTCACGTCCATGATGACCAGATCGGGACGCAGTTCGACGGCCAACTCCACCGCCTGCTGACCGTCGGCCGCTTCACCGACGACGTCGTAGCCCTCTTCGCGGAGCATCTCCACGAGGTCGAGCCGGATCAGGGATTCGTCCTCTGCCACCACCACACGAAGCGGGGGCTTGCCAGTACCGTGCGCACCAGGAGCGTTCATCTGTATCGGTCTCCTTTGACAGTCATCGCCCATCGGGGCCGTCGAGCATCTGAAGGGTACCGGTGCGCGACGCCGAAAGCGCATCTTCTAAACTCGTCAATCGTTGCTTGAAAGACGCCAGCCCTCGTATCCCAATTGGCAGAGGAAACGGATTCAAAACCCGTCCAGTGTGAGTTCGAGTCTCACCGAGGGCACCACGTGGATACATCCCCGTTCGCGACGTCGGTAATCGTCTTCGTCGATCGCGCCTACAGTGGGGTGATGTACATACCCAGCAGTCTTCGTTGCCACGACACCAGTGCGGGCAGTTTGTGCGCAGCGAAGGTCGACCATCGGTTCGGGGATTCGGCGGACCTGTCGGCGCAGTGGGTCTTCTACACCTGCAGCGCGGACTCCGCACACGAGACCGGTTACGTCGACCGCCTGGTCACTGCCTGAACCATGTTCGTAGAGCGCGCGTACGTCC
Organism: Rhodococcus sp. 06-470-2; assembly: GCF_002258235.1. NCBI lineage: Bacteria > Bacillati > Actinomycetota > Actinomycetes > Mycobacteriales > Nocardiaceae > Rhodococcus > Rhodococcus sp. 06-470-2. The sequence goes on along the minus strand of NZ_NOYB01000049.1, from coordinate 33,689 downwards.
ACACCGACGACGTCGGAGCGGATTGGCCCTTCACCGTGCCCGCAGTCGCCGACCTCGCCCGTGACGGACTCGAATTCCTGGCACCGGTCACAATTCTGGTCGGCGACAACGGTTCCGGTAAATCCACCTTGGTCGAGGCGATCGCCGAGGGTTTCGGAATCGATGCCCGCGGCGGTCGGGCGGCGCAGCAGTCGCGTCGACTCGACGAGGTGACGAGCGCTCTCGGTGAGGTACTCGAGCTCGAGACCACACCGCGGGGTTCTCGCATGCTTCGTGGTCCGCGACAGCAGAAGCGTGGCTTCTTTCTGCGCGCCGAGACCGCGTTCGAAATGGCCGAAAACCTGAGCGGGATGCCGGGATTCTGGGACGAGAACACCGGCGAGATGAGCCACGGCGAAGGGTTCCTGACCATGTTCGGTGCAATGTTGACCGAACCCGGCTTCTACGTCCTGGACGAGCCGGAATCTGCCTTGTCGTTCACCGCGAGCCTGCAGCTCGTTGCACTGATGTCCGAGCTGGGCGACGAGGGCGCGCAGATCGTCTGCGCCACCCATTCACCGATTCTGGCGTCGACCCCCGGTGCCGACATCGTCGAAGTCGGCGAACACGGTCTGCGCCGAAGCACCTGGGACGAACTCGAATTGGTCCAGCATTGGCGTCGCTACCTCGAAGACCCGAACAGCTATCTCCGTCATCTGCTCGACTGAACCGCGGCCATCGACACCTCGGGACGGCGACGCACACTTCCAGGCGAGACCCCCATCGCCCGCTTGAACGCTTTCCCGAACGCCGCCTCCGAGAGATACCCACTGCGCCGGGCCAATTCGGCCAGCGCGACGTCCTCGGAACGCAGGGTCTGATATGCGACCTGCATTCGCCACGTGGCCAGGTAGCTCATCACGGATCGACCGACCAGCTCGGTGAAACGCGCCGAGAACGCCGAACGCGACATGTTCGCGCTCGACGCCAGAGCCGCAACGGTCCACCGCTGGTGAGGATGTCGATGAATCAGGGCCAGAGCAGCGCCGATTCGATCGTCCTGCAACGCTCCGAGCCACCCCGACTGCGCTCGCGCAGTGCCGCCGATCCACGACCGCAGCGCCAGGATCACCAGAATGTCGGACAGCCGGGTGATGACCGCTTCTCCCCCGGGCTCGAGAACTCGGGCTTCGTCCGCCACCATCGCCAGGACGTTCTGCATCCTCGTTTGCTGCGGTCCTGGCTCCGCATCGACGAACACCACGGCAGGAAGCAGACGGACGAGCTGTTGCGCCGCAGGGTGATCCAGCCGCACCGCCCCGCACACCAGAGTGGCAGGCGGTCCTGCTCCTTCACCGTGAGTGATCACCGCATAGCGGTCGCTGACGTACTCGTGCGGGAGGTCGTACACACTCACCGCTCGTGTCGCCGCATCCGCGTCGGCGGCGAGAACATGACCGCGCCCATGAGGGACCAACGCGAAATCGCCTGGCACCAACTCCCGCGTCGGCTCATCGGGAACCGCCAGCAGGCACCGACCGTCCACCACCGTGTGAAACCACAGCGCATCCTCCATGGCGGGCAGGTCGAGACCCCACGAACCGCTCATCTCCGATCGTACGTAGAACGATCCGGTCATCCGTAGAAAGTGCAGGGCCTCACCGAGCGGATCGGGCGATTTCCAAGGGTCGAGTCCACGCATCGATCGATTGTCCCACGACATGGACGATCGGACATCGAATCCGGCGTTTCGCGCATTGTTCATCCTGCCGTTCCGAGCAACAGTGGACGACAGAGCAATTCTCGACGAAAGGATCACCGACCGTGAACATCCACCGAACAGACCCGTCGTGATCGAGCGGGCGTCCTCGGTCGCCACCACCGTATCCGCCGTCGGATGCGGATCGATGGCAGGAGTGCTGCTCGCGTTCTCCGTCAGCGTGCTGCCCGGCCTGGCGACACTGCCGGTACCCGACGCGATCGCCGCGATGCAGAGATTCAATGCGGCGATTCTCGGTCCGGTGTTTCTCGGCCTCTTCTTCGGAACGGCCGTATCATGCACTCTCGCAGCGATTCTCGCCGTGTCGGCCGGTCGGGGTTCACCCCTGCTCGTCGTGAGCGGTGCCGTTCTCTACATTCTCGGCTGCGTCGCGATCACGGCCGTTCTGAACGTCCCCCTCAACGACACGTTGGCCGGCGTGGATCCCGGCAGTGCTGCCGGCGCTCAGGTGTGGCAGAACTTCACCGACACGTGGACGCGATGGAACAACGTGAGGACGATTGCGGCGACTGCCGCCTGCGCTGTCCTGATCGTGGGTCAGGGCAGATCGGCACTGGGCTGATCGGACACCGAATCCTGATGTCTCCTGCGGATTTCTTCCTCGAACCGCGCGATGAGGTGGTCGGTGTCGGCGGTGGAGACATCCCGCGCGCCTTCGTCCATCGCGGCGTCACGCCCCCGACGAAGTGCGGCGAGTTCGGCTTCGAGTTCGTTGTTGTCGAGTACGCGTGGATCCAACATGACCTCCATTGTGGTCCCCCGTCCGCTGCCCCCGCGGGGATTTGCTGTAATCGCGCAATGAACGTCGTTCACAGTTTCGAGCCGATCGTCGGACCGGGCGCAACCATCCTGATCCTGGGGTCGATGCCCGGCGTCGCGTCGCTGGCCGCGCAGCAGTATTACGCGCATCCGCGAAATGCGTTCTGGCCGATCATGGGAACGCTGTTCGGTGCGGGCTCCGAGCTACCCTACGACGAACGCACCGAGCGTCTGCGCGGCCATGGCGTCGCCGTGTGGGATGTGCTGAAGCTGTGCACGCGAGAGGGAAGCCTGGACTCGGCGATCGTCGAATCCTCGATCGAGGCAAACGATTTCGGGAATCTGTTCGCCGAGAACCCTGGCATCGACAGGGTGTTCTTCAACGGAGCGAAAGCGGCCGAGAGCTACCGTCGCCACGTGAGGACGGTGACGCCCCACGTGAGATTCACCCGACTGCCGTCGACCAGCCCTGCGCTCGCCACGCTCGATCTCGCCGCGAAAACGCTGGAGTGGTCGAATGCCCTCAGGCCCGCTCCCGCTTCGGGAAGTGCCGGATGAGACCCTCCTGCACGACAGTGGCCAACAATTGGCCGTCCATCGAGAAGAAGCGTCCGGTGGCCAGCCCACGGGACCCGGCCGCTACCGGCGATTCGGTGGCGTAGAGAGCCCACTCGTCGAACCGGAACGGGCGGTGAAACCAGATGGAATGGTTGACCGTCGCCGCGACGATGCGATCGAGCCCCCACGACAGACCGTGGGTGGTGATGATCGAGTCGAGCACAGTCGTGTCCGACGCGTAGCCCATGGTCGCGGCGTGAAAGATCGAGTCGTCGGGCAGATCGCCGTCGGCCTTCATCCAGACCCGATTGTGGTTGAGCTTCTCGCCGGTGCCGTGCATGATCCACGCCGGATCGTTCGCGTAACGCATGTCGATCGGCTTGAGGGCGTCGACGAACATCTGCAGCCGGTCCTCGTACCCGACGAAGTGATCGCCGAGCGGAGGCAATGCATCGGGGTACGGAACCTCGGGCACCTCCACGCTGTGCTCGAGTCCCTTGCCGAAATCCTGGAAGGCGGCGAGCATGACGAACAGCTCGTTGCCGTCCTGGAAGGCGGTCACCTGACGGTTGGCGAAGGCGCGACCGTCACGCTGCCGTGATACCCGGTACTCGATGGGCTTCTTGACGTCGCCGCCGCGAATGAAGTGCGCATTGATCGCGTGCACGTCCCGCGAGGTGCCCGAGACGGTGCGGCCGGCCGCGATCAACCCCTGAGCCACGAGTTGCCCCCCGAACGTTCGGCTACCCACCTGCTCGGGGTGAACGCCGACGAACACGTCCTCCTCGATCTCCTCCAGTGCGAGGAGATCGAGGAGCGTCTCGAGATCGGTCTTGCGTACAGCTGTAGTGCTCGGCGCGCTTTCGCTGACGCCGGTTCCCCCCGCTTCGACCACTTACCGGTCCTCTTCTCCGATTCGGTGCACATGGATCAAGTTGGTCGAGCCTACTGTGCCGGGAGGGGCACCGGCCACGATCACGACCTGATCGCCCTTGTTGTACCGACCGAGTTCGAGCAGAGCCTTGTCGACCTCTTTCACCATCGCGTCCGTCGAGCCCACATCGGGGACCAGGAACGTCTCGGTGCCCCAGCTCAGCGACAGCTGGCTACGGACCTCGGAGATCGAGGTGAAGGCGAGCAACGGCAGCTTGGTGTGCAGGCGAGCCAACCGTCGAACGGTGTCACCCGACTGGGTGAACGCGACGAGCGCCTTCGCGTCGAGCCGCTCGCCGATGTCACGGGCGGCGTACGAGATGACGCCACGCTTGGTGCGCGGGACGTGTGTCAACGGAGGAACACTGTCGCCCTCGGTCTCGACGGTCTCGACGATGCGGGCCATGGTCCGCACGGTCTCCATCACGTACTTGCCGACCGAGGTCTCACCGGAGAGCATGACCGCGTCGGTGCCGTCGAGCACTGCGTTGGCGACGTCGGACGCCTCGGCGCGCGTCGGGCGGGAGTTCTCGATCATCGATTCGAGCATCTGAGTTGCGACGATGACGGGCTTGGCGTTGGCGCGGGCGATCTGGATCGCGCGCTTCTGCACCAGCGGTACCTGCTCGAGGGGCAGCTCGACGCCGAGGTCACCGCGGGCGACCATGATCGCGTCGAACGCGAGCACGATGGCTTCGAGGTTGTCGACGGCTTCGGGCTTCTCGAGCTTGGCGATGACGGGAACTCGGCGGCCGACGCGGTCCATCACAGCGTGCACGAGTTCGACGTCGGCGGGAGAACGCACGAACGACAGGGCGATGAAATCGACACCGAGGGCGAGGGCGAACTCGAGGTCGGCGATGTCCTTCTCGCTCATGGCGGGAACGGACACATCCATGCCGGGCAGGGAAACGCCCTTGTTGTTGCTGACCGGTCCACCTTCGGTGACGCGGCACAACACGTCGTTGCCTTCGACACCGGTGACCACGAGGCCGACCTTGCCGTCGTCGACGAGCAGGCGGTCGCCTTCCTTGGCGTCCTGGGCCAGCTCCTTGTAGGTGGTCGACACCCGGTCGTGAGTGCCCTCGCACTCCTCGACGGTGATGCGAATCAGCTCGCCGGCCGCCCAGGTGGTCGAGCCCTCGGCGAAACGGCCGAGACGAATCTTCGGTCCCTGCAGGTCGGCCAGAATGCCCACGGCTTTGCCGGTGGCGTCCGATGCTGCTCGAACCCTCTCGTAGTTGGCCTGATGATCGGGGTGATCACCATGGCTGAAGTTCAGTCGCGCGACATCCATTCCACTCTCGACGAGTTCGCGGATGCGCTCTGTGGTTGCGGTTGCGGGTCCAAGGGTGCAGACAATCTTCGTACGTCGGCTCACGAAGGCGAGCCTAGCCGCTGGACGCCGCGTTCTCTATCGCAGACGAGTCCACTCGAATACTACCGATCGGTAGCCGCGCTACCTTGCTGCTGGGACGGTCTGTACCGGTTCAGAGACGGGCGTCACACGACGGCGAGAGGCAGTGCAGTCGGGTGTACTGGGGACGGCAATTCCGAGTGTCCGGTGAGGAAAGCATCGACTCCGTGAGCCGCCGAACGACCCTCCGCGATCGCCCACACGACCAACGACGCACCACGGTGCGCATCGCCACACACGAACACTCCGGGTGCGGTGGTCTGCCAATCCGGACCACACGAGAGCGCACCGCGCTCGGTCAGTGTCAGGCCGTACTCGTCGAGCAACGGACCATGCTCCACACCCTCGAAACCGATGGCGAACAACGCCAGATCGCACGGCAGTTCGACTTCCTCACCGATGGGTGTGACGATGCGACGACCGTCCGCGTCGCGCTGCACCTCCACCTCGGCGAGCACCATCGCGCGAACGTGCCCGCGCTCGTCACCGAGGAATCGCTGGACCGCGACCTGATGACGGACGACCCCACCCTCGGCGTGTGCGGGTGAGGTCCGCAGTACCAGCGGCCACGACGGCCAGGGCGAGAGGCTGTCGTCGCGGGCCCCGGGCAGAGCCGGGTTGTAGTCGAGCTGCGTCACCGACGCAGCACCCTGTCGGTGGGCCGTTCCCAGGCAGTCGGCTCCGGTATCGCCACCGCCGATGATGACCACATGCTTGTCCGCAGCGGAGATGGAGGTGGGACCGTCGCCCTCGCACTCCTTGTTCGACGGCACCAGATGCTCCATGGCCAAGTGGATGCCGTCGAGTTCCCGACCGATGACCTCGGCATTGTCACGGGCCCGCAGAGCTCCGACCGCGAGAACGACCGCGTCGAAGGATTCGCGTAGTTGCTCGACGGTGAAGTCGATGCCGACCTCGCATTCGGTGACGAAATGCGTTCCCTCGGCCCGCATCTGCATGAGGCGCTGATCGAGGACAGACTTCTCGAGCTTGAACTCGGGGATGCCGTAGCGGAGCAGTCCGCCGAGACGATCGTCGCGCTCGTAGACGGTGACGTCGTGTCCGGCGCGGGTGAGCTGTTGCGCCGCAGCCAATCCCGCGGGACCGGATCCGACGACGGCGACTCGCTTGCCGGTGGTGATCGTCGGCGGCTGCGGAACGACGCTGCCTTCCTCCCACGCCAGATCCGCAATGGTCTGCTCGACCCGCTTGATCGTCACGCTTCCGCCGGTGGCCGCCTCGGAGATCGACAGCACACACGCCGATTCACACGGGGCCGGGCACACCCGCCCGGTGAATTCCGGAAAATTGTTGGTCGCATGCAGTCGGTCACTGGCCGCGTCCCAGCGGCCACGGCGCACCAGGTCGTTCCACTCGGGAATCAGATTTCCCAGCGGGCAACCCGCAGTTCCCGAGTGGCAGAACGGGATACCGCAGTCCATGCAGCGACGCGCCTGATCGGAGACCTCGGCGGCACGCTCGCTCGTCGGCTGGTGCGAGTACACCTCGTTCCAGTCCTTGACGCGCTCGCCGATCGGACGCTTGGCGGCCTCACGCTTGACGACTTTCAGAAATCCCTGTGGATCAGCCACGTGCAGCCTCCATGATCGCAGCATCGACGTCGCGCCCTTCGGCGCGCGCCATTCTTGTCGCTTCCAGCACTCGCTGGTAGTCGACGGGCATGACTTTGGTGAACAGCGCAGACCGCCGGGGCCAGTCGGCCAGCAACGAGGTCGCGACGGTGGAACCGGTCCAGCGCCGATGATTCTCGACGGTCTCGCGTAGCCACACCAGATCGTCCGGGTCGGGTGCCTGCAGTTCGACCATCGCCGGGTTCACGTCCGCGGGATCGAGACCGAGGACGAACGCGATGCCACCGGACATACCCGCAGCCAGATTGCGACCGGTCGGCCCGAGAACCACGACACGACCGCCGGTCATGTACTCGAACGCGTGGTCGCCCACGCCCTCGTTCACAGCGATCGCTCCCGAGTTGCGCACCGCGAACCGCTCCCCTGCTTTACCACGCAGATACACCTCGCCCGAGGTGGCACCGTAGAGAATCGTGTTTCCTGCGATCACGTTGTCCTCTGCGACGAACGGCGCATCCTCGGCCGGTCGCACGACTATTCGGCCGCCCGACAATCCCTTGCCGACATAGTCGTTCGCGTCACCGACCAGGTCGATGGTGATGCCCGGCGGCAGGAAGGCCCCGAGAGACTGACCGGCCGATCCGGTGAACGCGATGCGAATGGTGTCGTCCGGCAACCCGACCGCGCCGTAGCGACGGGTGACCTCGGATCCCAGAAGCGTTCCCACCGTGCGATTGACGTTGCGTACCGGCAACTCCAACGTGACCGGGTGGGCGTCCTCCAGCGCTCCCTCGGCCAACTGGATCAGAGTCCGATCCAGCGCGAGATCGAGACCGTGGTCCTGCGCGCGAAGGCGTCGACGCTGCGTCATCGGGGCTCCGTGGCGGTCGACGGGCATCGCGAAGATCGGCGCGAGATCGAGTCCTTTGCTCTTCCAGTGCGCCACTCCGGCTGCCGTCTCGAGCACATCGGCGCGACCGACGGCCTCGTCGATACTCCGGAAACCGAGCTGCGCGAGGTACTTTCGCACGTCCTCGGCGATGAACTTGAAGAAGTCCTCGAGGAACTCGGGCTTTCCGGTGAACCGCTTGCGTAGCTCCGGGTTCTGCGTAGCGACACCGACCGGGCAGGTGTCGAGGTGGCACACGCGCATCATGATGCACCCCGCCACGATCAGCGGGGCCGTCGAGAACCCGAACTCCTCCGCGCCGAGCAGTGCCGCGACGATGACGTCGCGCCCGGTGCGCATACCGCCGTCGCACTGCACGGTGATGCGATCACGCAGGCCGTTGAGCACCAGCGTCTGCTGGGCGTCGGCGAGCCCGATCTCCCACGGAGCGCCTGCATGCTTGAGCGAGGTCAACGGCGCAGCTCCGGTTCCGCCGTCGTATCCGGAGATGAGGACGACATCGGCGTGCGCCTTGCTCACGCCCGTCGCCACCGTGCCGACGCCGACGGAACTGACGAGCTTGACGTGTACGCGCGCCTTCTCGTTGGCGTTCTTGAGATCGTGGATCAGCTGCGCGAGATCCTCGATCGAGTAGATGTCGTGATGCGGGGGCGGCGAGATGAGGCCGACGCCCGGCGTCGAATGTCGGGTCTTGGCCACCCACGGATACACCTTGTACCCGGGCAGCTGACCGCCCTCACCCGGCTTGGCACCTTGAGCCATCTTGATCTGAATGTCCGTGGCATTGACCAGGTAGTCGCTGGTGACACCGAACCGACCACTGGCGACCTGCTTGACGGCACTGCGTCGCGTCGGGTCGTAGAGCCGGTCGACGTCCTCGCCGCCCTCCCCCGAATTGGACCGTCCGCCGAGATTGTTCATCGCCACGGCCATCGTCTCGTGCGCCTCGGCGGAGATGGATCCGTAGCTCATGGCCCCGGTGTTGAACCGCGTGACGATCGACTCGACCGATTCCACCTCGTCGAGCGGAACCGGCGGCCTGACGCCGTCCTTGAACTCGAACAGACCGCGCAGTGCACCGCCTTCGCGTGCGAGCCGGTCCACCTCGTCGGTGTACTTCTGGAACACGTCGTATCGGCCGGTACGCGTTGCGTGCTGCAGCAGGAACACCGTCTCGGGGGTGAAGAGGTGCAGCTCGCCTTCGCGGCGGAACTGGTATTCGCCGCCGATCTCCAACCGACGATGGACGCGGTCGGTCGGATTCTCGGGGTACGCCCGACGATGGCGCAGCTTGACCTCCTCGGCGAGCACGTCGAGACCGACGCCGCCGAGCTTGCTGACCGTGCCCTTGAAGTACTCGCGCACCACCTCGCGATCGAGACCGACGGCCTCGAAAACCTGTGCGCCGGTGTAGGACCCGACGGTCGAGATGCCCATCTTCGACATCACCTTGAGCACGCCCTTGCCGAGCCCGTACAGATAGTTCCGTACCGCGATCGTCGGTTCGACTCCGGTCAGCTCGCCCTCGCCGACCAGATCCTCGATCGACTCCATCGCCAGATACGGGTTGACCGCTGCGGCACCGAAGCCGATGAGCAGCGCGAGGTGGTGCACCTCGCGTGCGTCGCCGGACTCGACCACGAGCGCGACCTTGGTGCGCTCCTTGGTGCGCACCAGGTGATGATGCACCGCGGACGTCGCGAGCAGCGACGGAATCGGCGCACGCGTGTGGTCGGAGTCGCGGTCCGAGATGATCAGCGTGGTGTACCCCGCAGCGATCGCCTCCGACGCCCGGGCACGCAACTCCTCGATGGCCTCGGCGAGACCCTCGCCGCCGCGCTCGACCTCGTACAGCCCACGCAACACCGTGGCCGACAGTCCCGGATGATCACCGTCGTCGTTGATGTGAATGATCTTGTTGAGCTCGTCGTTGTCGAGCACCGGCCACGGCAACACGATCTGCCTGCACGACGCCGCCGTGGGCTCGAGCAGATTCTGCTCCGGACCCATCACCCGCGCGAGCGAGGTCACGATCTCCTCGCGGATCGAATCCAGCGGCGGGTTGGTGACCTGGGCGAACAGTTCGATGAAGTAGTCGTAGAGCTGACGCGACCGCTGCGACATCACTGCGGCCGGGGTATCGGTACCCATCGAACCGAGCGGCTCGCCCCCGGACGCGGCCATCGGCGTCAGCACCACGCGTAGATCCTCCTCGGTGTAGCCGAAGGCGACCTGCCTGCGCACCACCGAGTCGTGGTTGTACTGGATGTGAGCACGCTCGGGCAGGCTCTTGATCTCGAGCAGACCCGCATGCAGCCACTCCTGGTACGGATGTTCGGTTGCCAGTTGGAGTTTGATCTCCTCGTCCGGCACCAGACGTCCGGCGACGGTGTCGATCAGGAACATCTTTCCGGGCTCGAGGCGACCCTTGGCGACGACCTCGGATTGCGGCACGTCGAGCACGCCTGCCTCGCTGGCGAGGATGACTCGGCCGTCCACCGTCTGCCACCAGCGGCCGGGGCGAAGACCGTTGCGGTCCAGCACGGCTCCGACGTAGCTGCCGTCGGTGAACGTCACGCAGGCCGGACCGTCCCAGGCCTCCATCATCGACGAGTGGAACTGGTAGAACGCTCGCACCCGCGGATCCATCGTGCGGTGGTTCTCCCACGGCTCGGGCACCATCATCATCACCACGTGCGGCACGCTGCGGCCGCCGAGGTGCAGTAGTTCGAGCACCTCGTCCAGGGACACCGAGTCCGAGGCGTCGGGGTTGCAGATCGGGAACAGACGCTCGAGGTCCCCGGGGATCAGGTCACTCGACAGCAGCGCTTCGCGAGCCCGCATCCGGTTTCGGTTGCCCTTGACGGTGTTGATCTCGCCGTTGTGCGCAACGTAACGATGCGGGTGTGCCAGCGGCCACGACGGGAACGTATTGGTCGAGAAGCGACTGTGCACGATGGCAATGGCGCTCGTGCACAAAGGATTACGAAGTTCCGGAAAGTAGAGCGGCAGCTGCATCGTGGTGAGCATGCCCTTGTAGACGATGGTGCGCGAGGACAGCGACGGAAAGAACAGCCCCGAGCCTTCGGCCTCGATCTCGGGGGTGACCCGCTCGGAACGCTTGCGGAGCCCGTAGACGAGACGGTCGAGAGCGAGACCGGCCGGACGCGTGCCGTCGACCTCGGGGGTGGTGACGAAGAGGTAGCTCATGTACGGCATGCAGCCGAGGGCGGTGAGGCCGACGTCTGCTCGATCGGGATCGACCTCGACCGGAACCCAGCCCAGGATGTCCAGACCTTCTTCGGCCGCAACGGATTCGACGCGCTCGACGGCCATCGCTCGCTCACGGATGCCCTGCGGCAGAAAACACACTCCGGCCGCGAACGTGTTGTCGCCGTCGGCACCGGCCGCGGGCAGATCGAACGGCGCAAGGGAGGCGAGGAGTTCGACCGGCAGCTGAATCAGAATTCCCGCGCCGTCACCACTGTTGGGCTCGGCACCGGCAGCTCCGCGATGTTCCAGATTCTCCAGTGCCAGAACCCCGTCGGCGACGATCGCGTGGGAGCGGCGACCGGCGATGTCGGCGATCATCGCCACGCCACAGGAATCCTTCTCCGCGCTCGGGTCGTACAGACCTTGCTCCGCAGGCATCCGAGAAAACAGCACCACGATCACCTCCACGTAGGCCGGTGGGGTGCGTGAAGGGCGGTGCAGTGTGTTCGACGCTGCACCGGAAGTCTCGGCAACCCCGCCGGCTGGTCGGCTCGAGTCGACCGGAACGGTCGGAAGAGCCGAATTGAACTGCCTGTCGGGAACTCACCGGGACAGCTCTGGCCCGCGAAAGAAACCGGGATCTCTCCCGGATGGCGAAATCGTAGCAGCTGTCATTCGCATCGATGCAATCGCGAATGCCGGCTGCGACGAATGTGATGGTCAGTCGCGCAACGGCCGACCGTGCTGATCACGGACGCTGCCGGTGAGCATCATGATGCCGTCGATCAACGGCCAGATTCCGCCGATACCGCAGGTGAGCCACGTGACGGCGATCTGCGCAACCGCCATGCCCGGCTGGTTGAGATAGAAGCGCCCGGCTCCGAACGCGCCCAACAGAATGCCGAGCAGACCGGCCGTCAGCTTCTGCTTGTCGGAGAACGGCTCACCGGTGACCGGGTGCCGACCGTACGGAGCCATCGGGTCCATGTATCCGGGCCCGCCTGCGTACTGGGGACCACCGTATTGGGGAGCGCCGTATTGGGGACCACCGTATTGGGGAGCGCCGTACTGCCCGCCCTCATACGGCGGGGGCGGCGGCGCACCGTACTGACCGGAACCATCCGATGGTGGTGGGTAACCGGCACCGGGGGGAGGTCCGAACTGCCCCCGATCGTCGGCATCGGGAGTGCCGTGGCTCGGAGCGCTGTAGTTCGGAGCGCTGTAGTTCGGGTCGGGAGCCCCGTATACGGGACCCGAACCTGCGGGAGAGCCCTTCTCGAACGAGATGGTCGGCTCCGACGGAGTGGATCCGTCGCCTGGGGATCCGTCCGATGACGATGTACCCGATTCACTCACGTCGAACTCCCTTACTCCCGATGCACTACCAGCAAGGGCATCAGTCTCTCAGTTTTCGCCCCTGAGCATCGGTCACATTGCCCACCAGTATCAGGACGCCGTCGACCACGTGCCATACGAAGAGCCCCAGAAGCAGAATCACTCCGAGGCCGAACACCGCCGTGAGGAGAAATCCGAAGAAGAACAAGAGCAACTGCGCGACGCCGATCCCGATACTTCCGATGTAGAAGCGGCCGACTCCCAACCAACCGAGAAACAGCTGCAGCAATCCGCCGACGATCTTCGACTTGTCCGACAGCGGCACGCCGGTCACCGGATCGCGCCCGTACGGTGCATCTGGGCCGACGCCGAATGCGGATCCACCCGGATAGCCGACGGGTACGCCATATCCCTGCTGGCCGTATCCCTGCTGTTGGTAACCCTGCTGCCCGTAATTCGGCTGTTGATAGCCCTGCTGCGGGTAACCCTGCTGCCCGTAGTTCGGCTGCGGATAGCCCTGCTGCGGGTAACCCTGCTGCCCGTAATTCGGTTGCGGATAGCCCTGATGGCCGTGATTCTGCTGCTGGTAGCCCTGCTGACCGTAACTCTGCTGCTGGCCGTACCCCTGCTGCGGGTAGCCGGGGGGTGCCGGAAATCCACCGAGCGGGTTGTCGGTACTGCCGTCCGGGCTCGGTGCCGGGTAGCTCGGCGTGCTGGACCAACCGGGGCCGTTTCCGATACCCGAGTACGTGTCCCACCCCGGGCCCGTGGGACCGGTCGGACCGTGCGAGGGCGCGGACTCCGACGTTCCCGGTGCCTCCGAGAGCGACGCTTCGGCGGTGGCGTCGTAATCGAAAGGCGTACCGAACGACGCGGTCGGATTCGACCCGTTGTCGCTCGAATCGGCGGTGGAATCCGGTTCGGGGTCGGGCTGAGGGGTCTTGTCGAAATCAACCACGCGTACTGCCTTCTTCCTCGGCTTTCTTGTCGGACGCCGGACCGGGCTGCGCGTCGACGGTGCTTGCGTCCGTGGTGCTGTCGATCGGTGCCGAACGCGAACCTTCTGCATCCGATGCGGTGTCCTCGGAAGAGGTCTCGCGATCCACGTCGTCGTTCGATTTCAGCGTCGCCGGATCTTCACGGCCCTTGGTGGCGATCACGAAGTACGCGAGCGCCAGAACGAAGATGATGGCGGAGGTGAAGGTGTTGATGCGTATACCGGCGATCGTCGTGGCGAAATCGTCGCGCATGAGTTCCACCCAGAACCGTCCGGCGCAGTATCCGGCCACGTACAGCGCGAACAGTCGACCGTGGCCGATCGTGTACTTGCGGTCGACGAGAACCAGAAGCACCACGACCGCAACGCTCCACAACAGCTCGTACAGGAACGTCGGGTGCACCACTTTTTCCACGAATCCGGTCGAGATCCCGTTGAGTGGATCGAGCCGTCCGTCGGAGTCGACCCGTTCGTAGATCTCCAGGCCCCACGGCTGGGTGGTGGCGCGTCCGTACAGTTCCTGATTGAAGTAGTTGCCGATGCGGCCGATCGCCTGGGCCAGCAGAATCGGAGGACCGACTGCATCACCGAACGCCGGCAGCGGAATCCCGCGTCGACGGCACGCGATCCAGGCACCGACGCCGCCCAGGAACACCGCTCCCCAGATTCCCAGCCCGCCGTTCCAGACGTACAACGCTTCGACCGGGTTTCCGCCGGGGCCGAAATACGTCTTCCAGTCGGTTGCCACGTGGTACAGACGTCCGCCCAGCAGGCCGAACGGGACGGCCCAGACCGCGACGTCGAGGACTGTTCCCTTGGTTCCACCTCGGGCCACCCAGCGGCGATCACCCCACACGACGGCAACGACGATGCCGATGATGATGAACAGGGCGTAGGCCCGCAGAGCCAGCGGTCCGACGTGCCACACCCCCTGCGGCGGACTGGGAATGTAGGCCAGGATCGCGGTCGAAGTCACGACGCTACGTTAGCCGAACGGACACCCTCGGCGAGTTCCGTCGTCAGGTCGCGCACGGCGTCGAGTCCCTTGTCGACGGCACTGACCAATGCCGAACCGACGATCACGGCGTCGGCGTAGCGGGCGATCTCGGCTGCCTGGGCACCCGAGCGCACTCCAAGACCCACGCCGATGGGAATGTCGGAGTGTTGACGGATGCGTGCCGAGAGTGCGGGGGCCATCGAGGACACCGCGTCGCGGGCACCGGTGACGCCCATCGTCGAGGCCGCGTACACGAAGCCGCTACTGGCTTCGACGGTGCTGACCAGCCGCTCCTCGGTGGACGACGGGGCGACGAGGAAGATTCGGTCGAGTTCGTACCGGTTCGAGACCTCGATCCATTCCTGAGCCTCGTCGGGAATGAGATCCGGTGTGATGATCCCGAGCCCACCCGCACTCGCGAGGTCGCGCGCGAAGTTCTCGATGCCGTACTTGAGGACCAGGTTCCAGTAGGTCATGACCACCGCTCGGCCACCCGCTGCCGCAACCTGCTCGGTGACGGCGAAGACGTCCTTGACTCGGGCCCCGGCTCGCAGCGCGACATCGGCCGCGGCCTGGATCGTGGGGCCGTCCATCACCGGATCGGAGTACGGGATGCCCACCTCGACGATGTCGCATCCGGCGTCGACCATCGTCTTGAACACCTCGACCGATCGCGGCACCGTCGGAAATCCTGCCGGGAGGTATCCGACGAGTGCTGCGCGCCCTTCGGCACGGCACTGCGCGAAGGTTCCCGAGAGGCGGGAGTCGTTGTTGCTCATGGCTTGATACCTGCTTCGTCGTCCACGTTCGCTTCGCCGTCTCCGTCGATCAGCCCGAACCATTCGGCTGCGGTGTCGACGTCCTTGTCGCCGCGGCCGGAGAGGTTGACCAGGATGATCGCGTCCTTGCCCAACTCCTTGCCGAGGGTGAGCGCGCCTGCGATGGCGTGCGAGGACTCGATGGCCGGGATGATGCCTTCGGTGCGGCACAGCAGCTTGAAGGCGTTCATGGCTTCGGTATCGGTGATGCCGCGGTACTCGGCCCGACCGATGTCGTGCAAGTACGAGTGCTCGGGACCGACGCCCGGGTAGTCCAATCCCGCTGAGATGGAATGAGATTCGACGGTCTGACCGTCCTCGTCCTGCAGCAGGTAGGAGTACGCACCGTGCAAGGCTCCCGGAGTTCCACCACTGATCGTCGCAGCGTGGCGGCCGGTCTCGACACCGTCACCCGCCGCCTCGAAACCGATCAGCCGAACATCGGCGTCGTCGATGAAGGCGTGGAAGATGCCGATTGCGTTGGAGCCACCGCCGACGCAGGCGGCGATGGCGTCGGGCAGCCGACCCGTGGACGCGAGCACCTGCTGCCGCGCTTCGAGGCCGATGATGCGCTGGAAATCGCGCACCATGACCGGGAAGGGGTGTGGCCCGGCGACGGTGCCGAAGCAGTAGTACGTGTTGTCCGCGTTCGTGACCCAGTCGCGCAGCGCCTCGTTGATGGCGTCCTTGAGGGTGCGCGATCCGGACTTCACGGCCACGACACTGGATCCGAGCAGACGCATCCGAGCGACGTTGAGGGCCTGCCGTTCGGTGTCGACCTCGCCCATGTACACGACACACTCGAGCCCGAGGAGCGCGCACGCCGTGGCGGTGGCCACCCCGTGCTGGCCCGCGCCGGTCTCGGCGATGATCCGTGTCTTGCCCATACGCTTGGCCAGGAGCACCTGTCCGAGCACGTTGTTGATCTTGTGAGAACCGGTGTGGTTGAGGTCTTCTCGCTTGAGGAGAATCCGAGCGCCGCCTGCGTGCTCGGACAACCGCGTCGCCTCGAAGACCGGCGAGGGGCGACCGGTGTAATCGCGCTGCAGTCGGTCGAGTTCACCGAGGAACTCGTTGTCGCTGCGCACCTTCTCGTACTCGGCGGTGACTTCCTCGATCACGCCCATCAGTGCCTCGGGCACGAATCTGCCGCCGTAGACACCGAAATGGCCGCCCACATCGGGCTCGTGCGCGCTGCGATCGGTGAGGCCGATGCTGCTCTGCGGCAGATCAGCGCCTTTGAAACGGACTGCCTGCGGGGCGTCCGTGATGGAAGAAGAATTGCTGGTGCTCACCGGTCCAGTGTGCCCCAACGGCGGACCGCCGCCGCGTTCGGGTCGGGTGCCGGGTCAGCGGTGCAGGGTCAGCGTGCGGGCTTGGGGCACGACGGATGCGTGCCCGCCGTCACCAGGTCCGAGACGGCCGTACGCGGATCTCCTGCGGTGACCAAGCCCTCGCCGACCAGTACCGCGTCGGCACCTGCACCGGCGTAGGCGAGCAGATCCGCCGTGCCACGCACTCCGGACTCCGCGATACGAATAACCTCGCTGGGCAACCCGGGAGCGATACGGCCGAAGCTGTCACGATCGATCTCGAGCGTCTTCAGATTGCGGGCATTGATGCCGATCACGCTGGCACCGGCCTCGAGGGCGCGGTCCGCCTCGGCCTCGGTGTGCACCTCGACCAGCGCCGTCATGCCCAGCGACTCGGTGCGGTCGAGCAAGGACGCCAACGCATCCTGCTCCAGCGCCGCGACGATCAGCAGGATGACGTCGGCACCGTGGGCCCGAGCCTCGTGGATCTGATAGGGGCCGACGATGAAGTCCTTGCGCAGCACGGGAATCGACACCGCGGCACGCACGGCATCGAGGTCTGCCAGAGACCCGTGGAAGCGACGTTCCTCGGTGAGAACACTGATGATGCGCGCGCCGCCCTGCTCGTACGCGCGGGCCAGAACGGCCGGATCACCGATGTCGGCCAACGCCCCTTTGGACGGGCTCGCTCGTTTCACCTCGGCGATGACGCCGATGCCGTCCTCACGGAGGGCAGCTGCCGCGTCGAGGGGGGCCGGTGCTGCCTTCGCTGCTGCTTTCACGGCGGCGAAATCGACCACCGATTCACGCGCGGCCACGTCGGCTCGCACACCGTCGAGAATCGAGTCGAGAACAGTCATGGTGCCCCCAGTCCTTTCTGAGCGTCGACGTCCGATGTGAGGAATCTCATCGGGGTCGGATCTAGCGTAGAGGGCCGATTCAATCCGACGAACGCCGGGTACCGGACTCGTCGGTAGGGTCTTCGCCGGCGTCGAGCGCGTCCCACATCATGCGTTCGGTGAGGTCCTCGCCCTCGTCCTGCACACCGGCACCGGAGGCACTGCTGCGCGCACGACGAGCAACCTCGTCACGACGCACCGCCGGGGCGTCGTACTTGGACGAGAGTACCTGCGTGGCAAACGTTTTCCGAATCGACACCACAGCCGCAGCGAAGGCGCAGAGTGCACCGACGAGGGTGACGATCGCGGGCAGAACCGACACGTCCGTCATCGACACCTGGGCGCGGGCCGGAAGCTCAGCCAGCGCCGCGGACTCCGAATCGGACGCCCCGGCAGTGAGCAATCGAACTGCCGGAATCGCGGCCGCCACGGCCACCACGGCGATCAGCAGGGCCAGCACCCGCGAGGCCCACCCCCGCACGGCGAACGAGGCGGCGATCGCCGCCACCAACACCAGTGCCAGGGGGGTCGTGGCAGCGGCCCAGGTGCTGCCGAGCAGGTCGTCGGTTCGGCTCTCCCCCAGCCCGTCGAACGACGTCACCCGAACCCACGTCATCCTCGACGCGCCCCACAGGCACACGGCAGCAACGACCAGAAGGGCGACGGGCAGAGCGGCCGACCCGCGGCGATTGGATCGCTCGGTCATCGGCCGCCGACCTCACGGAGCGACTCCGCAGCGGCGACGGCTCCCAGCACCGCCATCGCCTTGTTCCGCGCCTCGTCGTCCTCGTACTCCGCAACCGAGTCGGCCACGACGCCTGCCCCGGCCTGAACGTAGGCGGTGCCGTCCTTGATCAGTGCGGTGCGAATCGAGATCGCCGTGTCGGCGTCTCCCGCGAAATCGAGGTAGCCGACGATGCCGCCGTAGATGCCGCGTCGGGTCGGCTCCAGTTCGTCGATCAGTTCCATCGCGCGCACCTTCGGTGCCCCGGACAGGGTGCCTGCCGGGAAGCAGGCCTTGACCGCGTCGAGGGCACGCTTGCCCTCGGCCAACCGTCCGGTGACCGTCGACACCAGGTGCATGACGTGGCTGTATCGCTCGATGTGGCGGTAATCGCTCACTCGCACGGTGCCGGGAGCGCAGACTCGCCCGAGATCGTTGCGGCCCAGATCGACGAGCATCAGGTGCTCGGCGTTCTCCTTCTCGTCGGCCAGCAGATCCTTCTCGAGCAGCACATCCTCCTCCTCGGAGGTGCCTCGCCACCGCGTGCCCGCGATCGGATGCGTGGTGGCGAGACCGTCGACCACCGTCACCAATGCCTCGGGGCTCGATCCGACGATGGAGAAGGCCGTCTCATCGTTCTCCCCCGGTACGTGCATCAGGTACATGTACGGGCTCGGATTCGAGGCCCGCAGCATCCGGTAGACGTCCAGCGGTGACGCATCGGTGTCCATCTCGAAACGTTGGGAGAGAACCACCTGGAACGCCTCACCTGCTTCGATCTCCTCCACCAGGCGAGCGACGTCGGCACCGAAGCCCTCGGACGTGCGCTGCCTCCGGAACTGCGGCTTCGGCCTGGACACGGTGGAGACGGTGGAGGCGGCGGGCTTCGACAGGTCTGCGCACATGCGATCCAATCTGCGCACCGCGTCGTCGTACGCCTCGTCCACATGCTCGTCGGTGCCGTTCCAGTTGACCGCGTTCGCGATCAAGGTGATCGCGCCCTCGTGATGGTCGACGGCCGCGAGATCGGTCGCGAGCAGCATGACCAACTCCGGAACACCGAGATCGTCCTGCGCATGCTCGGGCAGCTTCTCGATGCGCCGCACCGAGTCGTATCCGAGGTAACCGACCATGCCGCCGGTCAACGGAGGCAGACCTGGCAGCCGCTCCGAGTGCAACAGCTCCAGAGTCCGCGCCAGCACTTCGAGAGGATCTCCGCCGCTCGGCACCCCTGCAGGAACGTTGCCGCGCCATGCGGCCTCACCGTCGATGACGGTGAGCGACGCCGGAGAGCCTGCACCGATGAACGACCACCTGGACCACGAACTGCCGTTCTGTGCGGACTCGAGCAGGAAGGTTCCGGGTCGGTCGGCACCGAGCTTGCGGTACGCCGACAGCGGGGTCTCGGAGTCGGCGAGCACTTTTCGCGTCACCGGCACCACGCGGTGCTCGGCGGCGAGATGCCGGAACACCTCACGCGAGGTCGTCGAGTCCGAGTTCTCGGTGTCGGGAGTGGGGCTGGGGTCGGTGGTCGTCTCGCCGTGCATGCCACCATCCTCCCAGGTTCGGCACGAGCGTCGGCGCTCGCGGTAACCTGCCGAGCATGAAACCAGGCGAGCTCGTTCCCGATTTTTCCCTGCCGGACCAGACCGGAGAGACCCGAACGCTGACCGAATTGCTGGCGGACGGTCCGGTGGTGCTGTTCTTCTACCCCGCTGCCTTCACCCCCGGCTGCACCGCCGAGGCGTGCCATTTCCGGGACCTGGCGTCCGAGTTCGCCGAGGTCGGTGCCACCCGGGTCGGCATCAGCGCCGATGCGGTCGCGAAGCAGGCAGAGTTCGCCGCCGCCAAGTCCTTCGACTACCCGCTGCTGTCCGACGAGGACGGCACCGTCGCCACCGCGTTCGGCGTCAAGCGTGGTCTGCTGGCCAAGCTCTCCCCGGTCAAGCGTGCGACGTTCGTCATCGGCACCGACAGGAAGGTCCTCGAGACCTTCTCGAGCGAGGTCCGGTTCGAGGCCCACGCAGACAAGGCTCTCGACTACCTGCGGGCACATCGCACCTAGAGCACTGTCCGACGCGATGCCTCGGGTGGGGGAACCTCGAGGCATCATGTGCAGACCACAACTATCTGGGCAGGAGTGGAGCCTGCAGGAACGACCCACGGATAGGAGTGGAGCCTGCAGGAACGACCGAGACAGATCATCGGAGCCTGCAGCAACGACCGAGAGATCGAGAGGTTCCCTGGGATGGACACGTCGGCGACACCGCAACACACGGTGGATCCCCGTTGGCTCACCGAGAGTCAACAGGAGGCCTGGCGGTCGCTCGTCGCCCTGGTCACTCGACTTCCAGCAGCGTTGGATGCTCAGCTGCAGCGCGATTCGCAGCTGACCCACTTCGACTACTTCGTCCTCGCGACGGTCAGCGAGAATCCGCAGCGACGGATCCAGCTCCGCGACCTCGCCGAGTACGCGAACGCGTCGCTCTCGCGCCTCTCGCACGTGGTGACCAAGCTCGAGAAGGCCGGTTGGGTGCGGCGCGAGTCGATCCCGGGTAGCCGCGGGTCCTATGCGGTGCTGACCGACGCAGGCATGGCGAAGGTCGTGGAATCGGCACCGGGGCACGTCGGCACGGTGCAGTCACTGGTGTTCGAGGGGCTCTCGGACGCGGAGGTCGAGCAGCTCGCGACCCTGAGCTCGACTCTGCTGACGCAGTTGGACAAGGGAATCGCGGCCGGAACCGGTCACGCCTGAGGGTCTGGGCCCAACAGGACGTCGGCATCGAAGCAGGTGTGCGTGCCGGTGTGGCACGCCGCGCCGACCTGGTCGACGACCAGGAGCACGGTGTCACCGTCGCAGTCGAGTCGAACCTCGTGCACGTACTGCGTGTGACCCGACGTCTCACCCTTGATCCAGTACTGCTGCCTGGACCTGGAATAGTAAGTGCCCTTGCGGGTTTCGAGGGTTCGTGCCAGCGCCTCGTCGTCCATCCAGGCCACCATGAGTACCTGACCGGTCGACCGTTCCTGCACGACGGCGCTGAACAGTCCGGCCTCGTTGCGCTTGAGCCGCGCGGACAGACTCGGGTCGAGTGTCATCGGAAATCCTCTTCGCTATCGGACGACGATGCGTTCGGCACGCATCGCATCCTTGACCTGGCCGATGGTGAGATCACCGAAATGGAACACGCTCGCGGCGAGAACCGCGTCCGCGCCGGCGTGCACTGCCGGCGAAAAGTGTTCCACGGCGCCTGCTCCGCCACTGGCGATCACCGGCACGTGCACCGCGCTCCGGACGGCGGCGATCATCGGCAGATCGAATCCGGCTTTGGTTCCGTCGGCGTCCATCGAATTGAGCAGGATCTCACCGACGCCCAATTCCGCTCCCCGTACTGCCCATTCGACGGCATCGATGCCGGTGCCGCGTTTGCCGCCGTGGGTGGTGACCTCCCAGCCCGACGGGGTGTCCTGCTGACCGTCGGGAACGGTTCGTGCATCGACCGAGAGCACGATGCACTGCGAACCGAATCGTTCGCTCAGTTCACGCAGCAGTTCCGGTCGCGCGATCGCTGCGGTGTTGACACTGACCTTGTCCGCCCCGGCTCGCAGCAGTCGATCCACGTCGGCGACGGTGCGCACTCCCCCGCCGACGGTGAGCGGGATGAACACCTGCTCGGCGGTGCGGCTCACGACGTCGAGCATCGTGCCTCGGTCCGACGTCGACGCGGTGACGTCGAGGAAGGTCAGCTCGTCGGCCCCCTGCGCGTCGTAGGCGGCCGCGAGCTCGACGGGATCGCCTGCGTCGCGGAGGTTCTCGAAGTTCACTCCCTTGACGACGCGTCCGGCGTCGACGTCGAGGCACGGGATCACTCTGACCGCGACGCTCATCGCACCGGTCCTTCCAGGTAGTCGACGGGATCACCGAGTTCGGTGATCACCTTCAGCAATTCTTCGTGCACTCCCGGTCCGGCTGCGAGCACCGACGCCGAGTCGACCGTCCAGGGTTCGCCCGCGAGGTCGGTGACGATTCCGCCTGCCGCGCGTACCAGCAGTGCGCCGGCTGCGTTGTCCCAGGCCCGGTGCCCGAAGACCACCGCGCCGCCGAGAACTCCGCTGGCGGTGTAGGCGAGATCGACTCCGGTGGCACCGTGCATCCGCAGTCGCGAGGAATGCATCGACAGCTCTTCGAGGATGCGGAATCGGAACCGACCCGGCAGCGAACCGCGGCTGGCCACATTGAACGCACCGAACCCGATCATGGACTCGCGCAATGCTTTCGGCTGCAGCGCCGGAAGTGCGGCACCGTTGAGCAACAGGGGGCCGCCTGCCACAGCGGCGAAACGCTGGTCCACCAACGGCAGCCACGTGAGCCCGAGGATCGGCTCGCCATCGTCGAGCAACGCCAACAACGTTCCGGCCGACGGCAATCCCGACGAATAGTTGAAGGTGCCGTCGATCGGGTCCAGCACCCAGACGAGTCCCGAGTTCAGATCCGGTCCCCCGAACTCCTCACCGTGAACAGCGATTCCGGTGGCTTCGTGCAATTCCGCACCGAGCCGCCGCTCGAGCTCCAGATCCACTGCGGTGGCGAAGTCGTCGGGGCCCTTCTGCACTGCACTCGGTGCGCCGACGCCGGCGACGAACCGATCGTGGATGCCGTCGAGCAGACCTCCGGCGATCTCGAGCAGACGAGTCGGTTCCTCGGGAAGGGTCATTCCTGCGTTACCGAGACACCGCAGCGAGAGCGTCCGGAAGCGTGAAACGTCCGGCGTACAGAGCCTTTCCGACGATGGAACCTTCGACACCGCGGTCGACCAGTCCGGCGATCGCTTCCAGGTCGGCAATCGTGGACACGCCGCCCGATGCGATGACCGGCTTGTCGGTCTTGGCGCACACGTCGGCTAGCAGTTCGAGGTTGGGCCCGGTCAACGTGCCGTCCTTGGTCACGTCGGTGACGACGTAGCGCGAGCACCCGTCGCGCTCGAGCCGCTCCAGAACCTCCCACAGATCGCCGCCGTCGCTCACCCAGCCGCGGCCGCGCAACCGCGGTGCGCCGTCGACGATCAGCACGTCCAGACCGACGGCGACGCGATCACCGAACTCGCCGATCGCGCGGGAGCACCACTGCGGATCCTCGAGCGCTGCGGTGCCGAGATTGACTCGCGCACAACCGGTCGCCAGCGCCGCGCGCAGCGACTCGTCGTCGCGAATTCCGCCGGACAGCTCCACCTGGACGTCGAGCTCGCCGACGACCGACGCCAGCAGCTCGCGGTTGGATCCGCGTCCGAACGCAGCGTCGAGATCCACCAGATGGACCCACTCGGCACCGTCGTTCTGCCACGCGAGGGCCGCGTCACGGGGCGACCCGTACTTCGTTTCGCTTCCGGCTTCTCCTTGAACGAGACGGACAGCTTCGCCGCCTGCGACATCGACAGCAGGCAATAAGACCAGGCTCACGTGCGGTTATGCTACGGGCCGAGCGTCCGTGAACTCAAAACGGGTCGCCTGTGGTCCTACCGGAGTTCCTTGCGCGTCATGCGCGTGGACACCACACCCATCGCCGCGATCGCGCCGACCACACCGGCCAATGCGATGACCAAGCCCACCCCGGCACTCGGCTGCAGCACAGCGATCAGTGCCGTCGCGATGGCCAGCACGGCCACAGCCGCACCGAGTGCGCGAACCGCCAAGCGCCCGAGTGAGAACTCGCGGTCGCTCACACCGATCGGACCCAGTTCTCGAGCAGCGCGGCCCCGGCGTCGCCGGACTTCTCCGGGTGGAACTGGGTGGCCGAGAGAGCGCCGTTCTCGACCGCGGCGAGGAACCGGCCGCCGTGATCGGCCCAGGTGAGCAACGGGGCGGCGATGGTGTCGCTGGGTTCGAGCTCCCACTGTTGCGCGGCGTAGGAGTGCACGAAGTAGAACCGGGTGTCGGGATCGATGCCGTCGAACAGCACGCTCTTCTCCGGTGCCTCGACGGTGTTCCATCCCATGTGGGGCAGCACCTCGGCCTGCAAGCGCTCGACCGTTCCCGGCCACTCCCCGCACCCGTCGGCCTCGACCCCGAACTCGACCCCGCGGTCGAAGAGGATCTGCATTCCGACACAGATGCCGAGGACGGGGCGTCCGCCCGCCAGGCGTCGCCCGATGATGCGCTCGCCTTTCACCGCCAGCAGCCCTTCCATGCAGGCGGCGAATGCGCCGACACCGGGAACGACCAGCGCTTCTGCATTCAGTGCCTCGTCGAAGTCCGAGGTCACGGTCACATCGGCACCGACTCGGGCGAGAGCCCGCTTCGCCGAGTGCAGATTGCCCGAGCCGTAATCGAGCAACACCACAGAAGTCATGCGGGAAGTCTATCGGGGCGTGGTCTCGCGACGAGCGCCACCGCCGCGACTGCGACCACCGCCGTTGCTGCTGCGGTGAATCCCGCGGTGTAACCCACACTCGTCGCCAGGACACCGAGGGCGAGTGCGCCCGCCCCGGTACCCGCGTCGAAACTGATGTTCCAGACGGCGCTCGCGCTGCTGTATCGGGCCGGACCGGCTGCGTCGAACGCCATCACGAGACTGTCGTTCTGGCACGCGCCGTACCCGATTCCGAACAGAACGGCTGCGACGAAGAACAGCGCAGCGGGCATACCGCCGAGCGCGGCGATCGCGAACAGAGCGATACCGATTGCCGCCGACACCAACGCCGGAAACACCGAGCGTCCGATCCCGATGCGGTCGGCCACCGACCCCGCGGCGTAACGCCCGACGAGCATCGAGGCACTGACGACGGCCAGGGCTAGTCCGATCATCGCGGCTCGGTTCGATTCGGCGATCGGCAACAGACTGGTGATTCCCCCGTAGGCCGCGGACACCGAGGCCACGACGAGACAGGGCACCAGGAATCGGCGCTTGTCGAGGCGAACTCGCTCGATTCTGGGCGGCTGCGGGGCGGGTCGGGTGGGTGGCAGGAGCACGACGCCGATCAGGCCTGCGGCGGGCACGAGAGCACCGAGTACGAACACGGCCGTCGGACTCGCCGCGAAAATCACCAGACCCAGTGGCAGCGTGACCATCTGAGCCAGAGCGACGGCGATCCCCTGCGCACCCGTGGCCCGGCCGAGCAGGGCTGTCGGAGCGAGCTCGGCGACGATGGCCGCGCCGGCAACCGTCAACATTCCGAAACCGGTGCCCCGCAGCGCGGACACCGCCAGCGCCGGTACGGCATCGACGGAGACGATGAACAGCAGGGCGGGCAACCCGAGAAGCAGACACCCGGCGGCCAGAACCGCGCGGTGGCCGACTCGCATCAACATGCTCGGCACGAACAGCTGAGTGATCACCGTCGTGGCCATGAAGATCGCGGTGCTGGCCGCTGCCACCGCGTCCGATGATCCGGACTGGGACACCGCGAGGGGAACCACCGGGAGCAGTAATCCCCAGCCGCCGAACGATGCCGCGCCCATCGCCATCGCGGCCGGAAGACCACGGACGGAGCTCAGGCCGTTCAACGCACGAGCGCCGATCGACCGGTCACAGACTTCCCTTGGTGGACAGCACACCGGTCACGCGAGGGTCGTACTCGGTGGCCTGGCGCAATGCCCGAGCCACGGCCTTGAACTCGGCCTCGGTGATGTGATGCTGATCCCGGCCGTAGATCACCCGCACGTGCAGCGCGATCCGAGCGTTCGACGCCAGCGTCTCGAACACGTGCTTGTTGATCACCGTGGAGTACGGAACGCCCGGGTAGCCGCCGATGACGGAGTGCACCATGTAATCGGGCTCACCGGTGTGCACGCAGTACGGACGACCGGACACGTCGACCGCCGCATGCACCAGTGTTTCGTCCATCGGGATGAACGAATCGCCGAACCGAGTGATGCCGGCCTTGTCACCGAGGGCCTGGCCGAGAGCCTGGCCGAGCACGATCGCGGTGTCCTCGACGGTGTGGTGCGCCTCGATCTCGATGTCGCCCTTCGCCCGCACGGTCAGGTCGAACCGAGCGTGGGTTCCGAGCGCGGTGAGCATGTGGTCGTAGAACGGCACACCGGTGGAGATGTCGACGATGCCGGTGCCGTCGAGGTTCAGCTCCACCGAGATGTCGGATTCCTTGGTGGTGCGCTCGATCTTGGCGATGCGGGGTGCGGGTGTGGTCACTTCGGTGCCTCTGCTGTTTCGGTCGATGCGAGTGCTGCGCTGACGGTGAGGAATCGGTCGTTCTCGTGCGCCAATCCGATGGTGACGCGCAGATAGCCGGGAATTCCGACGTCCCGGATGAGCACGCCGTCGTCCAGGTACCGCTGCCAGGTCGCGGCCGCATCGGCGAACCGGCCGAAGAGCAGGAAGTTGGCGTCGGACGGCACCACCTCGTAACCCTGGTCTCCCAGAGCCGCTGCCACCCGATCTCGTTCGGCGGAGAGCTCGGCCACGCTCCCGAGTGTGTCCGAGGCGTGCCGCAACGCCGCTCGTGCAGCCGCCTGCGTGACGACCGAGAGGTGATAGGGCAAGCGCACCAACAACATTGCGTCGACTACGGCCGGGGCAGCCACCAGATATCCCAACCGACCACCGGCGAACGCGAACGCCTTGCTCATGGTTCGGCTGACCACGATCTTGCCGGGGTAGCTCTCGATCAGCCCGATGGCACTGGGAGCGGAGGAGAATTCCGCGTAGGCCTCGTCGACCACCACGATTCCCGGTGCGGCATCGAGGATTCGGCGTAGATCCGCCTCGTCGATGCTGTGGCCCGTCGGATTGTT
This sequence comes from Rhodococcus sp. 06-470-2, assembly GCF_002258235.1. Lineage (NCBI taxonomy): Bacteria > Bacillati > Actinomycetota > Actinomycetes > Mycobacteriales > Nocardiaceae > Rhodococcus > Rhodococcus sp. 06-470-2. The sequence continues at coordinate 6,717 of NZ_NOYB01000049.1, read as the reverse complement.
GGGGCTGGTGACGAACACGACGTCGGGCCTGCGTTCTTCGATCGCACCGACGGCGTAGTCGACGTCCAGAGAGAAATCTGCCCGACGCTTGGCCGGAATCCATTCGGTCTGCGTCCCGGAGGAGATGATCGGGTGCATCGAGTACGACGGCACGAATCCGAGCGCGGTGCGATCCGGTCCCCCGAAGGCCTGCAGCAACTGCTGCAGAATCTCGTTGGAGCCGTTGGCCGCCCACACGTTGGCGGTGTCGACGGCAAAGCCGGTCTGCTCGGTGAGGTATCGAGCCAGGTCGGCCCGCAGCGCTTCGGCATCGCGATCCGGGTAGCGATGCAGCTGCCCGGCGGCGAGTCGAACGGAGTCGGCCACATCGTCGATCAATGCCTGCGTCGGCGGGTGCGGATTTTCGTTGGTGTTCAACTGAACCGGCACGGTGAGCTGCGGCGCGCCGTAGGGTGATTTGCCGATCAGCGCCTCGCGCAGCGGGAGGTCGTCCAGCGAGATCGACCGTCCCAAAGCATCACTCATGACGCATCACCGGTACGCAACCCTTCGAACCGCAGCCGCACCGCCTCGCCGTGGGCCGGTAGATCCTCGGCGTTGGCGAGCGCAATGACATGCGCCGCAACGTCTTTCAGGGCGGCTTCGCTGTAGTCGACCACGTGGATACCGCGGAGGAACGTCTGCACACTCAGGCCGGACGAGTGGCGCGCGCATCCTGCCGTCGGCAGTACGTGATTGGAACCGGCGCAGTAGTCGCCGAGGCTCACCGGCGACCACGCTCCGACGAACACGGCACCGGCGCTGCGCACCCGGGCTGCGACGTCGGATGCGTCCTTCGTCTGGATCTCGAGGTGCTCGGCGGCGTAGGCGTTGACCACGGCCAATCCCTGCGTGACATCGTCGACCAGCACGATGCCGGACTGACTGCCGTTCAGCGCGGTGGCCACCCGCTCGGCATGCCGCGTCGATGCCATCTGTGCGTTGACGGCCTGGTCCACGGCATCGGCCAGTTCGATGCTGTCGGTGACCAACACGCTGGCCGCCATCACGTCGTGTTCGGCCTGGCTGATGAGGTCAGCTGCCACGTGAACGGGGTCCGCGGTGGCGTCGGCGAGGATCGCGATCTCGGTCGGCCCTGCCTCGGAATCGATTCCGACGAGCGAGCGGCACAGTCGTTTGGCGGCGGTGACGTAGATGTTGCCGGGACCGGTGATGAGATCGACCGGTGCCAACTCGCCACCGTCGGTGTCGACGCCGCCGTAGGTGAGCAGCGCGACACCCTGGCCGCCGCCGACCGCCCAGACCTCGTCGACGCCGAGCAGCTGGGCCGCGGCCAAGATAGTCGGGTGCGGCAGTCCGCCGAAGTTCTTCTGCGGCGGCGACGCCACCACCAGAGATCCGACGCCTGCGATCTGCGCGGGCACCACGTTCATCACGACCGACGACGGATACACGGCGTTACCGCCGGGCACGTACAACCCGACGCGATCGACCGGGATCCAGCGTTCGGTCACCGTTCCGCCGGGCACCACCTGTGTGGTGTGGTCGGTTCGGCGCTGATCGGAGTGCACCAGACGGGTTCGTTCGATGGCGACCTCGAGGGCGGCTCGAACATCCGGATCGAGCTCGGCGAGGGCCTTGACCAGTTCTTCCTGCGGGACGCGAACGCGATCCGGCCGGACGCCGTCGAACTTCTCACTGAACTCGAGCGCAGCCTCGGTGCCGCGTTCTCGGACGGCGTCGACGACAGGGCGAACCTGATGCAGCACCGAATCGACATCCACTCCGCCTCGGGGAAGTGCGCCGCGTAGTTCGGCGGTGGATGGAGTTCGTCCGCGTAGATCGACGCGGGCGAGCTCGATGCGGGCAGGCATAGTGGGCCCCTTCGTGAAGTCGGTTCGGTGCCGGGGTTCGGTCGAAACAGTGTGGTTCGAACACCCAGGATAGTTCCACCGAATTCGGCTCAGCCCCGCACGTCCCACAGATGATGGATGGGGTCGTGAATGTAGTAGGCGGCCAGTGACTCGACCGAGAAGTTCGATCCATCACTTCGTCGACCGGTCCGCTGCCGGTTCTCCGGCGGAACGGCAGCGAAATCGTCCGCGAGGGCGCGCGCAGCGTCACCGAGTTCGGATGCCACCTTCGCTGGGTCCTGGGCGTTGTAGTTCTCGGCCAGCGCCGTGGCGTCCTGATCCCAGTTGGCGAACTCGGGATCGTCTTCGGCCAACACCAACGCCAGCCGGGTGCGGAAGATGCGGTACGCGTCACGTACGTGCGCGGCGTACTCGAGCGCGGACCACGTCGAGTCGTCGGGGCGCAGTGCTGCGTCGTCGCGCTGCAGCACCGCCTCCCAACGCTCGACGTCGGCGCGGATGAGGTCCGGGATGTCGTCGTACACGACGGCGCTCGAGTCGAACCCGCAGTCCGGGCACGCTCGCTCGAGTACCCAGGTCCAGTTCTTGGTATCGGGATCGATCGGCATGCCGGTCAGAATAGGTTCGGGTCAGGCGTAGCGAGCAGCGAGGTTGTGCAGCGTGCTCGTGATGCCCTGCGCGTTCTTCTGCGGCATCTTGAACAGCTCGAGCATTTTCGGGACCTTGGCGGTGCCGTACTTGAAGCTCTCGGTGACCGTGGTCAGGCCCGGCTGCTTCTCCTCGAACTCCCAGCGCCAGCTGTGCCCCATCGGATGCTGCCACTCGACGACCTTGTGCCGATCGGCGTCGACGAACTCGGTGACGGTACTGGTGATCTTGTAGGGCACGCCGTACTGCTTCATGCCGACGGAGAATTTCGCACCGGTGCTGAGTCGATCGGGACCGCGCACAGTGTCCTTGACGGTGCCGGATCCGTCGAGCTCGCCGTGCCGCTTCGGATCGGCCACCATGTCGAACAGTTCGGACGCCGGTGCCCGCACCTCGGTCTGACGGGTGACGTGCTGCGGGCCTGTGTCGATGGTTCTGATGTCTGCCATGTCCGCGGTCTACCCCACAGCGCCCGGTTCGACACACCTACCGGGCCGAATCGGAGTTGACGGCCGTAGTTCAATGAACCCATGTCCTGGTCAGTGTGGCTCGCCTTTCTCGGCGCGAGCATCGTCATCAGTCTCTCCCCCGGCGCCGGTGCCATCGCGTCGATGTCCACCGGGCTCCGCTACGGCCTGCGCCGCGGATACTGGAACATCTTCGGGCTGCAGATCGGTCTGCTGATTCAGATCGGCGTCGTCGCCGTCGGACTGGGAGCCGTTCTGGCGAGCTCGACGCTGGCCTTCTCCGTCATCAAATGGTTCGGCGTCTCATACCTGGTCTACCTCGGAGTTCGACAGTGGCGGGCAGCCCCGACCGAGGTCGCCGACGCCCCGGCAGTAGCCGACCGTGGCACGACGATGCTCGCCCGAGGCTTCCTCGTCAACGCCAGCAACCCGAAAGCTGTCGTCTTCATGGTCGCGGTGCTCCCCCAGTTCCTCGATCCGACACGGCCTCTCGTCGTCCAGTACCTGCTGATCGCCGCCACGATGGTCGCGGTCGACATGCTCGTGATGACGGGGTACACCTCGCTGGCGTCGCGGGTGTTGCGCTTGATGAAATCCCAGCGTCAACAGAAGACGATGAATCGCACGTTCGCCGGGCTGTTCTTTGCCGCCGCAACGTTTCTGGCGACCGTCCGGCGGGTGACTCCGTGAGGAAATATCGCGTGATCATGAAGAATGCCCTCGGCGGCGACCCGATTCCACTGGGACTGTTCGACACGCTTCTGGAGGCCAACACCTGGATCCAGGACGTCGGCAAACGGGACGAGCACGAACTGGGCACCTATTCCGTCGAAGTTGTCGACGAGTGAGCGGACGGTGTCCGTGTTCGAGTGGTGACACGTTCGATGCCTGTTGCGAGCCGTATCTGCGCGGGGAGGCGAGCGCGCCGACGGCGGAGAAGCTGATGCGATCGCGATTCACCGCGTTCGCCGTCGGCGATGTGGCATATCTCCGCGCATCGTGGCATCCCGACACCGCACCGGCCGAGCTGGAATTGGACCCCGACCAGCGGTGGTATCGACTCGACATTCTCGCAACCGACGCCGGTGGCATGTTCGACGACGCGGGAACGGTCGAGTTCCGAGCTCGGTACAAGCATCCCGACGGGGCAGGCTCGATGAGTGAGGTCAGCCGCTTCGCCCGCATCGACGGCCGGTGGCGCTACCTCGACGGGATCGTCTCGCGTTAGAGGTTGCGCAGCTTGGTCGGTCGGTTGCCCGAGGTGCGACGCGCTTCCTGCTTTTCCTTGATGCGTTCGGCATCCTTGCGCACCTGAATCTGGGTGCGACGCTCGCGAACGAGCCACTGGGGCGGGCTGGCGACGAGTTCGTCGATTGCCTCGGTGGTCAGCGCTTCGGTGACACCGCCGCGGGCCAGCCCCGCGATGGACACGCCGAGCTTCTTGGCGATGACGTCGCGGGGGAAGGGGCCGTTGGCCTGCAGGTCGGTCAACCACTGCGGCGGATCGCTGCGCAGTGCGTCCAGGTCGGACCGGCTGATCATCGAGTTCTGGAATTCTTCGGGTGCTGCGGGAAGGTAGATGCCGAGCTTGTTCGCCGCGGTCAATGGCTTCATGGTCTGCTGTTTGTTCTCCGGGCTCACCGGACCAGCTTATCCGGCCGTCGGCGCTCTCGACGCCACCGTCCCTCACTGCCCTCCTCGTCCCATAGGCTCGACATCGTGAACATCGATGTGCAGACACTGCGCTGGTACGCGGCGGTGGCGCAGCAACTGCATTTCGCGCGCGCTGCTCGGTCGCTCGGAATCTCGCGGATCCGATTGAGCAAGACGATCGTGGAACTCGAGGAACAGCTCGGCGTCGACCTGTTCGTGCCCGGAGCATCCCCCACCGAGCTCACCGCCGAAGGCCGCGATCTGCTCGAGCGAGCCCTGGTGGAGATCGCCGAGGACGATCGGCTCTCGGAGCTCGCGCAGGTCGCTGCTGCCGAGCCGACGACCTTCACCATCGGATACGCCGAAGGTGTGACGCTGACGAAGTGGACACGCATCTGGGCGGATCGGTTCCCCGACGTCACCTTGTCCGTGGTGGCGACGACGCCGCAGACACAGGTGTCGGCCCTGCGCGACGGAACGGTCGATGTGAGCTTCGTTCGTCCGCCGATCGATCGCGATGGGCTCAACGCGATCGGTCTGTACCAGGAAGTGCAGGTGGTGGTGGTCCCGAAAGACCACGCGGTCGCCGCATTCGATTCGGTCACCGCGACCGATCTCGCCGACGAGCATCTGCTCGCCGAACCCGCGACCGTGCCCGAATGGGCAGCGGTGGCAACCGAACTCGTGTCCGGGAGTCGACCGGAACTGCCGCCGATGAATTCCGTTGCCGAGACGTTCGAGTACGTGGCCGCCGGGCTCGGGGTGGCGATCGTGCCGCACTCGGTCGCCCGATTCAATGCCCGCAAGGACCTCGTCTACCGCCCGGTGACCGATGTCGAGCAGTCACAGATTGCACTGGCCTGGGTCGCCGAACGCGAGGACGACCGCATCGAGGAATTCATCGGTATCGTCCGCGGCCGCTCGACCCGCAGTTCACGCGGACCGTCGGACGAGGCACCGGTCAAGAAGAAGAAAGCGCACCCCTCCAAACCCGCTCGCCCCGTTGCCAAGACGAAGACGAACGCCCGACGCAGCGGGAAGCGTCGCTGACGTCTGCATCTCGCTCCGCCCCCGAATCCATGAGAACGTGTGTTCGAAAGTGTGTCAGTAGGTCGCGATAGATTCCGTTCATGCTTTCGGGGGACGGCGGATCAGAGGTGGACGGCATCGAGACGGTGCCGCCCGCCCCTGAGGTGTCCGATCCCGAACTGTCTGCGCTGGTCGACCGAGTGGAATCCGCGATCGCGGAGTTGGCCGGGCAGGCGTCGGTGTCGTGGACGAACGCCGACCGGCGCGCGGTGATCCAACGGATGGAAACGGCGACCAGGTCGCTGACCGCGTACTTGTACACCTGGCTCAACGAGCTGATCTCTCAGCACGGGCTCGATGTGTATCCGGGATCGGTGCCGTCGTCGGTGGCGTGGATGCTGCGGATCACCCCACGAGCAGCCGGAGCACGGGTCCGTCTGGCTGCGGAGTTGGGTGACCGCACCGCCTTCTCGGGGGAAGTGCTGCCGCCGTTGCTGCCGCACACCGCGGGAGCGTTGCGGGCGGGGCTGCTCGATGCCAAGCATGTGCAGATGATCCGCGAATTCTTCCGCCATCTGCCCCGGGATGTCGATCCGCAGACGCGCGAGCTCGCCGACGAACAACTGGCGGGCTACGCCTCGACCAGGCGACCCGACGATTTCGCACCGTTGGTGGCGCACCTGGATTCGATCCTCAATCCCGACGGCGACCACGACGAGGACGAGGACGAAGACGAGGACGGGAAGCCACCGAGACCACCGAAACGCAGGGATGCGTTCTTCTACCTCGGCGAGCAAGGTGCCGACGGAATGTCCGAAGGAAAATTCTGCGTCGACCCCGAACTACGGGCCTACCTCGAAGCCTTGTTCTCCAAAGCTGCGAAACCGGGAGTGAACAACCCCGCCGACCCGACATCGGTCGTGCATGACGAGACCGACAGCACTTGTGGCGGCAAGGACAGCACGACCCCTGGTGCCGAGAGTGACGGTGCGCGTCCCGATCCTGCAGCAGCCGAACCGGATTCGCCCACACCGAGTGGCGTCTGC
>NZ_NOYB01000044.1:0-70536 GCF_002258235.1 Rhodococcus sp. 06-470-2 | reverse complement strand
CACCGTCGAGGGGTTGGCGACGGTGATCCCGTTCCATGCTGCGGTGGTCTCCGATCCGGCGTTCATCGGCGACGGGGAGTCGTTCTCGGTGCACACCCGGTGGATCGAAACCGAATGGGACAACCAGGTTGCCCCGTTCACCGCCGGACAACCGATCGGCGACGAGGAGGTGCTGCCGCGGCAGTCCGTCGTCGTCGAGGTCGGTGGCCGACGTGTCGAGGTCTCCCTGCCCGGGGAACTGTCCCTCGGCGGCGGCAACGGCGGCGGTGCCAACGCGGGTGCAGTGCGGCGTAAGCCGAAACCGCGTACTCGTGGTGGTGCCGGAGCCGGAGCGGCATCCGGTGACGCGGTGACCGCACCGATGCAGGGCACCGTGGTCAAAGTCGCTGTCGACGAAGGCCACACCGTCGAGGCCGGGGACCTCATCGCCGTCCTGGAAGCGATGAAAATGGAAAACCCCGTCAACGCCCACAAAGCAGGCACCGTCACCGGCCTGACCGTCACCGCAGGCGACGCCATCACCCAAGGCACCGTCCTCGCAGAGATCAAGTAGGGGAGTGTCCGATGACTGCCATCGCTGAATCGTTCGACGGTGGTACCTCGCCGGTGCATTCCACCGAACTCGAAATCGTGTCCACGGTGCTGCGCATGGCGTCGGCCGCGCGGGTCCGTCTGGCGGAGGCACTGGACGCGCAGGGGCTGAGCTGGGCGAGGTACGAGGTGCTGGAACTGGTGTCCAGGCGAGGGCCGATGTCCTACAGTGCGCTGTCGCGGGAGTTGGTGCGGCACCGGACGAGTATCACCGCCACGACGGCCAGTCTCGTCGAGTCGGGGCTGTTGGTGCGGAGCGCCAATCCGCGAAATCGGCAGCAGTACATGGTCGAAGCCACCGACTCGGGGCACCGTGCGGTCACTCGGGCCGAGCGTGCGCTCGAACGCGCTCGGTCGAGGATGGCAGTCGATGCCGATTCTGCTCGGACGCTCGAGGTGTTGCGCGGCATCGAGAAGCAGTGGAACGGTCGGCGCTGACCGGCAGGTGACAACACCGGGCCGTCGGCTCTGAGTGCAAGTACCCTGGGGTGATACCCCCAGGGGTACTTGCATACCCCCTTGGGTATGTGCGAGGGTGGGGCACGTTCGATCGATCCGGGGTTTCGTCTGCCCTGTTCGATACCCCCACCCGTATAGGAGCACCATGTCGCTGCGTGATGCCGAAGTTCTTCGTCCACCGGATGATCGGCCGGTAGCCGCGCCGGGCCTACTCGGCCGTGCGGGCGGCGCGATGGTGACCCATCGACGATGGGTGTTCGGTGTGTGGCTCATCGCGCTCGTCGGCCTCGGTTCGTTCGCGCCCTCGGTGTTCTCGTCCCTCGCCGGAGCGGGATGGCAGGCGAACGGATCCGAATCCGTTCAGGTTCGAGAATTGGCCCAGCAGCACTTCGGCGGTAATTCCTCCGCCGCGGTGCAGGTGGTTGTCCACTCCAACGCGGAACCCATCACCGATCCCGCTGTTCGGAACGTGATTGCCGACGTGTCCGATGTGTTCGCCGGTGACACCAGATTCGGGGACGTCGTTGCGCCGCAACCGGGGATGACGATCAGCCCGGACGGCCGAACCGGCATCGTCATCGCCGGGGCGAACGGCACGACCGACGAGATGGTCGAAGCCGTCGACGATGTGAAGGAGCGGTTGACCGAGCTCTCGACCGACGGAATCGAGGTGTACCCCACCGGTTCGTCGGCCCTGTGGTCGGACTTCAACCAGGCGAACCACGACGCGATGATCCAGGCCGAATTGTTCTCGTGGCCGGTCACATTGGCCATCATGGTGCTTGCCTTCGGATCACTCGTCGCCGCCGGATTGCCGCTGCTGCTCACCGTTGCCGGTCTCGTCGCATCCGCTGGTGGTCTCGTTCTGCTCAACGGAGTCACGCCGATCTCGGTGTGGGCCATGAACTTCGCGATGATGTTCGCGCTCGCGCTGGGAATCGACTACGCGCTGTTCGTCGTCGCTCGATTCCGCGATGCGTTGCGTCAGGCAGACCCTCGGGCGGCAGTGGCCGAAACCATGGACACCGCAGGCAAAGCCGTCGTGTTGTCCGGGCTGACGGTGTTGGTGAGTCTGTCCGCCGTGCTGCTCGTCCCCGCGCCTGCGGTGCGCACGATGGCTGTCGGAATCATGCTGGCCGTCGCCTTCGTGTTGCTGGCGACCATGACGCTGCTGCCTGCGGCATTGGGTGCGCTCGGCTCCAAGGTCGATGCCGCCTCGTTGCCGTACGCCAAGCGGCAGGAACATCGATCCCCGAAGTTCGCAGCATGGGGCGAGTTGCTGCGCAAGCACCCGTGGCCGTTCGCCGTGGTCTCCGTGGGAATTCTGATCGCCCTGGCCCTTCCGGTGCTCGGATTGAAGGTGGCGATGCCGTCGATCGCGGTGGTGCCGGAGGACGCACCGGTGCGCCAGGGCTACGAGCTCGTACAGGCCCAGTTCGGGCCGGGTGTACCGGGAGCGCTGCAGATCGTGGTTCCCGACGCCGAGGCTCTCGGCACCGCGACCGCCGCTGCCGGGGTCGACGGGATCGCGATGGTGACGCCGCCACAGAGTGCGGCTGACGGTTCGGGATTTGCTCTGCTGCAGGCAATTCCGTCGGTGGATCCGTCCGACGAATCGATGGGTACCATTCTCGCCGATCTGCGATCCGCGCTGCCCGATTCGGCACTCGTCGGCGGAGCACCCGCGGAGAACCTGGACCTTCAGCAGGCTCTGAACGACTACCTACCGATCGTCGTCGGGATCATCCTGGTCCTCGGGTTCGTGCTGCTTCTGGTCGCGCTGCAGGCTCCGCTGATCGCGCTGCTCGGCACTCTGGTGAGCCTGCTGTCCACGGCGGCGGCCTTCGGAGTTGCCAAGTTGATCTTCCAGGACGGCCACGGCGCGTCACTGCTCGGTTTCACCCCGCAGGGATTCCTGGACGGGTGGGGCCCGGTGTTCTTCTTCGCGATGATCTTCGCGATCGCCATGGACTACACGGTTTTTCTGCTGGCCACCGCGAAGGAACACTACGAACGCTCGGGCGATTCCAAGGCTGCTCAGGTCGACGGCTTGGCCCACTCGGGGCGAGTCATCTTTGCTGCCGCGGCGGTGATGGTGGCAGTGTTCTTCACGTTCGCACTGTCGGATCCGTTGCCCCCGAAAGAGATGGGCATCATCCTGGGTGTTGCGGTACTGCTCGACGCGTTCCTGGTTCGACTCGTCCTGCTTCCGGTCCTGCTACGGCTGACCGGACACGGCGCGTGGTGGTCGCCGGCGTGGCTGCGTGCGGTGCTGCCCTACATTCGCTTTTCGCACTGACACAACAATTTTCGAGGAGTCATCATGAACATCGCATTGTCCACCTCACTGACCGACACCGATTTCGCCGACGCGATCGAGAGCACGAGAAAGGCGTTGTCGGAGCAGGGATTCGGAGTTCTCACCGAAATCGACATGCAGGCCACGTTGAAGGCCAAGCTCGGCGAGGACATGGAGCGCTACGTGATCCTGGGCGCGTGTAACCCGGGACTGGCTCATCGCGCCGTCGGAGTGATGAAGCAGATCGGTCTGCTGTTGCCGTGCAACGTCGTGGTCCGCGAGAACACGTCGGTAGCGGGGTCTGTCGTCGTCGAGGCGATGAACCCGGCCATCATGGTCGAGGTCACCGGTGAGCCCGAGTTGGGTGCGGTCGCCTCCGAGGCCACCGTGAAATTGCAGGCGGCGATCGCGGCACTGGGCGGTACCGGATCCGATCTCGCTTGATGCCCCCGGGGGTACCATCGGGTTCACTACCGCAACCACCGAGGAGATCGACATGATCGGCGACGAAGACAGCATCGCACTGGTATTGAACCGGCTCAAGCGCGCGCACGGTCAGCTCGCCGGCGTCATCGGGATGATCGAGAACGGACGCGATTGCAAGGATGTGGTCACTCAGCTCGCTGCTGTTTCCAGAGCGCTGGACAAGGCCGGATTCAAGATCGTGGCAACGGGCCTGCGTGAATGCATGACGGGCGAGAGTGCGGGGGAGAAGGAGCCGATGACCGAGGCCGAACTGGAGAAGCTGTTCTTGGCACTGGCCTGATCCCGTCCCGAATCCAACCGAGGAGTGTAGGGACAGCGAACAGTAGGAGTCGCGGTTGCTCGGTGACGGCGCTGTTGTTCGGCGTCCAGGTCGACATCCGGCGAATTCGTCTGCATACTTGACTTTGTCCAGAAAAGCGGAGGATAGTATTGCTGTGATGCCGATCTCACCGTACGCGGAGCTGTTACGCACCGCCGACATGCGCGTGACCCGTCCCAGGGTCGCGGTGCTCGAGGTCGTCGGATCCAATCCTCATGCAGACACCGACACGATCCTCGGACTCGTGCGATCGGTGCTGCCCGAGGTGTCGCGGCAAACCGTGTACGACGTGCTCAATGCGTTGACCGCGGCGCGCCTGGTGCGGCGAATCGAACCGGCAGGATCTCCCGCTCGGTACGAATCTCGCGTCGGCGACAATCACCACCACGCGGTGTGCCGCTCCTGTGGCGTCATCGCAGACGTGGACTGCGCGGTGGGCGAAACGCCATGTCTCACCGCATCGGACTCCGTCGGTTTCACGATCGACGAGGCGGAAGTCATCTACTGGGGCTTCTGCGCACAGTGTTCGACTGCTCGACGGCAGTCGACAGCTCCTGTTTCGTTCCCTCCCGGTTCTCGGACACAGCAGAGTTCGTGAACCGACCTCGATCACAGCCCGATCGTCAGACCCTGGAAGGAAGCACGTGTCAGAAGATCACACAACACGCGAAAAAGAGATGAACGAGGATCAGCCGCAGGAGTCGGGTGGCAAGTGTCCCGTCATGCACGACTCGATGCCGATGCCCGTCGAGGGCGGTAGCAACCGTGAGTGGTGGCCCAAGTCTCTGAACCTCAAGATTCTGAAGAAGAACCCGGCCGTCGGCGACCCGATGGGTGCCGACTACGACTATGCCGCCGAGTTCAACTCCCTCGACCTCGCCGAGGTCAAGCGCGACATCGAAGCGCTCATGACCAACTCGCAGCCCTGGTGGCCTGCCGACTTCGGTCACTACGGCCCCTTCTTCATCCGCATGGCGTGGCACGCCGCGGGCACCTACCGCAAGCAGGACGGACGCGGCGGTGCCGGAGCGGGCATGCAGCGCTTCGCACCCCTGAACAGCTGGCCGGACAACGCCAGCCTGGACAAGGCTCGCCGGCTGATCTGGCCGATCAAGCAGAAGTACGGCCGCAAGCTCTCCTGGGCCGACCTCATCGTGCTCACCGGCAACGTCGCGATCGAATCGATGGGTCTGCCCACCTACGGTTTCGCCGGCGGACGCGTCGACGCCTGGGAGCCGGACGAGGACGTCTACTGGGGCCCGGAGCAGACCTGGCTGGGCGACGAGCGTTACGACGGTGATCGCACGAGCCTCGAGAACCCGCTCGCCGCAGTGCAAATGGGTCTGATCTACGTCAACCCCGAAGGCCCCAACGGCAACCCGGACCCGGTGCAGTCGGCGCTGGACATCCGCGAGACCTTCGGCCGGATGGCCATGAACGACATCGAGACCGCGGCACTGGCCGTCGGTGGGCACACGTTCGGCAAGACGCACGGCGCAGCCGATCCCGACGAGCACATCGGTGCCGAGCCCGAGGGTGCACCCATCGAGCAGATGGGCCTCGGCTGGAAGAACAGCTACCAGAGCGGTGTCGGTGCGGACGCGATCACCAGTGGCCTCGAGGTCATCTGGACGCCCACGCCCACCCAGTGGGACAACAGCTTCCTCGAGACGCTGTACGGATTCGAGTGGGAGCTCTACAAGAGCCCCGCAGGCGCGCACCAGTGGCGTCCGAAGAACGGTGAGGGCGCAGATCTCGTTCCCGACCCCGCCGATCCCACCAAGCGTCGCCACCCGTCGATGCTGACCTCCGACATCGCGATGCGTGTCGACCCGATCTACGAGCAGATCACCCGTCGCTGGCTCGACCACCCCGAGGAGCTCGCAGAAGAGTTCCAGAAGGCCTGGTTCAAGCTCACCCACCGCGATATGGGACCGGTGTCGCGTTACCTCGGCCCCGAGGTTCCCTCGGAGACCCTGCTCTGGCAGGACCCGATCCCGGCCGTCGATCACGAGCTGATCGGTGAGGCGCAGATCGCCGAGCTCAAGCAGACGATCCTCGACTCCGAACTGACTCAGGATCAGCTGATTTCGGCTGCGTGGGCCGCGGCGTCGTCGTTCCGCGTCAGCGACAAGCGCGGCGGTGCCAACGGTGGCCGTCTGCGTCTGCAGCCGCAGGCAGGCTGGGAGGTCAACGAGCCCGACGAGATCGCACAGGTCATCCGCGTGCTCGAAGGCATCCAGCAGTCGTTCTCCGGGACGGTCTCGTTCGCCGACCTCGTCGTCCTCGGCGGCGTTGCCGCACTGGAGAAAGCGGCGGGAGTAAGCGTTCCGTTCACCCCGGGCCGCATGGATGCGACGCAGGAGCAGACCGACGTCGATTCGTTCTCCGACCTCGAGCCCAAGGCGGACGGTTTCCGTAACTTCCTCGGTAAGGGCCAGAAGCTTCCGGCGGAGTACTCCCTCGTCGATCGGGCAAACCTGTTGTCGCTCAGCGCACCCGAGATGACCGTGCTGGTCGGCGGACTGCGTGTGCTCGGAGTCAACTTCGGAAAGTCGTCGCACGGCGTCCTGACCGACAAGGTCGGAACGCTCACCAACGACTTCTTCGTCAACCTCCTCGACATGGGCACCGAATGGGTCCCCACCGCTGAGGACGGCATCTACGAGGCCAAGGATGCCGCGACCGGTGAGACGAAGTGGACCGGAACCCGTAACGACCTGGTGTTCGGATCGAACTCCGAATTGCGCGCTCTCGCCGAGGTTTACGCCTGCGACGACGCCAAGGACAAGTTCGTTCAGGACTTCGTGGCGGCGTGGGACAAGGTCATGATGCTCGATCGGTTCGAGCTGGCCTGACCTTCTCTACCGAACTCGAAGTTATGGATGGAAACCGTGCTCGATCCATCCATAGCTTCGAGTTCGTCGTTACCGGTCCGTGACCTTTCGTTGCCGATTCGTGTCCTCGGTCCCCGGCTCGCTGCAATTTGCGAGCGGCAAGCTACAAGACATGACACACGACGAGGGGGCGGCAGGAGCCGTCGACCACAACATGGACGAATCACGCAAGGGAGCATCCGGCTTCGGGTCGTTCCTGGAGATGTTCCAGGATGCCTCCACCGACAAATCCGACATCGAGCGCTGAATCCTCAGCGAGTACCGATCGTGTTGGCAACCGATCCGATTCGTTCGATGCTCAGTTCGACGCGATCGCCCGGGGCTATCCAGCGGTCGAGCTCCAGGCCGCATCCGCGGGGAAGCGTGCCGGAGGTCAACAGCTCACCGGGGTAGACGTTCTCGCCGCGACTGGCGTACGCGAGTGATTCTCCGATCGAGTACCGCATGCCTGCGGTGCCCGTGGTCGACCACACTTCGTCGTCGACCGTCACGGTGGCCGTCAACGAGTCCAGATACGGTGACACCTCGTCGGCGGTGACGATGTCGGCTCCCATGGAGCTGGCGAAGGTCTTGGTCTTGACCACCGGGCCGAACGGGGTGCGGCGCTGCTCCTCCCACTGGGTGTCGCGAGCACTGATGTCGTCGAACACCACGTACCCACCGATCGCAGCGGTGGCTTCCCGCTCGGTCACGTCGCGAACGGGCCTGGTCACCACGGCTCCGAACTCGAGCTCGAAATCCAGTGCCCGGCTGTAGGACGGCCACTCGACCGGAGCTTCGTCGGCGACGACGGTGAGGTGATTGCCCGTGTAGTAGACCGGATGGTCGTCGAACCCCGGTCCCGGACGGAGTGCAGGAAACGTCGACCGTGTGACGGCCTCGAACCCGCGGATGAAGGGGACAGCTCTCGGGAGGTTACGGCGAACCAGGTTGTGCGCAGCCAGATCCCAGTGCGCCTCCCAGCCGAGGAAGCACCGAAGCGACGCAGGAACCACCGGCAGTGTCGGTGCCGGTCGGTCGATCACCGCAACTCCCTCGGACACCGCGCGCTGCACCACGGACCGAGCCGAGTCGCGCGCACGTTCGCCGGCGTCGAGAAATCCGAGCACCGTGCGGGTGAGTGGGCGCAGAGCCTCGTCGGCACCCAGCGTCGACACTGCGGCATCGAGATCGACCCAGGCACCGGACTCGGGTGCGTACACGGCCAGACGATCTGTCGAGTCGGCAGCGATCAGGCGTCGCAATCGCACGTCAGGAATCCGATCTTCGCGGGAGGGGGCCCTACAACGGTTGAGGAACCAGGAGTGTAAGCGGCAGTACGGCCGCGATGTCAAGGCCTGTTCGTCGAGGACTAGCGTGGACACATGAGATCGCCTGTTCCCGAATACCTCGCATCCGTGTTGGAGGACTGTCGAGAGTTCGACGGCGGGACCGTGACCGAGGGCAACCCGGTAGTGGCCTCATCGGATCCCGACACGTTCGCGGTCGCACTCGCCACCGTCGGGGGATCGCTGCACGGAGCGGGCGATACCGACACCGAATTCTCGATCCAATCGATAGCCAAAGCGGTCGCGTATGCGCTCGCCATCGAGGACAACGGCATCGAGGCGGTGCTCGAGGCCGTCGACGTCGAACCGTCGGGCGACTCGTTCAACGAGATATCGCTGGAAGCCGAGACCGGAAGGCCGCGGAACCCGTTGATCAATGCCGGTGCGCTGGCAGTGCATTCGATGATTCGAGGCCACGGGAGCGAAGAGCGGGCGGGGCGAATGTCGGACCTTCTGAGCAGGATGGCAGGCCGCGAACTCTCCGTCGACCGTCAGGTGTACGAGGCCGAACTGGAATCCGACGACCGGAACACCGCGATCGCGCACCTGCTGAAGTCGGTCGGCCACCTCGGAGCCGAGCCCGCCGATGTCGTCGACGGCTATGCGCGTCAGTGTGCGGTGACCGTGACCTGTAACGACCTGGCCCGGATCGCCGCGGTGATGGCGAACGGCGGCAAAGATCCTCGGACGGGCGAACAGACACTCGATTCGGCGATCGATCGTCACGTACTGGCGGTCATGGCGACCTGTGGAATGTACGACGGCAGTGGCAGCTGGCTCGCGACGGTGGGTATACCCGCCAAGAGCGGGGTGGCCGGGGCGATCATCGGAGTGTTGCCGGGTCAGGTGGGCATTGCCGTCGTCTCACCCAGACTGAACGAGCACGGCAACAGTGTGCGCGGGGTGGCGGTGTTCGAGAGACTCTCGCGCGATCTGGGCCTGCACATGATGCACGTCGCGCCCAGCGGTGAATCGGCCATCCGCAGCGTGACCGAGGCGGACGGCGTGACCACCGTGGAGCTGCAGGGCGATCTTCGGTTCGCGGGTGCAGAGGCGGTCACGTCCCGTTTGGTCGCCGATGTCGGCGACAACACCTGTACCACGGTCGATTTCAGTGAGGTACGTGCCATGGACGGCGCGGCTCGACGGCTCCTGCGCGATGCGTTTCGCGCCCTGGACGACGACGGACATCGGGTCGTCGCTCACGACCCCGACGGGTTCATGGAGTCGCCCGACCGGTCAGAGTCGGCCGGCGAGAATCATGTTCCAGTAGGACAGCGGTAGGCCGTATCGGTCGAAGGCCCAGGCGGAGCGCCTCGGCTTCAGCGAATCGAGGAACGACGGCAACGACGGCGTCAGGGTTCCGGTGCGGTCGAACTCGGCGGCGATCAAGCTGTGTGCGCCGACGGCGATGGGGGCAACGGTGTAGCCGTCGTACTCCGACAACGGTTTCCCGCTACGCGCTGCGATCAGATTGTCGACGAGAATCGAGATCTGTTTGCGCAGTGCGCCACCCGAGGAGTCGGTGTCGATGGCTGCTCCGTCACCCGCGGCCCAGACCTCCGGATACGCCCGGTGGCGCAGAGTCCGACCGTCGATGTCGACGACACCGTGCGCCGCAGACCCGGTCAGGTTCGACTCCTCCAGCCAGGTCGGACCGCGGAACGGCGGTACGAGGTGCAGCATGTCGTAGCGGATGCGATCGTCGACGCCGTCGTTGTCCGTGACGGTGATGTGTCCGGTCTCCGGATGCAGAGCCGTCACTGCGGTGCGGGGGAGTATTCGCACGCCGAGTTCGCGTAGTCGCCCGACGACGATGGCGTCGAGCTCGGGATTGCCCAACATTCGATGTCGATCCACCACCAGTGTGATGTCGATTCCCGGCAGGCGCCCGCTGCGCATCCAGTGGTCCGCTGCGAGAAACAACGGCTTGAGCGTGGTGCCGGTACAGCCCACCGGTGGGCGGGGCACTGTGAACACAGCACTGCTGCCGACGGGGAGATCGCGTGTCAGTTGCCAGGTGGCTTCTGCTCGGTCGAGGTAATTGCTTGCAACACCGGGGAATTCGAGTGCCGCGTGTACTCCGGGCAGGGCGTCGGTGTCCACCACGAGACCCTGGCCGAGAACGAGGTCTCGATAGCCGTACGCCCTGCCGGACGTGCATCGCACCAGACGGTTCACCGGATCGATCGCTGTCACCGAGTCTTCCAGCCAGACGCATCCGGTCGGAATCACCGACCGCTGTGTGCGTTCCGCCTCGGTCAGCGCTGCCTGACCGGAGCCCACGTAGGACAGCAGTGGACGATACGTGTGCACCTGCTCGGGCTCGATGACAGCGACGTCGGAGATGCCCTTCTTCAGCAGCCGCGCAGCCGCGCTGATGCCTGCGTTGCCTCCGCCGACGACGAGCACGTCGTAGGTCTTGCTCGGGGTGGTCACTTACGACACCTCTCGCGAATCGGCAGGCCATACCGTCGCCGAACGGATCACCTGGTGTCTGCTGCCGGTGCCGCCACGGACTCGGTCGTCGAGCGACGAACGTCGACTCGCTCCGGTACGAGACCGATGACGGACTGCTGCAGATCTGGTGAAAGCACCACTGCCAGTTTCTGATTCCATCGTCCGAGTCGGATGGAGGTGGCGTCGAGCACGGAGCGGACGCCTGTGGCGACGCCTGCCACCGAGGACAGATCGAGGATCAACGTGCGTCCGCGTTCGGCGGCCTCGCCGAGTGTTTCGGCGAGAACGGGGACGTCCGCGTCACCGATCGTTCCGATCACTCGCACGATGATGTCGGCACCCGCGCTCTCGTTCACCGACAGCGTCATCTCGGGTTCGAGACTCGACGACTCGGACAGCGACGGAACGACTTCCGCGAGGCGTGGCGTAATGGACGGTACGACGATCATGGACACTCCTGTGCAGCCGAACTCCCCACCGGGTGCACGTGAGAAATCGACAGTCGACATTCGGGGACGGCGGGCTACTCCTCAACCACGCTCGACAGGACTACCCCGGGAGGCCGGATCGTAAGCATCGAGACAGCAACGGGTTTGACTGCGAGTCTCACGGGAATACGACTTCGATCGCTACACCGTGGGAGGCACGCCGATGACGACAGCCGAAACCGAATCCGCCAGAACCCTGGCGGCCGTGCACGCCGATCCCGGAGTGTACGAACCGCAGGAGGATTCGCTACTGCTGTGCGATATCGCCGCGACGACGGGCATCGTTCCCGGTGCGCGAGTGCTCGACATGTGCACCGGCAGCGGTGCCGTGGCCATCACCGCCGCACTGTTGGGTGCGCGTGAGGTCGTCGCGTTCGACATTTCCGCACGGGCCGTCGACTGCGCGCAGCGCAACGCGCGCTCGGTGGGCGTCGAGGTGGACGTCAGGTTGGGTTCCCTTGCCGAGGCGGACGCACTCGAATCGTTCGACGTCGTGCTGTGCAATCCTCCGTACGTTCCGTCCGAGGTAGAGCCGACCGGAATGGGGCTTCACCGGGCCTGGGACGCAGGCGAGGACGGCCGCATGGTGCTCGACCCGCTGTGTCTGGCAGCCGCCTCGCTGTTGGTTCCGGGTGGGATACTGCTGGTCGTACATTCCGAGTTCTCGGGGCCGCGACGCACCGTCGACATGCTCGCGGACAACGGATTCTCGGTCGTCGAAGAGAGCAGGCAATCCATCGATTTCGGCCCGGTGATGCACCGCCGTGCCGAGTGGCTCGAAGCCCGCGGTCTGTTGGCTCCGGGGCGTCGAACGGAGGAGTTGGTGGTGATTCGTGGCGACAAGCGATGACTCGGCCGGCAAGCGGACGACGGTGAGAATCGTTCGTGGTGGCCCGATGCTGATCGACGGACCGGTGAACATCGAACTCGACGACGGCACGAAAGTGGAGTCGGACCGCTTCGTCGTTGCGGTGTGCACGTGCAAGCGGAGCAAGAGCTATCCGCTGTGCGACACGAGCCACCGCGCGAAGAGGCGACCCTCTCAGTCCAGCGAGGACTGACCGGCCGACCATCGCCGCATCACGTGGTCGGCGAGTTCGTTCTCGACGAAATCCAGTGCGCGCATTCCGAACACCACATCTGCTTCGAGTTCGGGCTCGTGGCGAAGCAGAGTGCCGACCACATCGTGACGTAGCACCTGCTCGTGCACGGCGTCCGCCTCGACGTGCTCGGCGTAGAACGCGATGCATGCCGACGGTGCATCGAGCCTCCGCAGTCCCTGCACGTAGCGCTGCGAGCCGGGCGACGACGTGATTTCGGTTGCCGCCAAGTGGCCCACGGTGGCACCGCGCAGCCCTCGATGCAAACCGAACAACGACATGAGATTGACCCAGGCCAGTGTCTGTGCCGGGACGCGATCGACGTAACCGAGATACGTCGGATCGAGATCGGCCGCCACCATCGATTCGGCCCACAGATGCTGGTGCAGGCGGTCGCCCTTGCCGCCGCCGTACTCGTCGAATTCGACCGCGACGTAGGAGGCCTTGGTCTGGCCCGTCAGACGGGGGATGGCCCACGCGTGCGGGTCGGCTTCCTTGAGGTGGTAGACGGACCGGTGCACGAAGTACTCACGCATCTGCTCCCACGAACCTTCGTCGCGAAGGAACCACGAGGGGCCGCTCCCCGAGGTCGCTTCGATCGACAGCGCGTCCATCTCCGCCACTGCGTCGGTGCCGGGTTCCACGTTCTCTCGCACGTATCGCAGAAAAGCGGATTCCAGCCCTCCTCGTAGGCGGAGGAGCTCGGGGTCCCACTCCCAGGCGTCGTCCACGCCCTCGAACCCGCGGTAGTGCAGTTCGTAGCAGATCAGAAGCGCGAGTTGCGCGTCTCGGGACGTGGGATCGGCCTCGATCGGATCGGGCATCACCGGGGTTCCGGTCGGCACACCCGCGGCCAGCGACCGGGTGACGGCTTCCGAGATCGGCCCGCAGGGGGTGGGTAGGGCGGGAGATCGAGCGGTGGACGGATCGACGGAGAACAACGCGGTCATAGTGGTGGCTACCCGCTGCCGGGCGGTACCAACCACTCAGGCATATGTGTTTGTGACCTGTCACAACAGGCAATGCGCAATGCAGCGACATCGAACTTCGAAGTCGCTTCGATGGAAGGACGTCATGCGCGCAGTGACCTGGCAGGGCAAGAGAAAAGTCAGCGTCGACACCGTTCCCGATCCGCGGATAGAACTTCCGACGGACGCGATCGTGAAGATCACGACCACCAACATTTGCGGCTCGGACCTGCATCTGTACGAAACGCTCGGAGCCTTCATGGACGAAGGTGACGTTCTGGGGCACGAGCCGATGGGCATCGTCGAGGAAGTCGGCTCGCAGACAGGCGATCTGGCAGTCGGAGACCGAGTGGTCATTCCGTTCCAGATCTCGTGCGGACACTGCTACATGTGCAATTCGAGCCTGTACACCCAGTGCGAGACCACACAGGTTCGCGAACAGGGAATGGGCGCGGCACTGTTCGGCTTCTCCAAGCTCTACGGTCAGGTCCCCGGTGGGCAGGCCGAGTACCTCCGCGTGCCGCAGGCGCAGTTCACGCACATCAAGGTGCCGGAGGGACCGCCGGATTCGCGATTCGTATACCTCTCCGACGTACTGCCCACCGCCTGGCAGTCGGTCGAGTACGCGGCGGTTCCCGACGGGGGATCGGTGACGGTTCTCGGTCTCGGGCCCATCGGCGACATGGCAGCACGCATCGCGCAGCACAAGGGCGCACGGGTGATCGCCGTCGACCTGGTCCCCGAGCGCCTCGCCCGCGCCGCGGCACGGGGTATCGAGACGGTGAACCTGGCCGAGCACAGCGGTGGCGTCGGCGACGTCATTCGTGAGATGACCGACGGCAGGGGTACCGATTCCGTCATCGATGCGGTGGGCATGGAGGCGCACGGATCTCCGGTCGGCAAACTCGCTCAGCAGATCGTCGGCATGCTCCCCGATGCCGTTGCTGCGCCGATGATGCAGAAGGCCGGTGTCGATCGACTGGGCGCGCTGTACTCTGCGATCGACATCGTTCGACGCGGCGGAACCATCTCGATCATCGGTGTGTACGGCGGTATGGCCGATCCGCTGCCGCTGATGACCATGTTCGACAAGCAGATTCAGCTCCGCATGGGCCAGGCGAACGTCAAGAGGTGGGTGGACGACATCATGCCGCTGCTCGGCGACGACGACCCGCTCGGTGTCGATTCGTTTGCCACGCACGAGCTTTCGCTCGAAGAAGCCCCGCACGCATACGAGATCTTCCAGAAGAAGCAGGACGGTGCCATCAAGGTGTTGCTCAAACCCTAGCGGGTTGCTTCGAATACAGCGATGCGGCCCGGAAGTTCACGGGCCGCATCGGTATTCGCAGAAGGTCAGTCGATCGAGATGACATCCTTGGCGATTGCTGCCACGCGCGTCTGTCCTGCGGACACGACTCCGTGGCGGTTCTTGTGTGCCTCTTCGTACGCCACGACGGTGCGAACATCGGTCGGGTTCGTGAGGTCCTTGATGGCGGCAACGGCGTCCGAGACGTTCAGGTCGTCGTAGTCCGCGATCGGCAGCTCGTCGGCGTCCAGGGTTCCGCTGGCCGACCGTGCGGTGTGGATCGCGTCGGCGACGGTGTCGACTCCCTCGCTACGAGTGACGTCCTCGGCTGCCTCGAGTGCTGCATCGCGGCTCGCCGTCAGCGTCTTGACTGCCACGTCACCGGCGTGAGCTCCGCGGCCCAGCAGAGCGGCGAGGCGATCCGGGGTGGCTCGGGCTGCGTCCAGTGCGCGGTCGAGACCGCGTGCCGACCAGGTTGCCGGAGCATTGACGATCTTGACTGCGGTGCCCGTAGCGGCCTGGAACGGAGTGCGGCGCAGCGCTGCGGGTCCGCCGAGTGCGTCTTCGGCGAGCACGGTTTCGAGCCACTCCACCGTTGCGCTGTGTGCTGTGGCCAGCCGGGTGGCCAACGCGACGACGGTGGGCTCGTTCGCTGCCGTGGCCAGTGCCTTGATGTACTTGGCGCGGCCCAGCAGCTGCTGCTCGAGTGCGAGATCGCCCAGCAGGGCCTCGTCGAACGGCTGCGCCTGCTCCGCGACCGTCTTGACGGCGGCGAGTGTGCGCCCCAGGAACGGTGCGACCAGTTCGGGCAGTCCGCCGAGTCCGCGGATTGCTTCTTCGATGGCTGCCGCGCGCTCACGGCCGTTCGCGGCGTTCTGAGTCAACTCCCTGCGTACCGCCTCGGTGCGCGCCTGAACGACGCGAGTTTCCGCGATCTGGATTTCCGTGTTCGTCAACTGCAGTGCAACACGCAACTGCGCGATCAACGTGGATGTGCTCATGGTGCTCCCCTTTCGGTTCGGTGGTCGTTTGCTCTGGCCGATGCCTGTGGGTCACAGCGTGATGCTCGGCCCTGACAGCAGCGTTACCCGTCGGTAGGTTCGGTCAAACTGATGTATCCGATGTGTGAACATCGACACGTACCCCTCGGTCTCGACCCCGGCGCGTGGACTCCGCCGGTTTCGATCGGCTGCCGAGTGGACATCCGACGTCGATGAACACCGAGCTGTACACAGCAACTGTCTCTGCCACCGCGACGGGAGTCACCTCCGACGACGGGGTTCTGTCCCTCGGTGTGCGAGAACCGAAGCAACTCGGAGGGCCGGGGGAGCACACCAACCCCGAGCAACTGATGGCTGCCGCTCTGTCGAGCTGCCTGGTCGAGTCTCTGCGTATCGCGCTCGGAACCGTCGGCGGTAGCGTCGACGACCTCGCAGTGAAGGGCACCGTCGTACTCACCGACTCGGATGCATCCGGCTACGACGCCACGTTCGCCCTCGCAGTATCTCTTCCCGGCACCGACGATCCCGAAGCGGTACTGGCGCAGGCAACCTCGATCTGCCCGTTTCTCAAGGTCATCGATGGTGTGGACATCACCCTTGAATGACACCGTTGCGGTCGGCGCGTTACTCGGTGCTCGCGCGAGATGACCTCGATACGCACAAGGGCCACGCGCGCAGTCGGCGCGATCAAAGCCGGGTTCGCCCGCGAGGACACCACCTTGATCGCGGGCGGCTTGACCTTCTACGCCGTCATCGCTGTGGTGCCGCTACTGCTGCTGACCATCCGCGCCTGCACCCTGTTGGTGTCGGCGGACTGGGTGCGCGGCGGGTTCGACGCCATGTCGGCGTTGTTGCCCGACGCCCTGGGTGCTCGCGCGGCGGTGGATGGATTGGCCACGGCCGGAATCGAACTCGGTCCGATCGGTATCCTGATCGCCATCTTTCCCGCGACGTTCTACGGGGAGGGCCTGCGCCGGGCCATCGTGCGGTTCGCACCGACACGAGAGTCGTTCACCGGTTGGCGCGGTCGACTGGCGATGGTCCCGTTCTTCGCCGCCGCACCGGTCTTGCTGGCCGGGGTCCTCTGCGTCGCGCGACTGCTCGACGCGTCGACCGGCGGCGGCGGAATCGGTGCCATGACGCTGCGCGTGTTCCTCGGCTTCAACTGCCTGTGGGTGATCCTGTCGGTCCCCCTGGCTTGGACCTATCGCGTGATCGCGCCACGCGCGGTGAACTGGCGGGCGTTGATCGTCGGATCACTCGTCACCTCGTCCATCGTCACCGGATTCGTACACGGATTCATCTTGTTCCTGGCGATACCGGTGGACCTGGGTGCGCCGTTCGGAGGCCTCACCGCGATCGGCGGCGGGGTCGCAATCATGTTGTGGATGTTCGTGTTCCATGTACTGGCACTCGCCGGCTGGCTGGTCACCGCCGAATTCGATCGGCTCGACGATGCAGCCCGAACATCAACTGGGTGAACCCGACGGCGGCGAGCGCGCACGTCACCGACATCCCGATGGTCGCCGACGTTCCCGCAGCAGCAGGCGCTGCCCCGGCGACCGTCGCCGTGACCGCAGCCGCGATCACCCGCGAGGGACGCTCCCATATCGTCAGGAAGCCGACGTCCTCGATGCCGGAACCCACCGCGCGGGCACGGGCCATCTCGTGCAGCAACGTCACCACGCCGACCGCGACGACGAGCGGCATCGGGGCACCCAGAGCGAGACCGCTTGCCAACAGCAGCAGGTCGCTGCAGCGATCGGCGACGGTGTCGAGCAGGTACCCCCACTGAGATTGGGAACGGCCGATCATCGCGACCCCGCCGTCGATGCCGTCCAGCAGGCCGGAGATCACGATGAGCAGCGCCGCGATCAACGGTGCGGAGGTACCGGGTCGCGACAGCGCCACTGCAGCCCCTGCCACGACCACAGCGGTGAGGGTGACGGCGTGGGCGGAGACGGACGCGCGAACCAGCGGCGCGCTCAGCGAATAGACCACGCGAAGCCAACCCGAGACCAACGCGGACGAGGAAGGATCGATGCCGTTGTGCAGTGTCGACCACGTCGACAGATACTCGTCGCGAGTCGCCGGCCGTGCCGACGTTCCGTGCTGCTGCGACGTACTGCGCTGATTGACCATCGAGAACCCTTGCTCGCCACTGACTGAGAGGAACTCGACGAGCAGGTGACCGGCTGTTGCGCGTCGAGACTTCGGAGCGGAGTACCCGCCCACGGCGTTCTCAATCCGCACCTCGGCGGACTCGTCAGTCGTTCTCGGAATTGCTCGCTCTGCGGCGCGCTTTCAGTCGGGAGATCTTGATGCCCACGGCTGCGAGCACGATGAGCCATCCCGAGATCAGTACTCCGCCACCGACGAACGCCGCACGGCGCAGTGGGTGTTCATCGGCGTACACGTAACCGACTGTGCCCCAGATCAATGCAATGAGAGCGATGATCGCCATCATCCAGAGCATCGAATACAGCGTTCTGTTCATCGTCCACCCGACCTTGCTGTTCCGTCGTCCCCGACGACCGCCGATACATATTCTTCCATCAGTCGCCGCCGCGCCGTATTCGACGTCACCAGGACAGATCCGGTTGATGCTCACCGGTCGAGATCCCGAACTCGACGGCTGTGCGGTGCATGTGCCCGAAGAGATCCTCGGCCACGTCGAGCGGATCACGACCGAGTGCATCGGCCCACCGCGCCGCGCGCGTCCGCGAACGCGAACTGCGACACTCGACGACGCCGCTGCCGCCGACGTCCACGGTCATACGATCGGCACCGGTTGCCAGCATGCGGCGCAGAGAGTGCTCACCGAACAGTACGAGTCCGCGCACGTGCACGACGATATGGCTGCGGCCGGTGTCGCCGGGCCGACCCGAACGAATGCGCGGGTCGACGTCACCCCACTGCTCTCGCAACGACGCTGCGTCGGGACCGTCGATCCACACCGCGCAGTCATGTTGGCGCAGAACCGATCCGACGGTGGACAGCAGTGACGCCGAGCTGTGTCCGGTTGCATCGACGATCACGATCGTCTCGGGCACGGCATAGACGAGACCGTGGGTACGAGCGGCCGGGTCGGTGATGCGGGAAGACAGCATCAGCGCTTCGAGGTTCTTGCGTTCCCGATCCCCGCCCGTACGCTCGGCCCATTCGGGTCCGTCGTGCCAGGCGACGGCGGCAGGCAGGTGCGCCAGGACGGCACCGGCGTCGTACGCGCGATGCGCGAACTCCCAGTCCTCTCCGCCGTATCCGACGAAGGTCTCGTCGAATCCACCTATGTCGGAGAACAATTCACGGCTGCACGACATCACGGCGCTGATGACGAATCGGTACGAACGTCGATCCGCATCGAGCAAGTCGCGTGAGCGCGAGTACCCGTCCCGAAGCCACCCCGGCTCCGACAGTTCCGGCGGTCCGTGCAAACCTCCGCCGAACCACCCGGCCACGTCCTCGGCGGTCCAGCCCGTCAGATCGGCGTGGCGTCGCCGACCCACGGTGAGCGCATCGGGAACTGCCCCGGTCAGCCGCACCGACTCCGCGATGTACTCGGGTTCGGGGACCGTATCCGCGTCCAGAAAACACAGAATCTCCCCGTCGGCGACCGATGCACCGAGATTGCGCGCCGCCGCTGCACGGAAGCCGCGATCCTCCTGTCGAACGACGGTGATGTCGAGAGCGGGCAGGAAGATATCGACGTCCGGCGCGTCGGGCGACCCGTCGTCGGCGACGATCACCTGGAGCAGGGTGGCCGGATAGCTCTGCAACGTCAGCGCAGTGAGTACGAACTCCAGCTGACGCTGCTGACGAAAGTACGGAATCACCACGGACACTCGCGGGTTGCGATCGACAGACGGGGCGAGATCCCACCGATTGCCCGGTACCACCCACCGGCCGTCGGGCAGCTCCTTGGCCGCTTTCGCACGCTGTTCGTCGAACAATGCGCGGTACAGCACGGCCGCCTGCTCGAGCGTGGGGTAGGCGACCACGTCGTGCTGCTGCCATGTCATGTCGGGATGGCGTAGAGCCTCTGCCATCGCAGCGGCGAGGCCCTCGATCGAATTGTCGTGAATCCACAGGGCCCCGGGGGAGTTGGTCTCCATCTCCTCCACGTACCGACCCCGCGGGACGAGTGGTCGACGGCCTGCCGCGATCCAGGAATTGATCGAACCCGATGCCGACACATGTCGGTGGAACGCAACGGGAATGGCGACCGACCGCAGGATCTCGTCCAGCTCGGCGTCGGGAACGAAACCGGTCGAGGTGAACGATCGGCCGAGTTGCTCTGCAGCAGAACAGAGTTCGTCGATCATGGATTCGTGCCCCGGTGACGCGGAACCGATGGAGAGAACGTCGACGTCGGCGTCCAGCGACGTCATGGCACCGAGTACCTCCTCGTGCCCCTTACCCGGATAGACGAACCCGAGTACACCGACGACCTTTCGCGGGGCGACGCCGTCTGCTGTCCGCTCCGCCGCGCGTCCGATCGGGAGCGGGATGACCCGAACGTCGTGCCGGCGATCCAGGATGTCCTCGAGCAGTAGTCGCTCGTGCATGCTGGAGACCACCACGATTGCCGCGCAGTCGATCACCCGTCGGTAGCAGTCCTTCCGCGCCTCGAATGCGTGGCCGTCGGATGCCTGCGGCACATCGTGGACCGTGACGGTGATGGGCGCACGATGGCGTTCGGCGAGCGCGGCGAATGCGTCTGCGGCCTCGGTTGCGTTACGTCCGAACAGCCGGTCGGTGAAGTGCACGTGGAGTGCCGTGTCGGAGGGAGGATGCTCGAGGTCGGAGATCACCGGACTGCCTGTTGCGGAGGCCAATTCGCGGGCGCAGCGGACGACACCGTGCTCGTCCGGTCCCACCACCAGATGATGTACCGGCCCGGTCACGGTGCCAGCTCCAGGGTTCGGATCAGCTCGGCGTGTCGTTCGAGGGCCGCGCCGACGAATTCGGGACGAGCTGCGTACCACTGCAGGTGAGCGCGGTGAACGGAATCCGGCGTCAGGTCGGAGCCGTCGACCGACCAATTCGGCCGTGGATCGCCGTGCAGGCCGAGCGCATTCAGCACTCGACCCTCGACGGGCGCGCGAACACCTCCGAGCAGCTCCCGCCCTGGATCCCGCACCGTGCTACCGATGTTCAGGTGGTCGAGTACTCGCTGAGCCAGGCCGGTGAGCACCACGTTGGTCGCGTGGTTGATCGTGTGGGTGGCATGGCGGCCCGCGTCTCGAAACAGATCGGACGCAACGATATCGGTGTCTCGGTCCTCGCGTCGACGCAACTCGTCGAGACTCGCATCGGCTGCCCGACGTAGACCGTCGTCCGAGACCGGAACGTCCCAGTCCGCGTCGCTGCCGAGGCCGCGATGGACCGCGAGGATCGTGCGCAAGTCGTGATAGGGCACCATGTTCGGAACTGCAGCCGGGGCACTGGGGTGGCGAACGATGACCTGGAAGGGGTGCAACCCCGAATATCGGAGCACCGGCCAACGCACCACGGTGGCGTCGGGCGGTAGCGCGTCGACCAGATCGGGCACGCCCAGGGGCAGCGACCGATAGCCGGCTCGAACCGGTTGGGTGAGCAGCACCGACGCCTGCCGCACGAGTCGGTCGACGTGGGGCAGATCGGAGGATTCGAGTTCGTGCACCGGTGGAATGCGGACGGTCCGCATGGGCATGGCCGGATCGGAGGCAAGGAGGATGCGCAGCGCCTCGGCCTGGCAATTTCCCCAGACGAGGAGGAGCGGTCCGTCGTGCTCGGAGCGACTCGGCTCGTCCGATATGCCGTAGAAGTCGCCGTAGTGGCGGGTGCGCCCGTCCATGCTTGCCCCGACGTCGTGTGCTCGTTCGTGTTGGACCATTCTCTCGTCAACGTAGACCTAGGGGACGGGCTTCGCCAACCCCGATTGAACCTGGGTGCAACTGGGTACTGACTACGTATCGCGTGTCGGGAACAGGCACGATCCACCTGCCTGAACCCGAAGGAATTCATGATTCGCGTTGCATCGGTTCCGTCCTCGCACGCCTATGTCCGACACCTGCAGCCCGTCGTCGGCGACTCCGCACACGCGGCGTCGGCCGAACCGTCGGTGATCGTGCTGCCCGATCCGGCCCCTGTTCGAGTCGACGTACCCGACCAGTGGTGGCCTCCGCGGTTGCTCGATGCTCAGTGGCTCGCCGAACAGACTGACGTGGACTTCGACGTTCTGCACGTGCATTTCGGGTTCGAGTCCTTTTCCCCGGACGAGCTCACCCGTACCGTCGACCATCTACGCGCCCACCGGCAGCCGTTGGTCCTGACGGTCCACGACCTGCACAATCCCCATTTCGCGGACAACGCCGATCACCTGCGGCAGTTGGACGTACTGGTTCGCGCGGCCGCCGCCGTCATCACCCTCACCGCGGGTGCTGCTGCTCGGATTCACGATCGGTGGGGCGTCGAGGCAACGGTGGTCGAGCATCCGCACGTCGTGCCGCTCGAGCGGATGGCACTCCCGCGCCCGGTGTCGGATTCGTTCGTCATCGGTGTCCACGCCAAGAATCTGAGGTCCAACATCGACGCGTTGGCAGTGATGGACGCAGTGGTCGAGGCCGCTCGGGCGCTACCCGACGCAACGGTGAGACTGGACATCGACGAGGACGTCTTCGAGCACTCCAGCCACTGGTACAACCCGACGGTCGGCGCGAAGCTGCTGGACTACAACAGCTTTCCCGACGTCGACGTACGCGTGCACCGACGTTTCGACGACGACGCGCTCTGGGACTATCTGTCGTCGATCGATGTCTCGGTGCTGCCGTATCGATTCGGAACACACTCGGGCTGGCTCGAGGCCTGCCGCGACCTCGGTACCGCCGTCGTCGCATCCGACTGCGGCTTCTACGCAGATCAGGCGCGGGTGCACAGCTTCCGGATGGGCATCGACTCGTTCGATCCCGCCTCGCTCGTCTCTGCCGTGCGGGCATCGCACGCAGAACGCGTTCCGGCAGTCGATTCCGGAACCAGATCAGAACAACGTCAACGAATCGCAGCAACTCATGCGGCGATCTATTCAGCAGTGATCAAGGAGATGCGTTGAACGAGAACCCACTTCGCATCGCGGTGCTGGCGTCATCGAGTTTTCCGGTGGCACAGCCTTTCGCGGGCGGCCTGGAGGCACATGTCTACAACCTGGTGCGTGCGCTCACCGAGCGCGGGCATCAGGTGAGTCTGTTCGCTGCGGACGGGTCGAGCGTCGACCTGGATGCGACCCTGCTACCGGTGCGGACGTTGGATCTGACTCCGATCTCCATCGCCGACGTCGCGATCACACCCACCGCGATTCGTGAGCATCATGCGTATCTGGCGGTGATGCTCGAACTCGCCGGAACACTGTCTCGGTCCTTCGACATCGTGCACAACCACAGCCTGCACTACCTGCCGCTGGCGATGTCGGCGACGCTGTCGGTACCGATGGTGACGACACTGCACACACCGCCGTTCGCGTGGCTGGAGTCCGCAGTTGCGCTGGCCCCTCCCGGTGCCAACACGTTTGCCGCGGTCAGCGAGTTCGCCGCCTCGCAGTGGGCCGATGTCACCGCCGGGACCGTCGTCATTCGCAACGGAATCTCCCTGGCGGACTGGCCGTTCGGTACCGGCGGAGACTACCTGGTGTGGTCGGGTCGGGTGGTCCCCGAGAAAGGGGTGCACCTGGCCATTGCGGCTGCGAAGGAAGCAGGCCGCTCGCTGCGTATCGCCGGACCGCTGAGCAATCTCGAGTATTTCCACGAGTTCGTCGAGCCGATGCTCGACGAGAACATCCGCTACGTCGGTCACCTCGATCAGCCCGCTTTGGCGGCGTTGGTGGCCGGTGCCGAGGTAGCGCTCGTCTCACCGGTCTGGTCCGAGCCGTACGGCCTGGTGGTGGCGGAAGCACTCGCCTGCGGCACTCCGGTCGCCGCGTTCGCACGGGGCGGCATACCGGAGATCGTCGATGCATCGTCGGGAGTGCTGGTAGCGGCCGACGACGTACACGGCCTCGCGGCGGCGATCCCCGCGGCGGCAGCGCTGAGAAGGTCGGACGTCCGGGCGCGCGCGGAGCAGGTGTGCTCGATGGATCGGATGGTGGACGAGTACGAGGCGCTGTACCACTCGACATTGGCTGCGGCTGCGGACAAGCTCGACGACCGGCTCGCGATCGCATGATCGGGTATTACGCGCACCACCACGGGGTCGGTCACATCACCCGTTCCGATGCCATCGCGCGGTCGATGGCAGAGCCGATGACGGTGCTGTCCTCGCGCGCTCGACCGGCAACGCATGCGGCGGCCGAGTGGATCTCGCTTCCGCTCGACGTCGACGATTCCGTCGAAAGTGATGCCGCGGAGGACAGTTCGGCCGGAGGGGTGCTGCACTGGGCACCTCACGACGTGGACGGTCTGACCGAGCGGATGGCGATCATCGCGGAGTGGGTGGCGCGCGAGCGGCCGCGAGCGGTGGTGGTCGACGTATCGGTGGAAGTGGCGATGTTCTTGCGACTGATGGGTGTTCGGGTGATCGTGATGGCAATACCCGGGGAGCGGGACGATCCGATTCACGACCTCGCCTATCGCGCGGCGACCCACATCGTCGCGCCGTGGTCACGCGAGGTCTACGACCCGACCTGGCTGCGTCCCTTCGCGGAGAAGACCACCTATGCCGGCTCGATCAGTCGATTCGCCGAGCGCGAGCGAGTCACTGCCCATGCCGATCCGACGGTGGTGGTTCTGGGTGCCGCCGGTGGCACGGAGCTGACCCGAGACCTGGTTGACTCGTGGTCGGCGGTGGACGCCCGATTCGAGTTCCGCGCACTCGGTGTGGCAGGGGGCGACTGGGTGGACGACGTGTGGCCGGTGTTGTGTTCGGCAGCACTCGTCGTCACGCACGCCGGCCAGAACGCCGTCGCCGACGTCGCCGCCTCGGGCGTGCCCGCCATCGTCGTGCCGCAGGCTCGACCTTTCGACGAACAGTCGGCCACCGGACGGGCCCTGGCCCACGGGTCGGTCGCCGAGGTGCTCGATACGTGGCCGTCCGTCGCGCGGTGGCACGCAGCGGCGAACCGCGCTCTCGACATCGGTGGCGGTCGGTGGTCGGCTTTGCGCACCGCGGGTGCACCTGCCCGCGCCGCCAGGGCGATCGAGCAGGCCGCACCTCGCGCGGTGCGACAGTGAAGACCGTCGTCGTCACCGTGGTGTCCGGACGACACGAGCACTTGGCCGCGCAGGTGCGTGGTCTGGGTACATCGACCGCAGAGCAGGTCGAGCACGTCGTCGTGTCCATGGGCGACAACACGATTGCCGACCTGCTCGACCGAACCGGTTCGCCCGCCACCTATCTCGAGATGCCTGCGCAGCATCCGCTGCCGCTGGCGGCTGCTCGCAATCTGGGTGCGGCCGCGGCAATCGATCGCGGCGCGGAGTTGCTGGTGTTCCTGGACGTGGACTGCATCCCCGGTCCGGAGACGATCGAGCGATACCGGCGTGCGGCAACACTGCCCGGCAACGAGCGATCGCTGCTCTGTGGTCCGGTGACCTACCTGAAAGAGAAGGACATCGGTGCCGAGGGTGAGGTCCTGAACTCTCTGACCGCGCCGCATCCGGCGCGGCCGAATCCACCGGTCGACACCGTCGAGCACGGAGACAACTTCGACCTGTTCTGGTCGCTGTCCTTCGCGGTCGGGGCGGCGACCTGGGCCGAACTCGGCGGCTTCTGCGAGGACTACACCGGCTACGGCGGTGAGGACACCGATTTCGCAGCGACCGCGGAGGCGTCGGGCATCGGGTTGCGGTGGGTCGGCGGGGCGCACGCCTACCACCAGTTCCATCCGGTCTCCGATCCTCCGGTGGAACATCTCGACGACATCGTCACCAACGCGCGCACGTTCTTCGATCGATGGGGTCGGTGGCCGATGATCGGCTGGCTCGACGCCTTCGCCGCACGCGGCCTCGTCGAGTTCGACGGCTCCCGGATTCGCCGCACGGCCGACCGATTCGTTTAGGCTGGGTCCAAATTCGGTCGAATGGAGTCTGGACGTGCCTACGCCTTCTCACCCGTTGCTTTCGCTCGGATTTCTCACGATCGGGCTCTTCGACGAGTCCGATCCAGCACGCGGCCACGAATCGACGTTGAACATCATCGAACTCGGCGAGCAGCTCGGCTTCGACAGTGCATGGCTTCGGCATCGCCACCTGCAGTTCGGAATATCGTCGCCCATCGCAGTCATGGCTGCGGCGTCGCAGCGGACCCATCGGATAGCGCTCGGTACAGCAGTGACGCCACTGGGTTGGGAGAACCCACTGCGACTGGCAGAGGACCTGGCGACGGTCGACGTGTTGTCCGGTGGGCGGATCAATCCCGGAGTCAGTGTGGGACAACCGATGCAGTTCGACCGGGTCAAGCATTCGCTCTATCCCGACACCGCGGATACCGAGGATTTCGGGTACGAACGGGTATCGAGGCTACTCGGGTTCGTCGCCGGGGAGCCGGCGTCGACGTGGTCGGGGACCGAGGGCATCGAGTCGTATTCCGCTCGCGTGCAGCCGCATTCACCCGGTCTGCGTGGTCGGATGTGGTACGGGGGAGCGAGCCTGCGGTCGGCGCAGTGGGCCGGTGAGAACGCGATGAATCTTCTGGTCAGCAGCGTGGTGCGCGCCGAGGAGTCGACCGATTTCGACGACATCCAGCTCTCCCACATCCGGCGCTTTCGTCGGTTTCACCCGGCCGGGAACGATGCGAGGGTCTCGCAAGGGTTGGTGGTGATCCCGACCGACAGTGCGAGCCCGTCGCAGACGGCCAAGTACGAGGAGTACGTGCGTGGGCGATCGGCACGCACGCTCGAGCCACAGGGTCCGGCTCGGATGATGTTCGCGCCCGACCTCGTCGGGACTTCGGACGTGATCGCCGAGAAGTTGTACGCAAACAAGTCTTTTCGTGAGGTGGACGAGGTGGCGTTCGCACTGCCGTTCAGCTTCGACCACGAGGACTACGTGCAGATTCTGACCGACATGGCACACACGCTCGGGCCCGCACTCGGATGGGCACCTGCACAGCAGTGAGGGCGATCGGGTCGGTGCCCGATCGCCCTCACCCAGGTGTGACTAGCCGCCGGTGATCGGTGAGTTGAAGGCACACGGGATCGACTTCGTGGGGAAGCCCTTCGGATCCAGTGCGTTCTTCACGATGCCGATCGCTCGAGGCGAGACGGAGATCGACAGGTGATCGGACAGATCGATGCCGCAGCCGTCCTGCAACGTGACGTTGTTGACGGTGGCACCGGGACCCGCGGTGAGGAACGTCGTCTTGTAGGGGGTCACCACCTCGTCGTACTTGGTACCGATCACGGTGTACTTGATGCCGGGGTCGGTGTCGCCGCCCACTGCCAATCCCTTGACCAGAGCGGAATCGATGACCTGGTCCGAGGCTGCGGGTCCGGCGATGGCACCGACAACGCCGAGCACGTTCAGACCCAGGTTGTTGATCGTGCGACCGAGCGTGCCGATTCCGACGAGAGTGGTGCCGTGGTTGGACCCGGCGACGCTCACGACGGTGTTCACCTTGTTCTTGGTCGGATCGGCGGGGTTGGCACCACCCTCGAAGCGAAGGTACTGGCGGGTGACGAGTCCGCCCTGGGAATGGCCGACGATATCGACCTGCGCAGAACCGGTCGCGGTACGCACGGCGTCGATGTACGTGGCGATCTCCTTCGCGCTGGATGCAACGGATGCGGTACCGCGCAGTGACGGGAGGTTGCCGACGATGCTCGGGTCGCTGTCACCGTAGTTCAGCGCGAAGATGCAGTAGCCCTCCTTCTTGAGCGCAGGCGACATCCGCGCGAAGTTGTTGTAGGCGTTCTCCCAGGTGCCGTGCAGCAGCACGACCGGACGCGGATGTGCCGCCGACGGCTTGCAGTTCCAGTCGTTGGCACCCTGAGGTGCGACATTGGGATTGACGATGCTGTAGAGGAATCCGGCCAGGAAGTTCTTCTGTTCCGGTCCGTAACCCGTGGTCTCGGTCCGTGGGTCGTAGGTGACGGTCGCGGGAGCGGCCGATTGGATGTTCGGCTGGGCTATTCCCTGGTCGGCTGCCTTCGGTGATGCCTCGGTCGGGCCGGGGGGAACGACAGTGGCACCCTGCACGGTGGCAGGCGGGGCAGGCGGGGCAGGTGCGGGCGCGGGCTGTGCCTGTGCTGCGACACCGGCACCGAGGGTGAGTGAGCACGCCATTGCCGCGATCATCGCAGCGCGCACCGTCGCTGCCTTCCGCGTTGCGCGGAGGGTGGACCGAGAAGTGGTCATGGAGCCTGACTTTCGACGAGGGTTGATGGACAAGGCGGAACAGTAGGTGCGGATTCGGGTCGTATGCGCCCTCCTGCCAGGCGTTTGGAATCTGGCCGCAACCGACGCGTCATCTGTGAGAAATCGTCACAATTGAGCTCCGGGGGACGAATCTGGATGGACTGCCGGATATATTCGGTAAAACAATCCACAGGTTTGATTTTTGTTCTACTGTTCGTGTGTCTGCCGCCCGGTCTCGCTCGATGTGGCTGCACGCGCGACGGTGAGACCGAGCGATCCGTCGAGGAGCCGGTCGGACGGGGAAGCGAACCCGAAGAGGGTGTCGAGTTTCGAGGGGTGGGGTCTTCGGTGACGGCAGCAGAGAGCGTGCACGTGTCGCAAGAGGAGTACGTCAGCGGGCGGCGGGCCTCCGACCGTCTGCGGACGCCGAGAGAGACAGCCGCGCGCATGTTGGACCAGTACTTCGGTGAACCCGAGGACACACCACCACCACCGCGCGAGTGTGCCCGCGGTGAGCTCGACGACATGACGACGACCTGCTGCGAACTGGCGACCGGTGTCCTCGAATCCGGTCGGCTACCGATACCCGGTGCCATGGACGTCTTTCGCGACGCGGCAACCCGATGGGCCCGAGACGGTGTACCGCTCGGCCGGATCCAACATGCCATCAACGAGGGCTGCGCACTCGCTGTGCGACAGGCGTCCCGTTCGGTCGACGAGGACGCGGGCGATCGGCTGGTCGAGGGAACCGTCCTGGTCATGGAACTGTTGGACGTCGTCACCGCGGCGGTGTCCGATGCCTACCTGGTCGAGTTTCGGACGCTGACCCAGAACGGTCCCCGTCACGACGTGGAACTGCTCGACGCGCTGCTGACCGGTGACGGCACGGCTCGTAAAATCGCCGACCGGATGGGTACGCTGCTTGCCGAGGATTATCACGTTGTCGCCCTGCACATTCCGGCGCACGCCGAAGAGGGTGGCCGACGGATCGACGCGGCGATGACGGCGGCTCGAAAGCTGCGAAGAATGCACTCGGCGCTGGCGACGTTCGACGCGGAGTACCTGCCCATCGCCTCGATCAGCCCCACCGGCGGAACCGTCCTGCTGCCCGATGTTCCCGGTGTCGACATCGGCGAACTCGTCGATCGTCTCGCCGACGCGGGTCAGGTGGTGATGACCGCGACGACCGGGTCGGCCGCGGTCGACGACATCGCCACGACCGCGCCCCACCTGTACGAACTGCTCGGTCTGGTGCGTCGACTCGGATACGCACCCGGGACGTACCGGATGTCGGATCTCGTGTTCGAGTACCAGGTGAGCAGGCCGGGCCTGGGTCGCAAACATCTCGTGACACTGATCGATCCGCTGCGCGATTCCGTCGATCTGTTGCCGACGCTGCAAGCGTTCGTCGACTCGGACTCCAACCGAAAGAAGACGGCCACCTGGCTGACGGTGCATCCCAACACCGTCGACTACCGCTTGAAGAGGGTGGTGCAGCTCACCGGGCTCGATCCGATGAAGCCGTCCGGACTGCGAAGACTGCATGCCGCGCTGATCGCCGACCGCCTCGAGGCCCGCCGCGTTCCGGTGGACGAGCGATCACTGTGACTGCGCCGGACGGCGCGGTGCTGGCAGCATCGGCGGCGCTCGATTCGGTGGAGTCCGTCGCTGCTCTGTTTCAGCCCGTCGTCGAACTCGCCACCGGTACCGTCGTGGGATACGAGGCCCTGGCCAGGTGGCCGTCTCCGAGCCTGGCCGTTCCCGAAGACGTCTTCGCGCTGGCCCGAGAGCGTGGGATGGTGGGTCGCGTCGATGTGGCGTGTCGTGCCGCCGCGTTGCGGGCAGCACGCGAGTGCGCGTATTCGCGTCGGGTGCGCTTCTTTCTCAACATCGAGCCGGGTTGTTTCGCCGACGAACGTGACGTCGCCACCCACCTCGATGCGATCGGTGACGATCTCGACGTCGTACTCGAGATCACCGAGCGAGACCTCGACCGAAACGTCCCGTTGCTGATGGCCCTGGTTCGAGGAGCCCGCGCTCGCGGCATGTCGGTGGCCATGGACGACGTGGGTGCCACGCCCGCGACGTTGGAACTGCTGGCCGCCGTCGCGCCGGACATCGTCAAACTCGACGCGTCGATCATCCGATCTCCGTATCGGTCGCGTGCCGCGGTGCGGCAGGTGCGCGCGTACGTACGCACGAGCGATGCAGTCCTACTGGCCGAAGGAATCGAAACCCACAGGCATCTGCGTCGTGCCAAGTCTCTGGGAGCAACCCTCGGTCAGGGTTGGTTGTTCGGCCGTCCATTGCCGTTGC
This sequence comes from Rhodococcus sp. 06-470-2, assembly GCF_002258235.1. Classification (NCBI taxonomy): domain Bacteria; kingdom Bacillati; phylum Actinomycetota; class Actinomycetes; order Mycobacteriales; family Nocardiaceae; genus Rhodococcus; species Rhodococcus sp. 06-470-2. The sequence continues at coordinate 40,195 of NZ_NOYB01000044.1, read as the reverse complement.
CGAATCCGCCGATCTGATCGGTGGCCTGCAACGAGGAAACCCCGCACCTGCGACGGCCGAGGCCTGGGTGCGGGGTTTCGATTCGACCGATCGAGACGATCAGTTCGTGAACTTGTCCTTGATGTTGCCTGCAGCGTCCGAGACGTCGTCGCCGACCTGCTTGGTCTTGCCCGACGCCTGATCCTTTGCGCCTTCGGCAGCAAGATCGTCGTTGTCGGTCTTGTGGCCGATCTTTTCCTTGGCTTCGCCCACGAGCTCTTCTGCCTTGTGCTTTGCCTTGTCGATGAAATCAGCCATGAGAACTCCTCGAAATCGATTGTCTTCGTCCGTTCGGGGAGAGCTATACCCGCGATCGGAGTCGGTAATCATGCACAGCGCGTCCGGGTTGTGCCGGGCCGATTCGGGTAAGCGCGCTCCATGGATCAACACAACGACGCCGAGTCGGCCTCCGAGACGCCCTCGCCCGAACACCAGCGCCCGAGCGGCGTGGACGACGCGACAGTGGCCGCGGTGGGAAAGCTTTCCGAGGCCCTCGAATGTGTCGAGCGTGCTCGTGGGCATCTCTACTCGTTTCACCAGCTGATGGGGCACGCAGATCTGCTGCTCGGCGACGCGGTCGATGCACTTGCCGATGCAGGCCACACCACTGCATCCGAGCGGATCGACACGGACATGGTCGGTCGTAACATCGCACCGGGGCGGTGGACCTTTCAGCTGGTCGAAGAATTCGACGACGGATATTGGGGCCCGTTGCGCGAACACGATCGTGCGGTGCGAAACGAGTTGATGGACGGGCGTCGCCACGTCTTCGAGGCCGAGATGAAGGAGAAGCGTCGAACCCACGGCCGCAGCGGGCACGAGGCCAGGCCGACCGACTGACCCTTCGAAACGACGAACACCGACCTCGCCGGCTCACGGCGAGATCGGTGTTCGGATGGACGGTGTCTAGCCTGCTTGCTTCGCCGCGTCGACCTCGCTGGTCGCGTTGGCGGTGGAGAGCTGACCACCGGAATTCTCCAGGTGTGCCCGCACGAACCAGTGGAAGAGTTCGAGTTGCGCGCTCTGACCGATCAGCATGTCCTCGGTCACCGGGTCTATCTCGCCGACCTCTTCGATGTTCTTGCGAGTGGTCTCGATGACCCCGGTGTACACCAGGTCGAGTGCACCGAGGTGCTCGATGGCCGTCGCGCGACCGATCGAGTAGTCGTCCCAGCTGCGCTCGGAGACGATGGTGCCCGGTGTGCCCTTGGCCGAGGAGCCGAGGGTCGCGATGCGCTCGGCGACGTCGTCCGCGAAACCGCGAACTGCTTCGACCTGAGGATCGAGCATCTCGTGTACCGAGATGAAGTTGGGTCCGACGACATTCCAGTGAATGTGCTTGAGAGTCAGATGGAGATCGTTGTAGGCGTTCAGTCGATCCTGAAGGATCGCGGCGACGCGCGCGCCCACTTCCGAGGTGAGTCCGGGAACGGTGTACGAGTTCTTTTCAGCCATGCGCGTTGTTTGCCCCGTCCCCTCGGAACACAAACATGCCCCGCCGAATCGAATTCGGCGGGGCATGTGTGGTGAGCGGTCAGGACTTGTCGAGTCTCGGCGAGTCCGTGCCCGACGTTCCGGTCGACGAGGTGCCGGCCGAGGAGGTTCCGTTCGTCGGATCGACGATCGGGCTGTCGGCAGCGACCTGGTCGATCGCGTCTGCCGTGTCTTCCTCGGGAGGATTCTTCAGGCTCAGGATGATCGAGCCTGCCAGGACCACGATGATGACCACCAGGCTGACCAGAGACGGGATCTCGGGGATCGATGTGCTGATCACCTTGTGTCCGGCCTGCAGGATCAGCTTGACGCCGATGAAGGCGAGGATGATCGCCAGTCCCTTGGACAGGTAGTGGAACTTCTCGAGCAACCCTGCGAGCAGGAAGTACAGGGCGCGGAGGCCGAGGATGGCGAACGCGTTCGAGGAGTAGACGATGAACGGGTCGTCGGTCACCGCGAGGACGGCAGGAACGCTGTCCACGGCGAAGACCAGGTCGGCGGCTTCGATCGCCACCACGACGGCGAGAAGTGGTGTGGCCACCCGCTTGCCGGCTTCCTTGACGAAGAACTTGGTTCCTTCGTATTCGTCGCGGACAGGAATGATCTTGCGAAGCAGGCGAACTGCGATCGAGGTACTCGGGTCGTACGAGTCGTCCTCGTCCTTCATCAGCTTGTAGGCGCTGTAGAGCAGGATCGCTGCGAAGACGAACAGAACGGCAGCGAACTTGCTGACGATGGCCACACCTGCGGCCAGGAAGATCGCGCGGAAGACGAGGGCACCGATCACACCGAAGAACAGCACCCGGTGCTGGTACTCACGGGGAACCTTGAAGTAGCCGAAGATCAGCGCGAAGACGAAGAGGTTGTCGACGGACAGACTCTTCTCGAGCAACCAGGCCGTCGTGTACTCGACTCCGGCCGTGGTTCCCAACGTGAAGAACACCACGATGCCGAAGATGATCGCCACGCCGACCCACAGTGCGCTCCACCATGCGGCTTCCTTGAAGCCGATGATGTGCGCACCGCGGTGCGCCAACAGGTCGATGGCCAACAGGATGAGGACGACGGCACCGAATGCCGCCCATGCCCACCACGGGACGACGTTCATGAACGGCCACCTCTATTCGTGAATTTGCTGCCGAGTTGCTTCAACTTCGCCTGATTCTCGGGCTTGGTTGCGTACCGACGTGCTTGATCGATCATCTTCTTGCCCTGTGGGCTGCGAGCGAACGATGTCAATTTCTGTGTCAACGACGCCATCTGTCACACGCTCCTTTTCGTTCTCGTCTGTCTTCGTCCTACCGGTGTTCCGGCCGTGCGTTCGGGCCTCTGCGGAAAACGCTCGGTCATTCCGCGACTACTCCAGTGTGACTGTTCGCTTTCCTGCAGGCATGGTCGTTTTGCGGACACGTTTCGACCGATTTAGTTGCCTGGTTACGGCAATTCGAGCAGTCTGTACCCGTTACGACGGCGAGCGAACCTCGGGCCAGTCGAGCAGCTTCGCTCCGAGTACCGCCGTGTGCAGCGCGAATGCCTCGACGGGGTTGCCCACATTCTGCCCGGTCAAATCCTTTATTCGAGACAATCTGTAGGTCACTGCCCGCACCGACAGATGCATCCGGCGTGCGGTGGACGCGGTGTTCGCGCCGGTGTCGAAGTACACCTGCAACGTCTCCAACAGGGGACCCGCCCCGCCTCGCGCGCCCAGCAACGGTGTCAACAACGTGTCGACCAGATCGGCGATCGCCGCACGGTCACTGATCAGGACGCGGTAGACGAGCAGATCACGCGCATCGATCACTGATGCGTCGAACCCGAGCGAGGCGGCGAGATCGAGCGCGTCGAGGGCTTCCCGATATGACGCGGCGACACCGACCGCCCCGCTGCGTGAACGGCCGATCCCGATCTGCGTCCGGCCGTATTCCCCTTTGCGCCGGAGGTCGACCGATTCGCTCGACGCCGAGTTGGACGTACCGAGGGCGCGTCCGACCCGGTCGAGGACATGGTCGACGGCGTCGAGGTCGGGTGCCGGGAACACCAGAATCAACCGGTCCTGCTTGGTGGCCACGAGCAATTCGGCGTCTCCCTTGCTGCCCTGCACGCTGCGCTCGACGAGGGAGATGGCAGAGCTGGCGTCGGTGAACGGCTTGGTCGACGTCACCACGGCCACCACGTGCGGGCTCGACAGGTCGAGGCCGAACGTCTGCGCGCGCCCGAGGACCCCGGCGACATCGGAGGTGCCCGAGAGCAGATCGTCGACGAATTCACGGCGGGCGAGTACTTCGGCTCGCACGAGAGTGCGCCGGGCGAGCTGAAATCCCTCGGCCAGTTCGGCCACCGCGTCGTCGACCGCGCGCAGCATGACCTCGCCTGCGGTGACGACTCCGGCCGGGTCGTCCGCGGCGGCGACGACAGCGGGTAGTTCCCGCCACAGTCGCCACGCAGAGGTCAGGTACAGGTCCAGCAACGCCCGCAGTGCGACGCCTGCGCGGGCAGCAGCATCACCCTGCGCTCGAAACTCCTGCAGCTGCCCGCGGTTCAGTGGGACGCCTGCATCGACGGCGTCGGCAAGGACGTCGAGGAAGCTGCCCAGTAGAGCGACGTCGAGTCCGCCTGCGTCCGACGCGGCCTGCGCAGCGACCGAATCGAGCGGTAGCGCATCGCGCTGTGTGGCCATCTGTTCTCGTGTCTCCCATCCGACTCGAGGCCAATGGTAGGCATCGAGGCTGCGGCGAAGAAACGGACCGGTGTGGGAATCGACCGATTCCACCGCGTGTTCGGCGTGCGAGAGGCGGTATCGGGGAGCACAATCAGCCGATCCGCACCGTTCGTCTCCACGTTGGGAGTGCCGGCCATGACATCGTCGAACAGACCTGCATCGAGTCTGCGATCTCAACTGCTTCGCAGGAAGCCGATCGTGGATCCGGACCAGCAGAGCAGTGGCGGGCTGGAACGGACCATCGGCACCTTCCAACTGACGATGTTCGGCGTCGGTGCCACCATCGGTACCGGCATCTTCTTCGTGCTCTCGCTCGCGGTCCCCGAAGCCGGTCCCGCGGTGGTGCTCTCGTTCCTGGCCGCGGGTGTGGCGGCCGGTCTCGCAGCCATATGTTACGCCGAAATGGCCTCGGCGGTACCGGTTTCCGGCTCGACCTACTCGTACGCGTATGTGACGATGGGCGAGGTTGTCGCGATGGGCGTCGCCGCCTGTCTGTTGCTCGAGTACGGAGTGTCCAGCGCTGCCGTCGCCGTCGGGTGGAGCGGGTACCTCAACGAGCTGTTGAACAACCTCGTCGGCTTCACCATCCCGCACGCGCTGTCGGCTGCGCCGGGTGACGCCGACCCCGGCATCATGAATCTGCCTGCAGTCGTGCTGATCGTGCTGTGCGCCGTTCTGCTCATTCGTGGCGCGAGCGAGTCGGCGGCGGTCAACGCAGTCATGGTCGTCATCAAACTCGGTGTGCTGGCTCTGTTCGCGATCGTCGGATTCACCGCCTTCGACTCCGGCAACTTCTCGGACTTCATGCCCCTGGGCGCAGCAGGGGTGACGGCGGCCGCGGGCACGATCTTCTTCTCGTTCATCGGACTCGACGCGGTGTCCACTGCGGGCGACGAGGTGAAGGATCCTCAGAAGACCATGCCGCGGGCCATCGTTGCGGCGCTGATCGTCGTCATCGTCTTCTACCTCGTCGTGGCCGTGGCCGCTCTGGGGACGCAGCCGTGGACCGACTTCGCCGGCCAGGAGGAAGCCGGGCTGGCGGAAATCCTGCGCAACGTCACCGGGCAAGCCTGGCCGGCAACGATTCTGGCTGCAGGTGCGGTCATCTCGATCTTCTCGGTGACGTTGGTGACGATGTACGGGCAGACTCGCATCCTGTTCGCGATGGGCCGAGACGGCATGTTGCCCAAAGCTTTCGCCAAGGTCAGCCCCCGCACGCACACGCCGGTCAACAACACGATCGTCGTCGCCGTCGTGATTTCGATCCTCGCCGCGTTCATTCCGCTCGACAAGCTGGCGGACCTGGTGTCGATCGGCACCCTCGTCGCTTTCATCGTCGTATCCATCGGGGTGATCGTGCTGCGCCGTTCGATGCCCGATCTCGAACGGCCGTTCAAGGTCCCGGGATACCCGGTCACTCCGGTGCTGTCGGTCCTCGCCTGCCTGTACATCCTGTCCGGACTGCACTGGACCACGTGGTTCTGGTTCGGGCTCTGGCTCGCGGTGGTGTTGGCGTTCTACTGGTTCTGGGGTCGGCACCACTCGACGCTGCGCGGAGCAGAGCAGGACCTGCGATGAGTGTCCTGATCGCATTCGCGCCGGGGAAAGGCAGCGTCGGTGCCCTCGATCTCGGTGCCCAGCTCGCTCGGTCGCTCGGCACCGACATCGATGTGGCGACGGTGGTGCCCAAACCGTGGTCGACTCCGTCGATGGCACGGGTGGATGCGGAGTTCGCCGACTGGGCCGCGACGACGGCAGCCGAGTCGGAGGCGAAAGCGCGCCACTACCTCGAAGACCGGGCACCCGACATCACTGCATCGTTCCACCGATTCGCACACCGCTCGGTCTCGACGGCGTTGACCGAGGCGGCCGAGAGCATCTCGGCCTCGATACTGGTTCTCGGCTCCTCGGGCGACGGCGCTCTCGGGCAGGTGGTCGTCGGGTCGACGGCAGACAAGCTTCTGCACTCGTCCCCGGTGACCGTGGCGCTCGCTCCCCGCGGCTATCGGATGCGCGAACGCGCCACACTGACCCGGATCACGTGCGCGTTCTCCGGCGACAGCGAGGCGTCGCGCGTCGTGGGTCCGACCGCCGAACTCGCCCGAGACGCGGGTATCCCGCTCCGCTTGGCGTCGTTCGTCGTCCGGGGAGCGACGATGTATCCGCCCGAGGTCGGCCTACGCGTCGAGGACGACGTTGCCGCAGAACTCGCCGTCGGGTTGACCGAGGCACTGACCGCGGCGATGGACGACGCAGTCGCGGTTGGGCTTTCGGCCGAGCAGGTCACGACCGAACTGGCCATGGCCGGCAGTTGGCGCGAGGCCCTCGACGAGGTTCACTGGCAGGACGGCGAAGTACTGACCATCGGATCGTCCGGGCCGCTGGGGCCGATCGCTCGGGTGTTCCTCGGTTCGCGCGCCACCAAGATCATCCGCCATTCGCCGGTGCCGATCCTGGTGTTGCCGAAACGGTGAGGCGGGCGTCCTACCGGTTGAGGGCGAGCACCGACAACAGCTCGTAGGCGACATGTGCCGCTGCAATCCCGGTGATCTCGGCGTGATCGTATGCGGGTGCCACCTCGACGATGTCGGCCCCGACCACGTGAAGGCCCACGAGTCCGCGCAGGGTGTTGAGCAACTCTCGGGACGTCATGCCACCGGCCTCGGGCGTGCCGGTGCCCGGCGCGTGCGCCGGGTCGAGAACGTCGATGTCGACCGAGACGTACACCGGACCGCCGTCGAGGCGTCGACGCATCCGTTCGACGATGCTGGCCACGCCGTCGACCTCGTAGTCGTCGGACCGAATCACCTGGAAGCCCAGTACACGATCGTCCTCGAGATCCTGCTCGCTGTAGAGCGGGCCGCGGATGCCGATGTGCTGTGAGCGTTCGAGATCGATCAGACCTTCCTCGCTGGCTCGTCGGAACGGCGTGCCGTGGGTGTAGGGAGCACCGAAGTACGTATCCCACGTGTCGAGGTGCGCGTCGAAGTGCAGTACCGCGATCGGCCCGTGATCGCGTGCGAGCGAACGCAGAATCGGCAGGGCGATGGTGTGGTCGCCGCCGAGGGTGAGAACCGAGGAGCCGTCGGCGCGCAGGTCCGTCACCGCGTCGTGCACCGTGGTCAAGGCCTCGGTGATGTCGAACGGATTGACGCCGATGTCACCGAAATCGGCCACCTGTTGGCGGGCGAAGGGTGAGACCTTCAGCGCGGGGTTGTACGGACGCAAGAGTTTCGAGGCCGCCCTGATGTGACCCGGGCCGAAACGTGCGCCGGGGCGGTAACTGACGCCGGAATCGAACGGCACACCGAGGATGGTGACGTCGGCGCGGGACACCTCGTCGAGACGGGGCAGCCGCGCGAACGTGGTCGGCTCGGCGAAGCGAGGGACCTTGGTCGCGTCGACCGGACCGATCGGCGGGTGTTCGGGATTGCTCGGGTTCATCGAGAATTCCTTCCGAATTTTCATCAGTCCGGTGACGTTCGAGTCGACCAGTTCGCCCGGCAAGCGTTACTCTGATGCTCGATCTTGTCAACACAAGTTTCCTGGAAGGCGAGAGCGGTGTCCCTTGCTACGTCGGTCGTCGGCGATGCGCCGCGTATCGGCGCACGGCTCAAGGAGGCTCGGCAGAAGAAGCGACTGACCCTCGACGCACTCGCCGACGCCTGCGGAGTCACCAAGGGATATCTGTCCAAGCTCGAACGCGACCAGGTCAATGCGTCGGTGGCGTCCCTGGTTCGAGTCTGCGCCGCCCTGGAGCTTCCGGTCGGCTCGCTGTTCGACGACGCGCCATCCGGTGAGGTGGTCCGGGCGCAGTCGTTGCCGCGCATCATGTTCGGCGGGGAAGCGATGACCGAGTACCTGTTGACGCCGGTGGGGGAGCGCCGGGTGCAGGTGTTGCTGGGTCACATCGACGCCGGTGGCGGCAGCGGAGCCGAGGCGTACACTCTCCCGCTCGACGTGACGTTCGTGCACGTGATCACCGGCGAGTTGCGGGTGACCTTCGACGCCGAAGCGGACGGCACCTTCGCGGGCGACGAGGTGCTGCTCGGTCCGGGAGATGCGTTCACCTTCTCGCCGCGTCGCAGGCACAGTTTCCGAGCCGAAGGCGCAGACGGTGCTCAGGTCCTGTGGGTACTGGCACCCGCGCTACCCGAGGAGTTGCCGACGAGGAAACAGGAGTTGCAACCATGACCGTCACCGTGTCTCTCTATCAAGGGCCGGAACTGGCCGGCGATGTCCACGCGAACCTCACCGCACTCGACGACGCAGCGAGAAACGCGGCCGCAGCAGGTGCATCGATCCTGGTGACCCCGGAGATGTCGGTCAGCGGATACGACATCGGTGATCTGGTGCTCGAACGAGCAGAACCGTTCGACGGACCGATCTTCGAGAAGGTGTCGACGATCGCTCGATCCCACGGCCTCGCGATCGTCTACGGATATCCCGAACGCAGTCGATCGACGCTCGGTGGCGAGGTGGTGTTCAATGCGGTGCAGGTGGTCGATGCATCGGGACGGTCGGTGGCGCGCTACCGCAAGACCCACCTGTTCGGTGAACTCGATCGCGCGCACTTCACTCCCGGGTCGGAACTGTTGGTGCAGTTCGACTTCGGCGGACTGCGCTGCGGTCTGCTCACCTGCTACGACGTCGAATTCCCGGAAACCGTTCGCGCCCACGCCGACGCCGGAACGCAGTGGTTGATCGTCCCGACCGGCCTGATGACCCCGTTCGAGATCATCGCAACCCACGTCGTTCCGACGCGCGCGTACGAGAGTCAACTGTTCGTCACCTACGTCAATCGCTGCGGCACGGAAGCGAGTCTGACGTACTGCGGACTGACCTGCGCCGTCGCGCCGAGTGGCACCGACCTCGCGCGGGCAGGCGCGCACGAACAGCTTCTGACGGTGGATCTGGATCCGGCCGAACTCCTTCGATCTCGCGCCGTCAACACTCACCTGGACGATCGTCGCCACGATCTGTACCGGACAGTTCTCGACCCGACAGGACCCTCGCGGTCCGAGCAGGAGACCGACCGATGACCACACCCGTCACCCCGGACAGCGCGATCGAATCCGAGGACGACCAACCGCTCACGATGTTCGGTCCTGATTTCCCGTTCGCCTACGACGACTATCTGGCGCACCCGGCCGGCCTCGGGAGCGTTCCCGACGCTGCCCTCGGTACGAAGGTCGCGGTGATCGGGGGCGGACTCGCGGGTATGGTCGTCGCGCGCGAGTTGCTCAGGCTCGGCCTGGAACCCGTTGTGTACGAATCGGATCGAATCGGCGGCCGGATGCGGTCGGTGCCGTTCGAGGGGCACCCGGGTGTGGTGGCCGAGATGGGTGCGATGCGGTTTCCGCCGTCGTCGACGGCACTGTTCCACTACCTCGACGCAGTCGGGCTGGAGACCACGCCGTTTCCGAACCCGTTGGCAGAAGCGACCCCCAGCACGGTGATCGACCTCAAGGGCGAGAGCCACTACGCCCAGAAGCTCGAGGATCTACCGCCGGTGTTCGCCGAGGTCGCCGACGCGTGGAACCGGACGCTGGAGGAACACGCCGAACTGATCCCACTGCAGCGGGCCATCCGCAGGCGCGACGTTGCCGAGATCAAGCGAATCTGGAACGAGCTGATCGTGAAGTTCGACGATCAGACCTTCTACGGATTTCTCGCTGCATCCGAACACTTCTCGTCGTTTCGGATGCGAGAGCTGTTCGGCCAGGTCGGCTTCGGAACGGGCGGATGGGACACCGACTACCCCAACTCGATCCTCGAGATCCTTCGAGTCGTCATCACTGCGGCGGACGACCACCACCGCGGAATCGTCGGCGGCTCACAGCAACTGCCGATGCGGCTGTGGACCGATTCGCCGGCGATCATGGCACACTGGCCCGCGGGAACGTCGGTGGCGTCGCTGAACGGCGGCACCACTATGTCGCGTGTCACCGAGATCAGATGTACCGACGGCGGCACCACGATCCACGACGACCGCGGCAACATTCGTACCTACGCGGCCGCCGTCGTGACCGCCCAGAGCTGGATGCTGCTCAGCAACATCAGGTGTGACGACGATCTGTTTCCCATCGACCACTGGACCGCCATCGAACGCACCCACTACATGGGGTCGACCAAGGTGTTCGCACTCGTCGACCGGCCCTTCTGGAAGGACAAGGATCCGGTCACCGGCCGCGATGTGGTCAGCATGACGCTGACCGACCGGATGAGCCGTGGCACCTACCTACTCGACCAAGGGGAGGGCAGGCCTGGGTTGATCTGCCTGTCCTACACGTGGTCCGACGATTCGCTCAAGCTGCTGGCCCTGGACCCGACCGAGCGAATGAACATCATGCTGCGCTCGCTCGAGGAGATCTATCCCGGCGTCGATTTCCGCAGTCACATCATCTCCACGCCGGTGACGCTGTCCTGGGAAACCGAACGCGATTTCATGGGTGCCTTCAAAGCCAACCTGCCCGGCCACTACCGCTACCAGGAGAGGCTGTTCACGCACTTCGTGCAACACCGACTCGACCCGCGACATCGAGGAATCTTCCTTGCCGGCGACGACATCTCGTGGACGGCGGGGTGGGCCGAGGGTGCCATTCATACCGCACTGAATGCGGTGTGGGGCGTCGTGCATCATCTGGGAGGAAAGTCGGCAGAGGGCAATCCGGGGCCGGGCGACGTCTTCGATGCCATCGCACCACTTCGATTGGGTGACTAGGTCGCTCAGTGTTTCGGCGATCGCGGCCGGGGAGAGCGCTCGTCGAACACGAACAACGCCAGGGCGATCGTCAGCATGAGGGCAACCACCCAGATCGCCCGTAGCCCGAACAACTCGACCGCAACCGCCCCGAGCAGCGCCCCGCCGAAGAATCCCGAGATCACCGCGCCGAACCGTCGGGCGCGGGTTCCGGCCTCCAGGTCGTGTTCGACCACCCGATGGAATGCGGCCATCGCCATGCTGCGGAGATTCCCGGTCGTCATAGTGGTGTTGTACGGCGAATCCACCAGTACGCGAAAGGTGGTCACCTGCACGCCGGCAACGTGAGCGAGAATCACCGAGACCACCGCATCGGGCACGGTCGCCGGCAGAAAACCGACGACGAGGATCACGAGGATCTCGAACACCAGCACCGCCCGTACCGGTCGTCGCACGATCTTCGCAACCGCGGGCAGCGCGATGAACTCTGCGGTCGCGACGCCCAGGACGAAGGCAGCCAACGGCGGCAGAAAAGCCAGCGCCTCGACCCACCGGCCACCGGCGACATCGACGCCGAGCAGCACCACGTTGCCTGTCTGCGCCCCGGCGAACACCCCGCCACGGGTGATGAAGGTGTACGCGTCGAGGAATCCACCGACTGCCGCCAACAGAACACCGAGTCGGACCGATTTCGCAGTTGCGACGGCGATGTGGGGTTCGGGACGAGGCGTGGTCATCGGGAGATCCTGACACGATCGCCGATAGTCACGTTGTCGAGGCAAGCAGTGAGAGCAACAGTTCGGCTCGTACCCGCGCCGACGTCAGATCCACCGCGAGCAGTTCCTCGCACCGCGTGATGCGGTTTCGCAGCGTGTGACGATGAACGGACAGATGCGCCGCAGCGGTTTCCCAATGCCCGTTCGCCTCGAGGAAAGCCCGAAGCGATCCCACCAGATCGGCGGAATGGGTGCGGTCGTACTCGGCCAGTACCGCGATGGTGACTGCAGCCATGGCACGCAACGACTCCTGCACCGGTTCGGACGCCAACAGCATCGATCCGGTGAACTCGACGATCCGATCGCTCGCGCCGGCTGCGGCGCACGCGAGCGAAGCCTGCTGCAGAGCAACAGGGGTCTCGGAGATGTGACGGCTGGAACTGAGGCCGACGCACACCGACCTCGGCAGTGAATCGAGCAGTCGAGCAACGACATCGGAGTCATCGCTACCGCGCAACAACACCGCGACACCGGCGTCGGTCGTGCGCGCGAACGTGGGCCGCGCCCGGGCTCGGCACTCGGCATCGACCGCCTCGACGACGCGCTCGGCGGGTCCGCGGACCATCGCAACCCTGACGCGAGAGTCGTCGTCGGCCGCGTCCACGAGGTAACTCGGTAGCGCGGTGCCGTCGGGGGCAGGCAGATGGCCGTCCAGTAACAACCCGAGCGCGAGCGTGTTGAGTCGGGACTGTTCGGCGCGCAGACGTGTGGGCTTCTCGAGCTCGAGGGTCACCAGCGACACCGCGTGCCCCAGCAGGATCTGCTCGACACCCGTCACCGGGCCTGCGGTACGGATGGCGAGAAAGCTCGACGCCCCGCCGGAGATCGCGACGGAGTGCAGAGTGACGGTGCACCCCGGTTCGCTGACCGAGACCGTGGCCGGTGACGACGACGGGCGAATGCTGCGGGCGACCTCGCGGGCGCGCTCGACGAGATCGGCTGCGGCGGCGGGATGAAACGATTCGGTGCGATTGCCGATCAGCGCCACCGACGTGGATGTGGCGACGGCCAGTTCGCGAACGATCGCGTCGACGCCGCCGTGCAACGCTGCCCGAGTGATACGGGTCTGGACCGAGGCCGCACGAAGAACCTGCTCGTATTCCTGCTCGGCTATGCGCTTCATGACCGCCCTGATCACGGCGGCGAACGGGGTGTCGTACGGGACCTCGACGACGGGAAGGCCGACGGCCTCGGCCGTGTCGAGAATGTGACGCGGGATCGTGCTGTGGGACAACCCGACTCCGAATCCGAGGCAGGCGACACCCGCGGCCGCCAGGGTCCGGACGTAGGTGGCGAGAGCCGGGCCGTCGGCGTCGAAGCCGAGCCCGGTCGTGAGAATCAGTTCACCGCCGGACAGCCAGGGGCTCGGATCGGTGAGCTCGGTCGCCTGCGCGAACGTGATCGGCACACTGCTGCGCTCCGGTCCGCCGCGATGACTCAGGCGGAGGTGTTGCTGCCTCAGCAGCCAGGACATCTGCACGCTCACCTGTGGAACTGTAGCGCTGTGCCTGCCGAAATGGAGTGTGATCCAGCCCTGATGTGTACGAAATGGCGTCGCGCTGTCTCGCTCGGAGAGTCGCATACTGACTGCACAAGCCCACACGAAAGGTGCGACCATGGCCTCGATCGAGTACCGACTTCCGCAGGAACGCAAGATCGTCACCGCCTTCCCCGGTCCGAAGTCGGCGGCGTTGGCGCAGCGCCGCAAGGCCGTCGTCGGTGCAGGCGTGGCGTCGACGCTGCCGGTGTACGTGGCCGATGCCGACGGTGGCGTCGTGGTCGATGTCGACGGGAACTCGCTGATCGACCTCGGGGCCGGAATCGCAGTGACGACAGTCGGTGCCTCGAACCCGGCAGTCGTTGCTGCAGTGCAGGATCAGGTCACACACTTCACCCACACGTGTTTCATGATCGCGCCGTACGAGGGGTACATCGAGGTCGCCGAGAAGCTCGCCGAGTTGACGCCGGGGGATCACGACAAACGCAGCGTGCTGTTCAACAGTGGTGCCGAGGCAGTCGAGAACGCCGTGAAGATCGCACGGCACGCCACCGGGCGGTCGGCCGTCGTCGTGTTCGACCACGCCTACCACGGTCGTACCAATCTGACGATGGCGCTGACCTCCAAGTCGATGCCGTACAAGAGCGGGTTCGGGCCGTTCGCCCCCGAGGTCTATCGGGCCCCGATGTCCTACCCGTTCAGGGAGGGCCTGAACTCCGACGGTTCCGCGGTCACCGGTGCCCAGGCGGCGGCGCGAGCGATCTCCGTCATCGACAAGCAGATCGGCGCGGGCAATCTGGCCGCGATCCTGATCGAACCCATTCAGGGTGAGGGCGGCTTCATCGTGCCCGCAGAAGGATTCCTGCCTGCACTGGCGGACTGGGCACGCGAGAACGGCGTGGTGTTCATCGCCGACGAGGTACAGGCCGGATTCACCCGCACCGGCGCGTGGTTCGCGAGCGAACACGAGTCCGTCGTGCCGGACCTGATCACCATGGCGAAGGGGATAGCAGGAGGAATGCCGCTGGCCGCGGTCACCGGCCGGGCCGATCTGATCGACGCCGTGCATCCCGGTGGACTCGGTGGAACCTACGGCGGAAACCCCGTCGCCTGCGCCGCGGCCCTGGCGTCCATCGAACAGATGGAGACACTGAACCTCAACGCCCGAGCCCGCGACATCGAACGAATCGTGTTCGAGCGACTGAATGCGTTGAGTGCCGAGGTCGGCATCATCGGTGAGGTGCGTGGCCGGGGAGCCATGCTTGCGATCGAGCTCGTCGTGCCGGGTGGACGTGAGCCCAACCCCGAGGCCACCAAAGCCGTTGCGGCGGCGGCACTCGCGGCCGGGGTGATCGTGCTGACGTGCGGTACCTACGGCAACGTCATCCGGTTGCTGCCGCCACTGGTGATCTCCGACGAGTTGCTCGGTGAAGCGCTCACCGTGCTCGAAGACGCGCTGCGCGCCGTGGCACAGGAGAACTGACATGTCGGCTGTCGACCTGATCTCCAAGCTGCCCACCGAACTGTGGCTCGGTGGCGTGCAGACTCCCTCTGCGTCGGGCGCGCGATTCTCGGTGCTGAACCCGGCGACCGGCGAGGAGTTGACCACTGTCGCCGACGCCACCGCAGCCGATGGCATCACCGCGCTCGACCTTGCCGCCGAGGCGCAGCCGGGGTGGGCGGCGACGCCCGCTCGTGAGCGAGCCGAGGTTCTGCGGCGCGCCTTCGATCTGCTGCAGGAGCGTGCTGCCGACTTCGCTCTGCTGATGACACTCGAAATGGGAAAGTCGTTGGCGGAGAGCCACGGCGAGGTGAAGTACGGCAGCGAATTCCTACGCTGGTTCGGTGAGGAGGCCGTCCGGATCGGCGGTCGGTTCACCCCCGCTCCTGCGGGCAACGGTTCGATCCTGGTCACCAAGTCGCCGGTCGGTCCGGTCCTGGCGATCACCCCGTGGAACTTCCCGTTGGCCATGGGCACACGCAAGATCGGGCCGGCGCTGGCGGCGGGGTGCACCGTCATCGTCAAACCGGCCGAGGACACCCCGCTGACGATGCTTCTGCTCGGGCAGGTGTTCGCCGACGCCGGGTTGCCGCGTGGCGTGCTGTCGATACTCCCGGCCTCCGACGCCGCGTCCGTCACCGGACCGTTGATGGACGATCCGAGGCTGTGAAAGATCACGTTCACCGGTTCCACCGGAGTGGGAAAACTGTTGTTGCGCAACGCTGCCGATCGTCTGTTGAGGACGTCGATGGAGCTCGGTGGCAATGCCCCGTTCATCGTGTTCGACGACGCAGACGTCGACGCCGCTGTCGACGGAGCGATGCTGGCCAAGATGCGCAACGGCGGCGAGGCGTGCACGGCAGCGAATCGTCTGTACGTCGCGAACTCGGTGCGCGAGGAATTCACCGCGAAGCTGACCTCACGGATCGACGCGCTGACCGTCGGTCCCGGTGATGCGGACGGTACCGACATCGGGCCGCTCATCAACGACAAGCAGCGTCGAACGGTCACCGCACTGGTCGACGACGCCGTCGCGAAGGGAGCCCGAGTGCGCACCGGCGGAGCCGCACCCGAGGGACCCGGATTCTTCTACGCGCCGACGGTGCTCGACCGAATCCCGGCCGACGCGAATCTGTTGCAGGACGAGATCTTCGGGCCCGTCGCGGCAATCATCGGATTCGACACCGAGGACGAGGCCGTCGCCGCAGCCAACGACACCCGGTACGGGTTGGTGGCCTACTTCTACACCGAGAGCCTCGACCGAGCACTGCGGGTGTCGGCAGCACTGGACACCGGCATGGTCGGGGTCAACCGCGGTGCGATCTCCGACGCGGCCGCCCCGTTCGGTGGGGTGAAGGAATCGGGTTTCGGACGCGAGGGCGGGTCGGAGGGCATCGAGGAATACCTCGAGCCCAAGTACATCGCTCTACGGTAGAGCCGCACGTTTCGCTCCACCCCAGGCCGTGGGTGCAGGATGCCCCTCGATCCACGACCGGGAGTGGAGCGTCGTGTGCCGAGATCATCGCCGCATTTCTCGGTCCAATTCGTAGCGGACCGCGTCGAGGAACTGCTCGGTGGTCAGGTAGTGCTGGTCTTCACCGATCAGTGTTGCGAGGTCCTTCGTCATTCGACCGTCTTCGACGGTCCTCACGACGACGTGTTCGAGTGTGCGGGCGAACCGGCCCACGTCGGGCGTTCCATCCAACTTGCTGCGGTGTTCGAGGCCGCGAGTCCAGGCGAAGATCGACGCGATCGGGTTGGTCGACGTGGGTTCACCGGCCTCGTACCTACGGAAGTGGCGTCGCACGGTTCCGTGGGCAGCTTCGGTCAGGCATGTTCTGCCGTCCGGTGTGAGCAGGATGGACGTCATCAAGCCAGGTGAACCGAATCCCTGTGCGACCGAGTCCGATTGCACGTCTCCGTCGTAGTTCTTGCAGGCCCACACGTACCCGCCTTTCCACTTCATGGCCGACGCGACCATGTCGTCGATGAGGCGGTGTTCGTACGTCAGTCCGGCTGCCTCGAACTCGGTCTGGAACTCGGTCCGATAGATGTGCTCGAAGACGTCCTTGAATCGGCCGTCGTACGCCTTCAGGATGGTGTTCTTCGTCGACAGGTAGACCGGATAGTTCTGCTGCAAACCGTAGTTCAACGAGGCCCGCGCGAAATCGATGATGGACTGGGTGAAGTTGTACTGACCCTGCACCACTCCGCCCAGGCTTTCGTCGGTGAACCTCACCAACTCGTGCTGTATCGGTTCGCCTCCGTCGTCGGGGGTGTAGGTGATGGTGACGGTACCCGGCCCGGGCACGGTGAAATCGGTGGCGCGGTATTGGTCGCCGAAGGCGTGACGCCCGATTACGATGGGTTCGGTCCACCCGGGCACGAGTCGGGGAACATTCGAGATGATGATGGGGGCTCGAAAAATAGTCCCTCCGAGTACATTCCGAATGGTGCCGTTGGGCGAGCGCCACATCTGTCGCAGAGCGTACTCCTCCACTCTGCCGGCGTCGGGTGTGATGGTGGCGCACTTCACGCCGACACCGTGGTTCTCGACAGCTCGTGCAGCGTCGACGGTGATCTGATCGTCGGTGGAGTCGCGGGACCGTATTCCCAGGTCGTAGTACTCGAGGTTCACGTCGAGATACGGAAGGATCAGATGATCCCTGGTGTAGTGCCAGATGACTCGGGTCATCTCGTCGCCGTCCAGTTCGACGACGGTGCCCTCGACTCGGGTTTTCGGCTTCGGCATGAGAGGTAGGTCCCTTCAGTGGACTCTGCACTGCGGCAGGGTCATTCGTTGTATCGGAAGATCGAGTTCCACGCAGTCTGATCCTCGGCGGAGTGGGTGGTCGATTCCTCCGGGGTGATCCGGTGCACCTTGGGATCGGTGAAGTCGGGGAGCTGAACACCGAGAATGTTCGGCGGATCGACGTCGGTCCGTACCGAGTATTCGCCGAGGTCGGTGAACACCCGCTGGCCGCGGGTGGAGAGGTTCCAGTTCATGAATACCTGTGCGGCAGCAAGATTGCGTGCGGTGTCGGCAACTCCCGTGTAGTAGTCGTACGAGGTGACTCCCTCGTCCGGTACGACGAAATCGACAGGAGCGTTCTCGTTGTTCGCGATGTTCACGCTGCTCACGACGACGGTGCCCGCGTTGATCTCGCCGCGGGCCAAGGCATCGAGCTGGGCACCGATCGAGTCGAACACTCGCGCCTCCGAGGAGTATCTGCGGAGGTAGTCGTCGCCGAGAACATCGCGCTGAAATCGAGTCAGAGCGAGCGCGCTTCCGCCCGAACCGGCCTGCGCGATACCGAGTTTGTCGTCCCAACGATCCTCGAGAAGAGAATTCCACGACGTGGGGGCGTCGGCGTCGTCGACGACAGCGCGGTTGTAGCCGAAGGTGTAGATCGGGTTGAACGTGCGGAAATATCGGTTGTCGTCGAACGAGACGTCATCCTGCAGATTGTCCGCAGTACCGGGCAAGTAGGGCTGGAACAGTCCGCGCTCGGCCAGACCCCGAACGAATCCGGGGTCGGAAATCCGGATGACGTCTGCATCGAGGCGACCGGTACTGTATTCGGCCGTGAGGCGTTCGTAGAGCCGATTGGAGGTCAAGCGAACGAGTTTCACCTCGATACCGGTGTCGGCCTCGAACTGTTCGAGCACCTCGGATTCGGTGTCCTGGGTGTATCCGCTGTACAGCGTTATCGTGCCCTCGGATTCTGCGCGCGACCACAGATCCGGGTCTGCGATCTGCTCGCCGTCGATCACCAGAGCCCCACCTGGTTCGGTGATGGACGCGGCCGACCGTGCCAGCGATGGGGCCTGCGGTGGTGGACTGCATGCGGTCACCGCGGCGACCGCGATCGCGCACACTGCGGCCCCGAACCGCCGGATCGTCGATGTGGTCATCTACTTGGACTCCTTTGCGCCGAATCGGCGGGACAGTGCAGCAAGAACGCCGATCACGACGCAGTAGAGCAACCCGAGTTCGGCTGCCGATCGGATGGATCCGTTGTCGTAGGCGTCGAAGATCGCTATGGACAGCAGTCTGGTGTCAGAGGTGAAAAGGAACAGGGCCGCAGTCAATTCGCGCATCGACAACATGAGCAGCAGCAGAAAGGTCGAGGACAGCCCGATTCGGAGCAGGGGCACTGTCACGAATCGGATGGCCTTTGCTCGGCTCGCGCCGAGCATCACTGCGCTGTCCTCGAGGTCCTGGTCGAGCTGAACGATGGAGGAGGACACTCCGCGGTATCCCTGCGGCAGGAAGACTGCGATGAATGCGACGACGAGGACGGCGAGAGTTCCGTAGATCGGCACCGGCAACGCCAGCCAGGTCCAGAGCAAACCCAGCCCGAGCACGATGGCGGGAACTGCCAACGGCAGCATTGCCAGGTACTCCAGCACCGATCGTCCGGGCGACCTGGTCCGGTACCGGGTGTACGCCAACGCAAAACAGAAAGTCGTGCCTATGGCCGCGGTCGACACACCGACGATGACACTGTTGAGCACAACGTTGTGGAAGTCCGGGTCCTGAACTGTTTGCCCCAGGCTCCACAGGGACAATGCGCCTGCGTCGAACAACTCCCCGAATCGGGCCAGGTACGGGCTGGTCTGGAGCGACGCCACCACGAGGGCTCCCATCGGGAGTGCCACGGCGAGAACGAAGTACAGCCATGCGAGAGCGGCGGCCGGCCAACGCCAGCCCCGAAGTGGCACCTGTCGTGCGCGCACTCCCTTGCCGCTGACGGTGGTGTATTCCTTGCTGCCGGTCACTCTGTTCTGCAAGGCCACGACGATCACGAGCAGAACGGTGAGGACGACGGCGATGGCTGCCGCGTCGTTACTGCGGGCAGGCGCAGCGTTCATGAGTCGATAGATGAGGGTGGGCAGGGTGTCCACGCCGCCGGGTACACCGATGACCTGTGCGACGGCGAAGTTCTCGACGGTCAGGGCGAACACGAGTATGCCGGATCCGATCGTGGCAGGAAGCACGAGCGGAAAGGTGATCTTGCGGAGCATCTGGGTGAGCCCTGCCCCGTGCAGGCTGGCTGCATCTTCCAGATCCGGATTCATCAACGACAACGCCGAGTGAATCATCAGGAACGGATACGGAGCGTAATACAGGCCGAGAACGAAGATCATTCCGGCGAAACTGTAGATGTCGACGAATCCGGGGAGTCCGAGGGCAGTCAGGGCGAGATTGAGGTAACCGGTTGCGGGGCCGGCGAGCAGAGCCCACGCCAGCGCACCGACGAGCGACGGCAGGAACAGTGGGGCAATTCCGATGCCGTAGATCAATTTTCGACCCGGGATGTTGGTTCTTGCGGCCAGGAACGCCAATGTCGCACCGATGAGGAGGGCGAGAATCGACGATCCGATTCCGACGATCGCGGAGCTCCACATCGCCTCTCGAGCCGACTGGCGTCCCAGTAGAGCGAAGTTGTCGAAAGTGAAGTGACCGAAGTCGAAGACGTTGCTGCGGTCGGGATTGTCGGTGAAGGCACCCATGACGATGAAGAACATCGGGCACAGGACGATGAGCGCGAGAAGCGCGAGTTGGACGAGTGTCGGAAGGCTCCGCCGCAGCCGACGGTTGCGGGTGCGCGACACCGAGACGCTCGGCGTCGGTGCCGGTGCGTGCCGCGGACGGTCGGTGGTGGGGGCGCTCACGAGTGAGCCCCGACGAGTTGCGTGCGGTCGTCGACCAGCAGCTGTGCGGCTCCGGGTGTGATGTCGACGGCGACCCGTTCTCCCACGTGCAGCGCCCGTTTCGCGGCCCCGGTGGCGAGGGCCTCGATGTTCGGCCCGCCGTCGAGAGTGATGCGGTAACGAATGGACGCCCCCTGGTAGCTCGCGACGTCGACACGCCCTGCCCAACCCACTCCCGTAGCCGGCTCGTCGTGTACGGGCGTGACGGTCATGTCCTCGGGACGCAGGCACACGAGCAGTCGGTCGGCATTGTCGGGCACGGTGGCATCGATTCGGACCGTGAAGTCGTGGTCGGTGAGCGTGACTGCTCCGGACATGCCAGGAGTGGGTGAGCACGCGAACAGGTTGCCCACGCCGAGGAACTCTGCGATCGACCCACTGGCGGGCGCGGTGTAGATCTGATCGGGTGCGCCGCTCTGGACGATTCGGCCGTTCTGCATCAGCGCGATGCGGTCGGCCAAGGCGAATGCTTCCACCTGATCGTGCGTGACGTAGATCGTGGTCAGGCCGAGTCGCAGTTGTAGTTCACGTAGTTCCATTCGCAGGCGTTCGCGCAGACGCGCATCGAGATTGGACAACGGCTCGTCGAGCAACAGGACGTTGGGGCGCATGACCAGGCTCCGTGCGAGGGCTACCCGCTGCATCTGGCCACCGCTCAACAAGCTGGCTCCGCGCTCGGCCAACTCACGCAGCCCGACCAGATCGAGTGTCTCGTACACGCGGGAGACGAGTTCGTCCTTACCGACTTTCTGCATCTGCAGCGAGAATGCGACATTCTCGAACACGGTGCGATGAGGCCATACCGCGTACGACTGAAACACCATTCCGACGTTGCGCTTGTTGGGCGGTACGGTTCGGCCACTGGATGAATCGTGCATCACGTTGTCGCCTATGGTGATTCGTCCTTCGTTCGGACTTTCGAGACCTGCGACGCAACGCATGGTGCTGGTCTTGCCGCAGCCGGATTGACCGAGTAACACGAGCGATTCTCCGTCGGCAATCTCGAGATCGAGGTCGCGGACGACGGTGTTCTTTCCGTAGGCGAGGGTCAAATTCTCTATCGATACCTTCATGGGAATTCCTTCGACTTGTCGGTTCTTCTCAGACCCGAGACTCGACGAGCTGATGCAACGCTCGAATATCACTGTCGTCGAGCGTGATCCCGTCTCGGATCTGCTCGTGGTAACGCGCCATCTCGTATTCGCCCGGTAGTCGAACGGGATCGGCGGGATCTGTTGCCGGAACCGAATGCAACCGATCCCCGAAGTCCTGGACGCGCTCGTGCAGATCGGGCCCGGAGAGCAGCAGCTCGGTGTCGACGAGGACGAAGAAGTGCCCCAGGTTCTGGGCCCGCTCGGGTGAGACGCTCCATGAGCTGACCTTGTCCAGATATGCCGCACCGGAAAGTAATCCGGCGAACAGGTCGACCATGACCGCCAGCCCGTATCCCTTGTGGCCCGCGATGGGCTGCAGGAACCCCGAGAGCGCAGCGCTCGGATCGGTCGTGGGGTGGCCTGCGCTGTCGGTGGCCCACGTGGTGGGAATGGTGCGGCCATCGGTTTGCGCGGCCCGAATCTTCGCTCGTGCTGCGACGCTCAACGCGATGTCGAGAAGAATGGGGTCGCCACCCGGATTGGGGACACCCCATCCCATCGGGTTGTTGCCCACCCGGGTGGCCTTCCCTCCGGACGGTGCGATGGTGGTCGTCGCATTACTGGCGATGATCGCCGCGAATCCCTCCGAAGCAGCCTTGAAAAGGTACGGCATGACCGGCC
The DNA here is from genome assembly GCF_002258235.1 of Rhodococcus sp. 06-470-2. NCBI lineage: Bacteria > Bacillati > Actinomycetota > Actinomycetes > Mycobacteriales > Nocardiaceae > Rhodococcus > Rhodococcus sp. 06-470-2. Next base: position 17,972 of record NZ_NOYB01000044.1, on the reverse strand, counting down.
CGAAATGGTTGCTGTGCCGTGCGAACGCCGCTCCCACACCGCATGTTCGGGCACCGTCCATGGCTGCGGTGAGTGCAGCACTACCGACCAGAGGTCCCACTGCGTTGGCACCGTCGATCAGCGCGAGAGCGGGGGCAGGTCTGGTGGTGGTGACGTCGGCGCGCGGATCCATGCCCCCGATCGCGGCGCGGTCGAGGTACTGGGGGACCCGTTGGATTCCGTGTGTGTGGATGCCGAACAGGTCGGCCAACACGAGGACTTCTGCGATGGTCCGAGCTGACGCCTCGGACATGCCGCACGTGATCAGTGCTCGCGATGCGAGATCTTCGAGTTGGGCGGCGGAAACCGTAACTGTCGACATGGTGCCATGGCTTTCTGTGCAGTCGGGGAGTGTCGAGGAACGTTCGCGGAACAGGTCCGGTGAACGGTGGCCTATGGCCTGGATCACTCTCGAAAGCCACTATGGCAGCGCCGATAGATAAGTAGTAGTCAAGGTTTCTTGAGTCCGACATAAGTGATGCTAAAGTTGGGTAGATGAGGGCCGATTTGACCCGGCTGCAGATCTTGTCGGCTGTCGGACGACACGGATCTATGGCCGCGGCAGCCGACGAGCTGAGATACACCTCGTCGGCCATCTCGCAGCAAATCAGCAAGTTGGAGTCCGAACTCGCCGTCGAGCTCGTCAAGCGACATGCACGCGGTGTGCGCTTGACCGAGGCCGGGCGAGCGGTTGTCGTGAGGGCACGCGCCATCGACGAGCAACTCGACGGGATGAAAGACGATCTCCGTGAGCTCGCCGAAGGGTTCACCGGGACAGTTCGCTTCGGAGTATTTCCCACGTTTGCCGCGTCGTTGTTGCCCGACGTCGTCATCGGACTACGTGAGGCGCACCCGGGAATTCGTCTGTCGATACATTCGAGCCAAATCGCACCTTTGCGGGAGTTGCTCGAGACGCGGCAGCTCGATCTGGCGCTGACGTGGGACTATCCGTGGAATCGAACCGTCGACGAAGGTCTGACCGTTCGCGAAATTCTCAGCGACTCAACGGTATTGATTGTTCGGCGTGATCACGAACTGGCGCACGCGGATACGGTCGAGCTCTCGGATCTGAGCAACGACGACTGGATCGTGCGAGCTGGAGGTCACCCCACCACAGAGCATCTCTGGCGCTGTGCCGACACCGCCGGCTTCACGCCGACGGTGGCGGTCGAAGCGAGCGACTATCAGGAAACGCAGGCCATGGTCGCCGCGGGTCTCGGTGTCACGCTGTGCCCCCAACTCGCCACCAGCTACGTCCGCGGCGAGGTCGTCGTCAAGCGGCTCGCCGCGTCCGTACCGGCACGGCGGATCTGTACGGCTCGTCCGTCGGACGTCAAACCGTCCGTTGCCAGTCTCCGCCTGGAAGGGCTGCTTCATCGGGTCGTGAAGGGATACAACCTTTCTCAGGGGTAGTCCTCCGACAGGCCGTCGTCGGTGCGGGATGCCGGAGGGATACCACCTCTCAGCCCTGGGCGGCCGCGATTCGATCCTCGGCCAGACGATCGGCCGCTGCCCCGAGCAGGATGCCCTCGGCGCGGGCGATGGCGAAGATGCCCGTGACGGTGTCGCGGATCTTGCCGATCGTGGCCATCACCTGAGCCGAATCCTTGCCGCGCAGTTCGCCTTCCACCTGGATCAGGCCGCCGGCGTTGGCGACGTAGTCGGGTACCCACACGATTCCGCGGGCAGCCAGCATCGCTTCGACGTCGGGTGTGAGCAGTTGATTGTTGGCCGCGCCGCAGACGATGGACGCCGACAACCGGGCCACCGAGGACGCGTCGAGAGTGGCACCCATGGCGCACGGCGCATAGACGTCGATGTCGGCACCGATGATGTCGGATCCCACGGTGACACCGGGGAAGTCGGCGACGATGCGATCGAGGGCAGGCGGATAGGAGTCGCTGACGACCACCTCGGCACCGGCTTTGCGAAGCAGTGAGACGAGGTTGTAGCCCACCTTGCCCGCGCCCTCGACGCCGACACGCTTGCCGGTCAGATCGTCCGAGCCCCATGTGGATTCGGCTGCGGCCAGGAGTGAGAGAAAGACTCCGAGCGCAGTCTGGGGGCCGCTGTCGCCGGTGCCGCCGGCGGTGGTGTTCTTGCCGACGACGTGCGCCGTCTCCTCGGCGATGATGTCGAGATCGTCGCTGTTGGTGCCCACATCGCCCGCGGTGACGTACGTTCCGCCGAGCGACTCGACGAATCGGCCGTACGCGCCCAGTAGCGTCGGGGTCTTGATGGCGTTGGGGTTACCGATGATCACTGCCTTTCCGCCGCCGAGATCGACTCCCGCGACGGCCGCCTTGTACGTCATTCCGCGGGAGAGGCGCAGCACGTCGGTCAACGCTTCCTGCTCGGAAACGTAGGGGTAGAAGCGAGTTCCGCCGAGAGCCGGACCGAGGACCGTGGAGTGGACCGCGATGATCGCGCGCAGACCGGTGTCGGGGTCCTGGCAGAACACGACGCGTTCGTGCGTGCAGTCGCGCGGCATGTCGGGACGATCGAAGACGCCGGTCGCGGCGGAGAAGGAATCGGACGAGGTGCTCGATGCGGCGGGGCGGTCGGCAACGACGGACACAGGCGGTCTCTTTCGGGTGATGAGGCGGCGGTACCGGAAATGGGTGGTATCCGGAATTCGTGTCCCCGAAGAGTGTCGTGAACGTGCACGCTGGTCAACCGCTGTAACCGAGAATGTGCATGTTGCACGGTGCATCTCGGATCGACCGAGCCGGGATGGTCGGGCTGCTCAGCGTCGGCCCTCCTCGGCGAGTTGCTCGAGCAACGGCTTGGTGCGGTACTGGATCAATTCGCTCATCGCAATGGACATGTTGGTGCGCTCCACCCCGGGGATGTCCAGAATGAGACCTGCGATGCGGTACAGGTCGTCGGCATCGACGGCCGCGATGCGGATGTGCATGTCCGCGGCCCCGGACAGTCCGAACACTTCGAGCACTTCCGGGATGGTGCGAAGGTGTTGGGTCACTGCGGCGAGCGTGTGTTGGTTGACCTGCGCGGTCACGAACGCCTGCAACGGGCGTCCCAACGACTTCGGTGGGATGCGGTGATCGATGGGCGTGAGCGATCCCTTGTCGTCCCAACGGCCGAGGCGCGCCTGCACGGTGTTGCGGGACAGCCCCAACGTGGTGGCGAGTTCGACGCCGGTGGCGCGCGGTTTGGCGCAGAGGGCGAGGAGGAGTCGGGCGTCGGTCTTGTCCAGATCGGTCATTGCGCACTTCCTGTCGCTCGGTCGTTACCCAATATTGTGCACACTGCGCAGTTGTGAAGTCATCACTTGTGCAGGGTGGATGTCGGTGGTGTTCTTGTGAAGGACATCACATCACGACGGAGAGTGCGACGATCATGACTACCACCTCGCTGGTACAGCTGATAAAGGAATCTGGGACGGTGGTCCGCAACGAGACCTACTCGCCGCTGGTCGCCGACATCGACACGGCCGCGATGATGGACTTGTACCGAGATCTCGTGGTCGTTCGCCGCATCGACACCGAGGCGACCGCACTGCAGCGACAGGGCGAACTGGGGTTGTGGGCACCGCTGCTCGGTCAGGAAGCGGCGCAGGTCGGTTCGGCCCGCGCTCTCGACACCGAGGACTTCGTGTTCGCCAGCTACCGCGAGCACGGGGTCGCCTATTGCCGGGACGTCGACCCGACGCAGATGCTGCGCTTCTGGCGCGGATCGACCCTCTCCGGTTGGGACCCGTACGAATACCGCATGACGACGCCGGCCATCATCGTCGGATCTCAGGGCCTGCACGCCACCGGGTACGCCATCGGCATGCAACTCGAGGGGGCCGAGGGCGCAGCCATCACCTACTTCGGCGACGGCGCGACCAGCCAGGGCGATATTTCCGAGGCACTCGGCTTCGCCGCGAGTTTCCACGCACCGGTGGTGTTCTTCTGCCAGAACAACCAGTGGGCCATCTCCGAACCGGTCACGGTGCAGACAAAGGCCACGATCGCCGCTCGCGGTGAGGGATACGGCATCCCGTCGGTGCGCGTCGACGGCAACGACGTTCTCGCCGTCCTGGCCGTCACCAGGGCAGCGCTCGCCCGCGCCCGCGAAGGTAGCGGCCCGACGCTCATCGAGGCCGTCACCTACCGCATGGGCCCGCACACCACCTCCGACGATCCGACGCGATACCGCTCGGGTGCCACCGACGACGAATGGCGCGCCAAGGATCCGATCGATCGAATCGAGAAGTTGCTCAGGCGAATCGGCGTGTTCGACGACGCATTCGCCGCCTCGGTGAAGCGCACCGCCGACGAGGTCGCAGCCGAGCTTCGCCGCGGCTGCCTCGAAACCGTCGAGCCGACCGCGATGTCGGTCTTCGACAACGTCTACGCCGATCCCCACCCCCTACTCGACGACGAGCGCGCCCAATTCGCCTCGTACCAGGCCGGATTCGAAGGAGCTACGTCATGACCACCCTGGAACGGCCCACCAGTCTCCCGTTGGGCAAGGCCATCAATGCAGGTCTGCGACGAGCGATGGAGAACGACCCGAAGGTCCTGCTGATGGGCGAGGACATCGGCAAGCTCGGCGGTGTCTTCCGCATCACCGACGGCCTGCAGAAGGACTTCGGTCCCGGTCGAGTACTCGACATGCCGCTGGCGGAATCGGGAATCATCGGCACCGCCGTCGGCCTCGCGATGCGAGGTTTCCGGCCGGTGTGCGAGATTCAGTTCGACGGTTTCATCTATCCGGCGTTCGACCAGATCGTCTCGCAGGTGGCGAAGTTGCACTACCGCACCAGTGGCAACGTCAAGATTCCGATGACCATCCGGGTGCCCTACGGCGGCGGTATCGGTGCCGTGGAGCATCATTCGGAGTCTCCCGAAGGATACTTCGCGCAGACCGCGGGTCTTCGCGTGGTCACCTGCAGCAACGCCGCCGACGGCTACTCGATGATTCAGCAGGCCATCGCAAGCGACGATCCGGTGTTGTTCTTCGAGCCGAAGCGTCGGTACTGGGAGAAGAGCCCCATCGACCTCGATGCCGACGCGTCGTACCCGCTGCATCGGGCACGGGTGGTCACCGAAGGCACCGACGTCACCCTGATCGCGTACGGACCACTCGTCGCCACCGCACGCAAGGCCGCCGAAGTCGCTGCCCACGAGGGAGTGTCGATCGAGGTCATCGATCTCCGCTCGCTCTCGCCCATCGACTTCGAGACCATCGAGGCCTCGGTACGCAAGACCGGGCGTCTCGTCGTCACCCATGAGGCACCGGTGTTCATGGGACTCGGTTCGGAGATCGCAGCTCGAATTTCCGAACGGTGCTTCTACAACCTCGAGGCGCCGGTGTTGCGCGTCGGTGGCTTCGGCACTCCGTACCCGGCATCGAAACTGGAGAGATTCTTCCTTCCCGATGTCGACCGGATTCTCGACGCAGTCGACCGCTGCCGCTCGCACTGACCTCGCGCTCACCGACCGCCGCCGATACGTACCGAACAGGATTCGACGATGCCCACCATCAAGAGCTTTCCGTTGCCCGACCTCGGGGAAGGACTCACCGAAGCCGATCTGCTGACCTGGCTCGTCGCCGTCGGTGACACCATCGAGCTGAATCAGAACATCGCCGAGGTCGAAACGGCCAAGGCCGCCGTCGAACTTCCCTCACCGTTCGCCGGGGTCGTTGCGGCCCTTCACGTGTCGGAGGGTGACACCGTCGAGGTCGGCGTACCGATCATCGACATCAGGGTCGGTGGCGACGACGAGGGCGGTGCCGAGCCGGAGCCTGCCGTTCCCGATGTGGACATGACGGTTCCCGCCGAAGACGGGGACGAGCGTGTTCCGGTTCTCGTCGGCTACGGCGTGGCGAAGGAAGGCTCCAGTCGACGCGGTGGCCGAGGTGCAGCACCGGCCACCCCGACACCGACCGGACAGAACGGGAAACCGCTGGCTGCGCCACCGGTGCGAAAGATGGCCAAGGACAACGCCGTCGACCTCGCCGAGGTGCCGGCCACCGGAGACCGCGGCGACGTCACCCGTGAGGACATCGACACCTACCTCGCGGGTGACAACCCGGTTGAGGAGCGGACAGCGGGACGGGCCGGTCGCGAGGAGCGCACACCGATCAAGGGAGTGCGCAAGCACACGGCGGAGGCGATGGTGCGCAGCGCGTTCACCGCTCCGCACGTCACCGAGTTCGTCACCGTCGACGTCACCGAAACTCTCACTCTGCTGGACTCCCTCCGTGCGTCCGCTCTCTTCGCCGACGTTCGTCTGACCCCGCTGGCTCTGGTCGCCAAGGCGGTTCTCGTTGCGCTCAAATCGAATCCGTCGCTCAACTCGTCCTGGGACGAGACGAGTCAGGAGATCGTCACCAAGCATTACGTCAATCTCGGTATCGCCGCCGCGACTCCGCGCGGGCTGATGGTGCCGAACATCAAGGACGCTCACGAGAAGTCTCTGGTGGACATCGCCCGCGCGCTGTCGGATCTGACGCGGACGGCCAAGGAAGGCAAGAGCAGTCCGGCCGATCTCGCCGACGGCACGATCACCATCACCAACGTCGGGGTGTTCGGAGTCGACGCCGGTACGCCGATCCTCAACCCCGGCGAGGCTGCCATCCTCTGTTTCGGCTCGATTCGCCGCATGCCGTGGGAGTACGAGGGCGAGATCGCACTACGGTCGGTGACGACACTGTCGCTCTCGTTCGACCATCGCCTCGTCGACGGGCAGCAAGGATCGCAGTTTCTCGCGCTCGTCGGCCGGTTGCTGAGCAGCCCGGTGGATATGATCGCGCTGGGCTGAATTTCCCGGCTCGTACCGTGTGAAGAAAAGGGGCTTGCGTGGCGGAAGCGATCGACGCGCATTTCCTGGACCGGATTCGGGTCGCGGCGACGAGCGGGCCGGAGCTCGCCGATCCGGATCGTGTGCTGAGGTACTTCGATGCGCAGCTGGCCAGTCGGCACCTGGACTTCGCAGCCCGCTGGTTGCAATCGACGGGCTTCGGCTACTACACCATCGGATCGTCCGGGCACGAGTCGAATGCAGCGGTCGGTGCCGCGACGACGGTCACCGACCCGGCTCTGCTGCACTACCGCTCCGGCGGCTTCCATGCCGCACGCGCACAACAGCATTCGGGGTCGAAACCGATCCACGACGTGCTGGCCGGCTTGGTCGCCTCCACCCGCGACCCCATCTCCGGCGGGCGGCACAAGGTGTTCGGGCACCCCGATCTGGGCATCGTACCGCAGACGTCCACGATCGGGTCGCAGGTCCCGCGCGCGGTCGGTCTGGCATTCGCGCTGGGGCGAGCGAAGGCGCTGCGCCACCGAACGCCATGGCCCGAGGACGCCATCGTGGTGTGCAGCTTCGGCGATGCCTCCGCCAATCATTCGACGACGGTGGGTGCGCTCAATTCGGCTGCGTACTGTGCCCACCAGTCGATTCCGATGCCGATCCTCCTCGTCTGCGAGGACAACGGCATCGGAATCAGTACCCGGTCACCGCGGGGCTGGATCGGGCGGTCGCTCAGCCGATTTCCGTCGATCGAGTACGTGCGAGCAGACGGGACCGACCCGGTCGCGCTGATGCGAACCGTGGACGCCGCTGTCGCCGCGGTGCGGTCGGGGCGTCGGCCGGTGATGGTGCATCTCGAGACGGTGCGGTTGATGGGCCACGCCGGATCCGACGCCGAGCTTGCGTACCGCACCAATGCGGACATCGTCGGCGACTATGCACGAGATCCGTTGCTCGCCTGCGCACGTGCGCTGATCGGGGCCGGTGTGCTCTCGGCAGCCGACGTCGAGGGCCGCTACGAGGCAATGCGCGAGACCGTGATGAGCGAGGCCGAGGCGATGGTCGAGTCGCTGCGGTCCGGGGCGTCGTCGCGCCTGGCCACCGCCGAGGCGGTGATGGCTCCGCTCACCGAACGGAGACCGATCGCGGTGGCCGCAACCGAGCAGAGCCTGCGACCGGCACCGGGCGGGCCGCGGCTGACGCTCGCCGCCATGATCAACAGGACGCTCACCGACATCATGGCGGCGCGGCCGGAGGTCCTGGTGTTCGGGGAGGACGTGGCCGTCAAAGGCGGCGTCTACGGCGTCACGAAGGGCTTGCGTAAAAAGTTCGGCGCAGCACGAGTTTTCGACACGCTTCTCGACGAGCAAACTGTGCTCGGCACCGCCCTCGGTGCTGCGCTCGCAGGATTCGTCCCGATACCCGAGATTCAGTATCTGGCGTACCTGCACAATGCCGAGGATCAGCTGCGCGGTGAGGCGGCGTCGCTCGAGTTCTTCTCCGATTCGCAGTTCAGCAACGGGATGGTCGTGCGCATCGCCGGTCTGGCGTATCAGCGCGGTTTCGGCGGGCACTTTCACAACGACAACGCGGTTGCGGTTCTGCGTGATGTTCCGGGCATCGTCGTGGCGGTTCCGAGTTCCGCGGCCGAGGCCGCCGCGCTGCTGCGGACGTGTGTCGCGCTGGCCGTGGAGGAGGGACGGGTCTGCGTCTTTCTGGAGCCGATAGCGCTGTACCACCGCGTCGATCTGGACGACGGCGACGGAGAGTTGCGGTGCGCCGACGACGCGTCCGCCGAGTTCGCCACCACCGCAATCCATTCGGACGGTGACGATCTGGCCATCGTCACCTTCGGTAACGGGGTGGTGATGAGCAGGCGTGCGGCATCGAGGTTGCGTGAGCGCGGGATCGGCGCGACGATCGTCGATCTGCGCTGGATCGTTCCGCTGCCGGTCGACGACCTTCTGCGCCGGCTCGACGGCTTCGATCGCGTGTTGATCGCCGACGAGACCCGGCACGACGGGGGAGTGGGAGAAGGCGTCGTGACGGCGCTCGTCGAGGGTGGCTACGCGGGTACGGTCCGCCGAGTGGCGAGCAAGAATTCGTTCGTACCGCTGGGCGCCGCAGCCGATCTCGTCCTCCTGTCGGAAGACGAGATCGTCTCTGCGGCGTTGGAGATGGTCGAATCGGATTGACTCAGTGCACCGGCTGTACGGGAGCGACCTCGTCGACATCCTTGCGTGCCGGAGCGCGGATGAAGAACGACGCCGCCACCGCCATTAGAGATACCGCGCCGCCGTAGAGGAACGCGGCATGGATGCCGGCCTCCGAACCGCCGAGCTGGGTTGCGCCGTCGGAGATTCGGGCCGCCGCGGTGTTCGACATCACGGTGACGAAGAGCGCGGTTCCGGCAGCACCTGCCAACTGCTGCACCGTGTTGAAGATTGCGCTTCCGTGCGAGTACAGCGGGGTGGGCAGCGAACCAAGTGCCGATGTCATCAGTGGCGTCATGATGAAGGCGAGTCCCGCCGAGAGAAGCATGTGGATGCCGATCACCACAGGCAGGGCGGTCTGCGCGTCGAGCACGGTCATCGACCACAGGGCGGCGCTCATCACGATGGCTCCAGGAATCACCAACGGGCGCGGCCCGACTCGGTCGAAGATGCGGCCGACGAACGGAGCGAGCAGGCCCATCAGCAATCCGCCGGGGAGCAGCATCAGGCCGGTGTCGAGTGTGTCGAGGCCGCGGACGTTCTGCAGGTACATCGGCAGCAGGATCAGCGCACCGAACAGGGCCATCATCGAGATCGCGATCATGCCGAGGCCGATGCTGAACGTGGTGGTGCGGAACGGTCGCATGTCCAACAGTGCGCCGCCACGGTCCTGGCGCGAGATCTGACGCAGCACGAACACCAGCAGTGCGATCACACCGACCGCCAGTGGTAGCCATACCGGTACCACCGATTCTTCGGCCGAATGTCCCAGGCTGCTCAGGCCGTAAACGATGCCGCCGAACGCCAACGCGGACAACACCACCGATGGGGGATCGAACGAAGGCCGACCGGTTTGCGTCACGTTCTTCACCAGCGTGGTACCGATCGCGAATGCGATCAGTGCGATGGGGAGAACGAGCCAGAACATCCAACGCCAGTTCAGCGAATCGAGGATGACTCCCGAGATCGTCGGGCCGACGGCCGGAGCGACGGCGATGACGATCGAGATGATTCCCATCATCGCGCCGCGCTTGTGCGCAGGGACGACGGTGAGCACCGTCGTCATGAGCAACGGCAACATGATCGCCGTGCCGCTGGCCTGGGTGATGCGTCCGAGCAGGAGCAGCTCGAAGCCCGGGGCGGATGCCGCGAGCAGCGTGCCGACGGTGAACAGCGTCATCGCTGCCACGAAGACCTGACGCAACGTGAATCTCTGGAACAGATACCCCGTGATGGGAATGACCACGGCCATGGTCAGCAGGAATCCGGTGGTGAGCCACTGCGCCGTCGTTGCCGTGATGCTCAGGTCGACCATCAGGGTAGGGAGCGCCACGCTCATGATCGTCTCGTTGAGGATCATGACGAACGCTGCGATGACGAGGATGCCGATCAGCAACTTGCTTCCCGGCGCGAGCTGCGCGTCGGGTGCGTGGGCGGTCTCAGGTGTGGTCATGTGTCGGGAACTTTCGCGTATGGGTTCAAGTGTGGAGAAAAGGTCGTGCTGCGACAGCCTGACTCATTGTGACAGTGACTGTCAACTTGAACATTGCTGGTAAGTTGACGGCGAGAATACGAAGAAGTAGGCGATGGGTGGAGGATAATGAGCGAGCACGTGCCGGACCTGCGAGAGCGACGTCGCCGGGAAACCCAGCTCGAGATCACCCGTGCCGCGCTCGAACTGTTCGAGACGCAGGGTTGCGCAGCAACGACGGTCGACCAAATCGCACGTCGGGCCGGAGTATCGCCCAGCACGTTCTTTCGTAGCTTCGCATCCAAGGAAGAGTCGGTTCTCGGGCTCGCCCCGGAGTTCGAGCTCGACATCGACGCCTGGCTGGCATCGACGGCCCCCGCGAACATCACCCTTGCAGCTATCGAAGCACTGTACGAGCGATCCGTCGAACGATTATCCGCGGCACCGCACGAAGCGCGAGATCGACTACTGCGTACCCGACGGCTGATCGGGCGCGACGATCACCTGCGGTCCGCCGCCTTCGCGACCGACGCCATGACGCTGTGTCGCGTCACCGACTCGGTGGCCGCCAAGCTCGATGGCCACGAATCACGTTCGTACGCACGATTGCTGATCGAGGGTGCCGGGATGGCCATGCGAATCGCCTTCGACGACTGGGCCGAGCGCATCGATGCCGGGCAGGACGCCGACCTGGTGGATATCTACCGAACCACGCTGCGCGATCTACGACGCGTAGTCGCCGGCTGACGGTAGACGTCGTGAGTGGAACTTCGTAGCAGGGGTCGAGTTTTCGTGCACGTGGCGCGAAGCGCCTCTCACCCGAAGCGCTGCGGAGCCAAGTCTTCCGCCCGCAGTCCGCGCGCAGTCACGTCGATCGGAAGCGGTTCTCCGCGAACGATTGCCGCGCCGACTCGTGCCAGTGCCGCACAGGTCTGGATTCCGTACCCACCCTGACCGGCGCACCAGAAGAAGCCTTCGATGCTCGGGTCGAAGCCCACGACCGGGGTGCGATCGGGAACGAAACTGCGCAGACCCGCCCAGGACGAGCGCAGATGCCGGCCCGTCAGTGTGGTGGCCTCGGCGATGTCGTCGAACGCCCGCGCGATCTCCAACTCGTCGGGGCGCGCGTCACTCGGCTCGGTGGGTGTCTCGTCTGCAGGGGAGCACAAGAGTTGTGTGCCTTCGGGTTTGATGTAGAACTTCTCGTCCATATCGCTCAACGTCGCCAGATTCGCGGTGTCGAGATCGTCGGGCGCGGCGATCATGAACACCGACCGACGCATCGGGACGAGTCCGATAGGATCGGCACCCGCCATGCCGCCCACGACGTCCGCCCACGCGCCTGCTGCGTCGACGACGAGGGGAGCAGTGTGGACCGACCCGTCCGTGGTGTGCACGTGCCACAGTCCGTCGACGCGTCCGAGCTGCGTCACGCCTGTCCCGGTGTGGACCTGTCCACCTCGATCGCGCAACCCCCGTACGAAACCCTGGTGCAGCGCGTGGACGTCGACCTCCATCGAATGTGGTTCGTAGAGTGCACAATCGATCAGGTCGGGGCGCAGCGGCGGGAAGAGTGTGCGCGCGTCGGTCGGGGTGACCAATCGGGCGTCGGGTGTCAGTCGGCTGACGTCCGCATACATTGCCTCGAGCGCGTCGCCTCGCCCGATGGCCGCGAACTGCAACAGCGGACGCGGGGCCAGCAGCTCGGTTCGGAAGTGCTCCGGCGGGTCGACCAGAAAGGCCCGGCTGGCCGTCGTCAGGGCCCGAATGGTGCTGTTGCCGTAGGTTTCCAGGAACAGGGCGGCCGAACGTCCGGTGGTGTGGAAGGCCAGGGTCGATTCGCGCTCGAGCAGTGTGACGCGTCGGTCGCTCGCGAGTTCGTAGCCGAGCGAGACACCCCCGATTCCGCCGCCGATCACGATGACGTCGGTGGAGTTCCGTTGCCGCTCGGACGTGGTCATGGATTGCTCCCGTTCGTTGTCTCTGCGGTCCACTGCGCGCCGGGTCCGATCGCCTCGTCGAAGATCAGCCAGGTTCGCGTCGACAGTATCCCGTCGAGTCCCTGCAGTTTGTCGAGCACCAGGTGTCGTAGCGCCGAGGTGTCCGGAGCTCGCACCAGAACGAGGGCGTCGAAGTCGCCGCCCATGAGGCTGACGTGTTCGACGAAGGGGAAGGTGCTCAGATCGTCGGCGACGGCGCGCCAGGAATCCTGCCGAATGGACAATGCCACATACGCCGACGCGCCGAACCCCGCTTTCTCGTAGGCGATGCGTGCGGTGAATCCCTCGATGACCCCTTCGTCGACGAGACGGTCGACGCGCACGTAGGCGTGTGCTCGCGAGATGTGGGTGGCCTCGGCCAGGGCGCGCATGGACATTCGGCCGTCACGGCTGAGCTCGGTGACGATACGTCGGTCCACATCGTCGAGCTCGTATTCCTTCTGTGCCATCCGTCCACTCCAGCCGGTTCGTCAGGGGTCTGTGTGGACGAATTGTCACATTCTTTCCGGCATTGAGCCATCGATCTCTGATTCGGCTCCCGATTTGAATGTCGGTCCATATGGCCGCACTCTGTGTAGAACACATCGATCCGCGACGAAACACGCGCAGGAGGGGTACCGCATGACCACGACCGACACGCTCGATCACGTCACGACCTCGGTCGCGCGACGCGTTCGTCGGGGATACGAAGCCGACTTCGTGGAGTGGACCGATCGCGGGATGGACATCGTCCGAACCTTTCCCGGATTTCTCGGTGGCGGTTGGCTGCGCAGTTCCGGCGATTCCACCGACTACCACGTGGTGTATCGCTTCGAGACACACGCCGAACTCGACGCCTGGCTGCACTCGGATGCCAGGCGCACCTGGCTCGGCACCGGCCGTCCCATCGCCGACGACGTTGCGACACATCGACTCTCCGGTGTGGAGGGATGGTTCGAGCCGCAGTCCAACCTCACCGACGCCGTCCGGGTGATCGGTGGTCCGCCGCCGCGGTGGAAGCAGGCGGTCTCGATCGGGGTTGCCTTCTACGCCGTCAGTCTGCTCGTCAACATCGTTGTGACGCCACACCTGACCGACCTGAACGTGGCCCTGCGTACCGCGCTGGTAGTGCTGATGTGCACGCCGCTGATGGTGTACGTGGTGATGCCGTTCGTCACTGCCCGGCTGCGTCGCTGGCTGGTACCGCGCTCGTAGCCTCGCTTTCGATAGGGTCGAACCCATGCCCGACGCCCCGGTACACGATCAATTCGCCCTCGACGGGGCCTGGAACTTCCGTGATCTCGGCGGTGCGCGCACCACGGACGGGGCGACGGTTCGGCCTGGATTGTTCTATCGCGCTTCCGAATTGAGCGCGCTGTCCGAGAGCGGTCAGCGTTCTGTCGGTGACCTCGGGATCCGCACGGTGTTCGATTTTCGTAGCGGTTCGGAGATCGATCGCAGTGGCGCGGACCTAGTTCCGCCGGGCGTCGAATCGATCTCGGTTCCCTTCGAGATCGTTCGAGGAGTGCGCGCCCCCCACGAAGCTCCCATGCAGGACGAGCAGAGCCAAGTCGAGTACATGATGCGGGCGTACGCGTCCTTCTCGGCTCTCGACGGCGCATCGCACGCGATCAAGCGGGTGGTCGACGCGATCGTCGAGGGGCGCGGTGGCGTCCTGGTGCACTGCGCAGCGGGCAAGGATCGGGCCGGGTGGACCGTCGCGACGGTGTTGCGGGCGGCCGGTGTCAGCGAGGACGACATCGTCGCGGACTACCTACGCAGCAACGACGGGATCGAGCCCCTACTCGCTCACGTGCGCCGAACCTGGGTGGGGGCGGCCGACACGGAGGTCCGACCCACCGAGGCGATACTGGGTGTTCGCGCGTCCTACCTGGAGCACGGGCTGGACGTCATGAAGTCGACGCACGGATCGTTCGACGGGTATCTGACGCACCTGGGTATCGATCGGGACCTCCGGCATCGCCTGACCGCCGCCCTCGTGAACGCCTGAGCGGTAGCCTCGCCCCATGCGTATCGGACATACCGCCCCGGATTTCGAGCTACCGGACCATTCCGGGGAACTGCGTGCGCTGACCGACCTGACTGCGTCGGGCCCGGTCGTTCTGTTCTTCTACCCGGCGGCCAACAGCCCCATCTGCACGGCCGAAGCGTGTCATTTCAGGGACTTGGGTACGGAGTTCGAGAGATTCGGCGCGCAACGTGTCGGCATCAGTACCGACACCCGAGATCGCAACCAGCATTTCGCGCTGCAGAGGTCGTTCGACTATCCGTTGCTGTCCGACTCCGACGGTGCGGTGGCCGAGCAGTTCGGAGTGCGACGAGGCGGGTGGTTCACCCGGCGGCGTCGGCTTCGTGAGCTCGAACGCGGGCGGGCGCATGCAGCCAACCGTGGGTATCTGCGGCAGCTACTGTCCGTGAAGCGGACGACATTCGTGATCGATCGGAACCGAGTGGTGCGGATGGTGGTGCAGAGCGAACGCGGTCACGTACATGCGACCAAGGCGTTGGAGTACCTGCGCTACCTGTCGTGAAGGGCTGTTCTCGTTATTCGTTCGCGCCGCTGAACAGGGCGGTGTAGACGGCAGGCTTCGATGTTTCGGCGTGCGCATCGGTCGATGCGTCGTCGGGATGGCTGAAGAGCGCCTCGTTCTTGTCCTTGTGTTCCATTCCCCGAGCATGCCCCTGATTCGCGGCAATAGCCACTCGCCGCGCGGGCTGTCCGGGCTCGGCCGGGTGGGATACTGCTCGAGTGCCCGATGAATCCCTGTTCGACGCCCTTCGTCGCGAGCCCGACGCCGAGGCACCCAACCTTCACGCCGTCGACGCCGCGGACCGCCTCGTCCTCGATACCGTCGACGAACTGACCGGAATCGACAGGACCAGGCCGATCGCGGTGATCGGCGACCGGTACGGAGCCCTGACCCTCGGGGCCGCCTCTGTCGGGTTCTCCGCGATACGCGTGCATCAGGACGCCGTCACCGGAGTGCGCGCGCTCGAGCTGAACGCCGCGCGGGTCTCGATGGCCGGGACTTACACCCAGCACGCGCTCGGTGCCGAACTTCTCGACGGCGTCGGCGTGGTGCTGATGCAGTTGCCGCGAGGTCTGGCCGAACTCACCGAGATCGCCGAGCACATCGCCGCACACGCATCGTCGGACGTCGTCGTCCTCGCGGGGGGACGAGACAAGCACATGACCCCGGCGATGAACGACGTCCTGCGGAAGTCGTTCGAGACGGTGACGGCCGGCCGCGGACGACAGAAGGCCCGAGTGCTCACCGCACGTGGGGCGGTGGCGTCGGGAATGACGTATCCGGTGAGCAAGAGGATTGCCGACCTGGACTTGACGGTGGTGGCGCACGGGGCAGTGTTCGCAGGTGCGGGCCTCGACATCGGGACCAGGTATCTGCTCGAGTTCGTTCCGAAGATGCTCCCGCGAGCTCGGGTTGCCGTCGACTTGGGCTGTGGCACAGGAATTCTCGCCACCGAGCTGGCGCGCACCAGGCCCGACCTCGAGGTGATCGCCACCGACCGCTCGTCCGCAGCGATTGCATCGGCGGCGGCCACGGCCGAGGCCAACGGGACGCGTGTGTCGGTGCTCGCCGACGATGCGATGTCCACGGTGGAATCGGAGTCGGTCGATCTGGTGGTGTGCAACCCGCCGTTCCACGAGGGTGCTGCGGTGCACACGGGCGGCGCGAGCAAGTTGTTCGCGGCGGCGGGCCGCGTGCTGAGGCCGGGAGGACAACTGTGGACGGTGTTCAACACCCATCTGAACTATCGGCGCGAACTGGCCGACGCCGTCGGCCCCACCGACCTGATGGGGCGCAACGGCAAGTTCACCGTTGCTCGCTCGGTGCGTTCGAGCGAGCAACGGTAGACGGTCAGGTGACCGGGCCGCCGTCTTCGGGAGCTCCGTCGATCTGTCCCCGGTTGCGTCCGAGGTCCTCGACGAGAGTGCCTTCGACTATTTCGGCCTGACGCTGGCCTTCTGCGTAATCGACGTCCGGATCCTCGTCGGATTCCTCGATGACGTGGTCGACCAGTTCCTCGGTCAACTCGTCGTCGGGGGTCTCGGTGATCGGGCGGTCGAGATCGTCTTCGACGGCGATGTCGGGTTCTTCCTCGCTGAGCTTGAGGTCCAGACTCTCGCCCTCGGCTGCTTCGCGAGCAGTGGTGCCGAAGCTGTTGGCCTCGCTCCAGTGATCGGGGGGATCGACCACGGTGTCACCGTCGTCGTTGCGCACCTCGTCGGAGTCGACGCTCTCGCTGGGGTCCAAGGTCTGGTCGGGTCCGTCTTCGATTGCCATTTCCTCATAGTGCCCGTTTCGATTCGGTGTCACACACGCCGTCGTCTCCGCGTGTCGAGCCCCCACCCGGTAGAGTCCGATTTGTCCGTCGTAGAAGTTCTCCTCCTGGGAACTTTTGTCCGGATGTCAGACGTTCTACTGATGACCGACGGGGAGATCCCCGGTGGGGATCAGAACTTACGAAGGGAAGAGACACGGTGCGCACCTCCAGCAACCCGGTGTTCCGCAACCTGCCCAAGCAGCAGGGCGGCGGCTACGCCACATTCGGATCTGCGACGGCTGGAGCCTCGCAGGCCGCCACCTTCGGCCAGCATCCCGGAACGCAGGCCGACCCGTACACAACCCAGCCCGCACAGCGGGCAATGACCATCGACGACGTGGTCACCAAGACCGGCATCACCCTCGGTGTGCTGAGCGTCACGGCGATCATCTCGTACCTGCTGGTCTCCAACAACACCGCGTTGGCCGCTCCGTTCGTCATCGGCGGTGGCTTGATCGGCTTCGGCCTGGTCATGTTCGCGACCTTCGGTCGCAAGATGGACAACAAGGCCATCGTCCTCGCCTACGCCGCAGCGGAAGGCGTGTTCCTCGGCGCACTGTCGCTGATGTTCACCGGTGTCGCGTTCGGTGGGGTCGGCGGATCGGCCCTCATCGGTCAGGCCGTCCTCGGCACGTTCGGCGTGTTCTTCGGCATGCTGATCGTCTACAAGACCGGCGCGATCCGCGTGACCCCGCGCCTGACCCGCATGGTCGTCGGTGCCCTCATCGGTGTCGTCGTCCTCATGCTCGGAAACCTCGTCGCCAGCTTCTTCATGGAGGACGGTTTCGGTCTTCGTTCCGGCGGACCGCTGGCCATCATCTTCAGCCTCGTCTGCATCGGCATCGCCGCGTTCAGCTTCCTGCTCGACTTCGACCAGGCCGATCAGCTGATCCGCGCACAGGCACCGGAGAAGGCAGCCTGGGGCGTCGCCCTCGGTCTGACCATCACGTTGGTCTGGCTGTACGTCGAGATCCTGCGACTGCTGAGCTACTTCCAGAACGACTAGTACTCACGAGAAAAGCCCCGCCACTCCTTCGGCGGGTTCTAACGATCCCCGCAACACCCTCGATTTGAGGGAGTTGCGGGGATCGTGGCATGTGCTGGGTTGAAGGTGCGGTTTTTCGAGGCGTTGGAC